>NZ_JBVIRL010000003.1:135688-271762 GCF_055576085.1 Kitasatospora sp. NPDC033851 | reverse complement strand
CGGGGGGCGGGGGGGGGGGGGGGGGGGGGGGGGTCCCCCCCGGGGGGGGGGGGGGCCCCGGGGGGGGCCCCCCCCGCCGCCGTGCGGTCGACGGTCCGACGACCTAGATGAACTCGGCCAGCTCGCGCAGCAGCGCCGCCTTCGGCCGGGCACCGGTGATGGACTTCACCGGCTCGCCGTTCTTGTAGACGATCAGGGTCGGGATCGAGATGACGCCGTACTTGGCGGCGGTCTCCTGGTTGGCGTCCACGTCGAGCTTGGCGATGGTCAGCTTGTCGCTGTGCTCGGCCGCGATGTCCTCCAGGACCGGGGCGACCTGACGGCACGGGCCGCACCAGGTGGCCCAGAAGTCGACCAGCACGGGCTTGTCGCTGTCCAGGACGTCGGACTGGAACGTCGCGTCGGTGACGGTGGTGGTGGCGCCGGCCACGGGAACTCCTCGGGTTAGGACGGAGGGGGCTGCTGCCAGGAGAACAACGGGTGGGCCCGTTCTGTTTCTGCCTGGCCGGGGCGGGGGTGTCACGTGGAACACAACACCCCCGCGAGGGTGGGTCGGTGGCCCGGGGGTCAGACCGCCACGACGGCGGCCTTGGCCTCCAGGTCGTCCAGCGCGGCCAGGTAGCGCTCGGCGTCCAGCGCCGAGGAGCAGCCGGTGCCGGCGGCGGTGATGGCCTGGCGGTAGGTGTGGTCCACGACGTCGCCGGCGCCGAACACGCCCGGGATGTTGGTCCGGGTCGAGGGGGCCTCGACCTGGAGGTAGCCCTCGGCGTCGAGGTCCAGCTGGCCCTTGAACAGCTCGGTGCGCGGGTCGTGGCCGATCGCGATGAACAGACCGGTGACGGCCAGCTCGCGGGTCTCGCCGGTGGTGGTGTCGCGCAGGGTGACGCCGCTCAGCTTCGGGTCGCCGTGGATGGCCTCGACCGCGCTGTCCCACTCGAAGCGGATCTTCTCGTCGGCGAAGGCACGCTCCTGCATCGCCTTGGAGGCGCGCAGGGTGTCCCGGCGGTGGATGATCGTGACGCTCTTGGCGAAGCGGGAGAGGAAGGTCGCCTCCTCCAGGGCGGTGTCCCCGCCGCCGACCACCGCGATGTCCTGGTCGCGGAAGAAGAAGCCGTCGCAGGTGGCGCACCAGGAGACGCCGCGCCCGGAGAGCTTGTCCTCGTTCGGCAGGTCGAGCTTGCGGTGCTGGGAGCCGGTGGTGACGATCACGGCACGGGCCTTGTGCACGTTGCCCTCGGAGTCGGTGACGGTCTTGATGTCACCGGTGAGGTCTACCGCGACGATGTCGTCGGGGATCAGCTCGGCGCCGAAGCGCTCGGCCTGGGCCCGCATGTTGTCCATCAGCTCGGGGCCCATGATGCCGTCCCGGAAGCCCGGGAAGTTCTCGACCTCGGTGGTGTTCATGAGCGCACCACCGGCGGTGACGGCCCCCTCGAAGACCAGTGGCTTGAGGGAGGCACGGGCCGTGTAGAGCGCTGCCGTGTACCCGGCCGGGCCGGAACCGATGATGATCACGTTACGGACGTCGCTCACTGCTTCTCCTGGTTCGCATCGCGACCCGCGTTAGCTGCGGGGAGGGCGGTCCTGCTCCGCCGCCCGGGACAACGACTGACCAGTGTCTCGCATTCCCAGGCGGATCAGTACCAGGTGCCCGAACTCCGGAAGCGGCGTGCCGTGCTGGGCGTGGATCGCATGGGAACCACTGGTCAGCGACTGGGAACGCTCTGGTGCAGGACGACCTGGCCGCAGTCGGGGGCGCGCAGGTAGACGTCCACGAGGTCGGGCCGGCCGGGCACCGGGTAGACCAGGACGTCCACCGGGGCGCCGTCGTAGCTGCCCCGGTCGGTGGCCAGCGGGGCGCCGGAGGCGGGGGGCGGGCAGGACGCCGAGGGGGCCGGGGAGGCGGAAGCGGAGGGGGACGGGGAAGCCGGGGAGGAGGGCTCCGGCCGGGCGCCCTCGGCGGGCAGGACGCTCTCGGGCTTGGCCTGCCCGGTCGGCCGCAGCCCCGGAGCGCTCTCCGAGCGGGCCAGCAACTGCTGGATCTGGGTGGCGAGGCGGTCGGCGCGGTAGTCGGTGCCGGCGCTCGCCCCGTGCGGGGCGCGTCCCGGGGCTGCGGCGGCGGTGGTGCCCGCAGGGGCGCCCGCGGTGACCGCGGGGCCGCCGGCCCCGTCGTCGGGGTGCAGCAGCAGCGCCCCGCCGAGTCCGAGGGCAGCCAGGGCGGCGGCGCCGAGCAGCAGGGCGAATCGACGCCGGGGGCGCGGGCGGCCGGGGCCGGTGGCGGCGGCGGGCCGGGCCGAGGGCCGGGAGGGCGGCGTGGAGGGCCCCGTGGCGGCGCGTACGGGCGAGGCCGGGGTGCCGGACCGGCGGGCGGCGGCAGGGGCCTCCTGGGGGCGGGCGAGGGCCTTGCGGTCGTTCCCGGAAGCGGTTGCCGGGGCCTCGGCGGCGGCCTGGGCCAGAGCGGCGTCCAGCCGGTCGGCGATGTCGGCGGGCATCGGCGGGGTCTCGACGCCGCCGAGCAGCGCCTGGACCTCGGCGAGCGCGTCGACGGTCTCCCGGCACTCGGCGCAGCCGGCCAGGTGCCGTCGCAGCGCCGCGACGGCCTCGGGGGAGTCGACCAGCCCCTCGGTGAGGTCGGCGAGCTGCTCGACCGGGGGGTGGTCCCCGGTGTGGTCGGGCGAGAAGGGGTTGGCGGTCATCGTGTGCTCGCGTCTCCTTCCAGCATCGTCCGACCGGTGCTCGGGCCTGTCCCTGTGACGGTGCGGGGGGCCGTCGGGTTCCCCCGGGTGCCCCGCACCGGTGGGGCCGAGCCGTGGCCGCCCGGTGTTTCACGTGAAACATCCGGCCCGCCGTCGCTCTCCCGCAGGTGCCGTACGAGCGGGAGCAGCCGCGCCCGGCCGCGCGCGCAGCGGCTCTTCACGGTGCCCACCGGGACGCCCAGCAGCTCGGCGGCCTCGGCGACCGGGTAGCCCTGCATGTCGACCAGGACCAGCGCGGCCCGCTGCTCGGCGGGCAGCTCGCCGAGGGCCGCGGTCACCTCGCGGTGCAGCTCGGCGCGGACCACCGGGGAGTCGGCCGGCTCGGCGGAGCCGACCAGGGTGTCGAGCCGCTGCGGGTCCTCGTCGAGCGGGGTGGTGCGGCGGGTGGCGCTGCGCCGGGCGCGGTCCAGACAGGCGTTGACCACGATCCGGTGCAGCCAGGTGGTGACGGCCGAGCGGCCCTGGAAGCCGGCGGCGGCGCGGAAGGCGGAGACCAGGGCGTCCTGGAGCGCGTCGGCGGCCTCCTCGCGGTCGCCCAGGGTGCGCAGGGCGACCGCCCAGAGCCGGTCGCGGTGCCGGTTCACCAGCAGGCCGAAGGCCTCCTGGTCGCCGGCGACGTGCCGGGCGAGCAACGCCGCGTCGTCGTCCGCCACTGTCACCCCTTGACCTCTGCCGTCGTTCCGGTGCGCGAGCCGTGCGGTCAGCCGGAGACCTTCACCTCGGCGACGTGGCCGCGGTACCTGGTGTCGCCATCCTTGGTCAGACCGGTCAGCCAGATCAAGAGGTAGCGCGTGGTGACCGGGGAGTCGAGGGTGTACTCGACGTTCGTCCCGGCCTTCTTGCCGACGATGCTGAAACTCTCCGGCTTGGCCTGCATCGGGTTGGTGGTGGCGGCCCCGGTGGGCACCCGCAGCTCCGCCGTCTGCTCGCCGCCGAGGAACTGGACGTTCACCGAGGAGACCGACTGCTGGGTGCCGAGGTCGATCAGCAGGCCGGTGCCCGACTTGAGGGCGGGCGCCTTGGGGCCGAACTGGTCGACGTACCAGCCGGTGGTCCAGGCGGAGTTCGGGTCGCCGTCGATGGCCTTCCCGATGCTCTCGGTGCCCTCGGGCCCGTCGCCCAGCGGGTTGTACGACTGCGCCTCCTTGATGGCGATCGGCACCGGGTTGTGGGTGCTGGCGTGCGGGCTCGGCGAGGAGCTGGTGACCGTGGGCTGCGGCGCGGCGGCGGACGACTCGGGGTGGCGCAGGCTGCCGACGAACTGCCAGGAGGCGACGCCGATCGCGCCCAGGGCGACCGTCCAGGCGGTGGCCTTGACGACCCGGCGCAGCCGCCGCTTCGTCCGGCGGGAGGCGGTGGGCCGCGACGAGGCGGGCAGCGGGGCGACCGCCGGGTCGGCCACCCGGGTCGGGTTGGGCGCGGTGGGCAGGGCGTGGGTGTTGTGCCGGGGCGGGACCGGGAAGGCGGGCAGCTCCGGCTCGGGCTGGCGGATCCGGGGCATCTGCGCGATCGCCCGGACCAGCTCCTCCGGGGTGGTGATCGGCTCGGCGTGGTGCGGCGGGTGGTCGAACAGGGCCCGTGAGGCGAGCTCGGACAGGCCCTTGTGGACCCCGGCGCGGACCTGGTCCGGCGCGGCGTTCTGGAGGCCCTTCGGCAGGCCCCGGAGGTCGTAGCGGTCCTCCGGGTACGGCCAGCGGTGGGTGAGCGCGGCGAACAGCAGGGCACCGATCGCGCGGGTGTCGGTGCGTTGGGCGTCCTCGGTGGTGCCCTCGACGGGCAGCCCGCGCAGGGCGGCGTCGACCGCGATGCCGTTGATCCGGTACTGGCCGCTGTCGGTGCGCAGCACGCAGCGCGGGGTGAGCCGCAGGTGGGCCTGGCCGCGCCGGTGGGCGGCGGCGACCGCGTCGGCGACCTGGCGGACCATCTGGTACGCCTCGTGCGGCTCCATCGGGCCGTTCGCGAGCAGCTTGGCCAGGTCGGAGGAGTGCGGCAGCCACTCCCGTACGACGTAGACCAGCTCGCCCTCCTGGACGGCGTCCAGGACCTGGACGAAGCGCGGGTCGCCGAGCAGGGCGGCGGACTTGGCCGCGGCCAGCACCTTGCGGGCGCGCTGGTGGCCGGAGGCCATCAGGTGGACGCCGACGGCCCGGCGCAGCTTCTCGTCGACGGCGCGCCAGCTGCTGAAGGTGTCGCTCTGGGAGATGCACTCCTCGAGCAGGTACCGGTGGCCGATCATGTCGCCGCTGCGCCGCTGCGGCGCGGGGAGGGTGCGCGGGAGGGTGGCGGTGTCGCGCGGGTCGACCGTGGGCTGCGGGTCGGTGGGGCGGCGCTTGGCGGGCGTCGGCGCGGGGGCGGGCTTCTTCGGGGCGGAGCCGGCGGCCAGTTCGGCGGCGATCTCCCGGACCGAGAGCGGGGCGGTGATCTCCGAGGTCTCCTCGCTCACGGAGGCTTCCGGGGCGGCGGCCGGCGGGTCCTCCCGGTCGGTGTCCCCGTCGGAGGCCTGGCCGGAGTCCCGGTCGGAGGCCTCGTCAGCGTCCCCCTCGACGTCCCCGCTGTTCTCCCCGGGAGCGGCGGCAGCGGTGGAGGCGCCCTTGCCGCCGTCGGCGGAGGCACGCCCGTCGGCGTCCTTCGCGACCGCGAACTCGTCGATCGCCGCGGCCAGCGCGGCTTCGTCCGCCGCCGCGTCAGCTGTTGACGTGTCGACGACCGCCTTGGTGCCATCAGCCACCGTGGTCCTGCCTCCCCTTGTGTCGCCCCGGCCGAGAGTCGCTGGAGCCCGCGGGTTGGCGGCCCTGTGCTCCAGGACAATTGTGCCCACTCTTCTCCACCGGGTACGACCGCTGAGGGGTCCACTCGGTTGCGTACGGGTGGAGAGATGTGGTGCAGATAGGACACCGGGTCGCCATCCGGCCGCCGGGCGGGCCCGGGGCGGCTGGCAACCCAGCAGTCGGCCGGACGAGCCGAGGAGCTGTCCGCTCCGGTTGACGCCCGGTCAGGGCGCCCGCTCGTCCGGCCGTCGAAGGGACGGTCAGCGGCCCAGTCGGCCGCGGACCATGCCCAGCATGGCGTTCAGTTCCTCGATCCGCAGGCGCTTCGCGATCAGCACGAAGACACTCATCTGCAGGCCGCCCGCCACGACGAGGGCGGCCACGCTGCCCGTCCAGCCACCGAGCACCTGCTGGATCCCCAGGCTGGCGCCGAGACCGACCAGCGCGGCCGGGACGCACGCGGCGGCCAGCCGGCTGTAGGTCTTGCCGATCCGCTTGGTGTCCAGCCCGCCGATCTTCTTCTTCAGCTTCGGCAGGGCCACCGCCACCCCGATGGCGTACCCGAGGCCGTAGCCGAACGCCATGCCGGTCACCGTCCATTCGGCGGGCAGCAGCAGCCAGCACAGCAGGGAGAAGGCGGCCTGGCAGACCGCGACCCAGACGGTGTTGGAGAACGGCGTCCGGGTGTCCTCGTAGGCGTAGAAGCCGCGCAGCATCACGTACTGGGCCGAGTACGGGATCAGGCCCAGGGCGAAGGCGGAGAGCATCAGGCCGACGTTGGTCGCGCCGCTCAGGACGCTCGCGTCGCCACCGACGGCGTAGATCGACCGGCCGATCACCGGGCCGAGCGCCAGGAAGAGGAAGGCCGCCGGGACGACCGCCACCGCCGTGGTGCGCAGACCGTAGGAGATGTCGTCGCGGACGGCACCGGCATCCTCGTCGGCGGCCGCCCGGGACAGCCGGGGGAGCACCGCGCTCATGATCGAGACGGTGATCACGGCCTGCGGGAGCTGCCAGATCAGCAGGGCGTTGGAGAACGCGGCCAGGCCGACACCGTCGTGACCGGCCGCGGCCGCGGCGGCGCCGGCCTTGGTGGACAGCTGGGTGATCACCAGGTAGCCGGCCTGGTTGGCGAGCACGAAGAAGAACGTCCACTTGGCCAGCCGGGCGGCCTTGCCCAGGCCGTGGCCGCGCCAGTCGAAGCGGGGCCGGTAGCGGAAGTCGGCCGCCCGCAGGTACGGGATCATCGCCAGCGACTGGACGACCAGGCCGATCAGGGTGCCGAGGCCGAGCAGCCGGACGCCCTCGGGCGAGATGGACTCCGGGGTGACGTGGGTGGTGCCGAACCCGCCGTAGACCCAGATGTAGGCGGAGAAGGTGAAGATCACCACGACGTTGTTCAGGACCGGCGTCCACATCATCGCGCCGAACCGGCCGCGGGCGTTGAGGACCTGGCCCATCACCACGTGGATGCCCATGAAGAAGATGGTCGGCAGGCAGTAGCGGGCCAGCGCCACCGTGGTGGCGGCCCGCTCCGGGTTCGCCATCATCGGGTGGGCGATCAGCTGGACCAGCACGGGCGCCCCGAGCACCGCCAGGAACACCACGCCGGCCAGCCCGACCATCACCAGGGTGAGCAGCCGGCTGGCGTACGCGGTGCCGCCGTCCTCGTCGTTCTTCATGCTGCGCACCAGCTGCGGCACGAACACCGCGTTCAGCGCGCCGCCGCCGATCAGGATGTACAGCAGGGTCGGCAGGGTGTTCGCCGCGTTGTACGAGTCGCCCATCACGCCGACGCCGATGGCCGTGGTGATCACCATGGTCCGGACGAAGCCGGTGCCGCGGGAGACCAGCGTGCCGGCCGCCATGATCGCGCTGGAGTTCAGCAGGCTCGCGACCTTGCCGCCCCCGCCGCCGGCCGCCGGGGCCGCCGCGCCCGCGGACTCCGGCGGCGCGGCCTGCTCCTCGGCGGCGAGGTCCGCCGGCGGCTCGACCGCCGGGGGCACCGCGACGGCGGCCACCTGCATGGTGGCCTCCTCCTCGGAGAGCGGCGGGTCGAACTCGATCGGCGGCACGAAGGGGCGCTGCCCGTGCGGGCCGACGTGCTGCGGCTGCCCCGGGTAGCCGCCCATCGGCGGGTACGGCGCGGGGCCGGGCGGCGGCACGGGCGCGCCGGGCGGCACGGCTCCGTGGGCACCCGGCGGGGTGGTCTGCGGGGCCGGGGCGGGCTGCGGTACCGGCGGCGGGGCCGCGGCCTCCGCCTGGCGGCCGCCGAACAGCGCGTCCACCCCGACGTACTCGGTGGTCTCGGAGTCCCAGGCGGAGTGCGCCGGGCCGGGCTCCCACTGCTGCTGCGGCTGCTCGGCACCGCCCCACGGGCCGCGGGCCGGAGCCGGGGCCGGCTCCGGCTGCCAGCCGGCCTGCCCCGGGGTGTCCCAGCCGGGCTGCACCGGCGGCACCGGGGGCGAGAAGTGGTCCGCCGCCGGGTAGGGGGCGGGCGGCACCGGCGTCGGATAGCCGCCGCCCTGCGGCGGCAGCTGCGGCGGCACGTCGTACGCGGCGGCCGGCTGCTGCGGCGCGGCCGGTCGGCCGGCCCGCAGACCGTACGGGTCCTGGCCGTCCTGCGGGTTCCCGTACGCGTCGGCCGCGTACGGGTCCTGGGCGTAGGTGTCGGCCACGTACCAGTCGCCGGACGGCGACTCGGCACCCGGCCGGCTCTCACCGCGGCCCGGCTGCCGCTCCTCGCTGCGCCCGGTCATGTCACCTCTTCGCTGTCGTGGGGGAGGCCGGCCCGGCGTCACGGGGGGTCGGCGGTATCAAGGACCAACCTTCTCATCACTGGCGGCCCGATCCCGGCCATCCGGGCTGCTGCCGCGCGGTGTCTGCGCGGGAGCGTCACCAGCGGCGTCGCCCGCCGGCCCCTCCCCGTCGGCCCGGGCGGCGGCTTCGGACCCCTCGGCCCCGTCCGCCTCGTCCGCCTTGTCCGCCGTCGGCTCCTCGGCCGCGGCCCCGCCCGTCGCCGGGGCGTCCCCGACCGGCTGGTCGCCGTCCTCGTGCGGCTCCCCGCCCCGCCGCTTGCGCTGGCGCATGAAGCGCAGCGCGGCCAGCAGCAGCAGCAGGCCGGCGCCCGCGAAGACGTACAGCACGCCGTTGGTCACCGAGGTGACCTGCACCGTGAACGGCTGGGCCGCACCGTACGGCCGCGAGTCGGGGCCGGTGGTCCACAGCTGGGCGGTCATGCCGACCGGCCCGTTGTTGTGCGCCTCGGCCTGGAAGCGGAGGGTGGCGCTCTGCGAGGCCGGGAGGACCAGCTCCTCCTCCCGGCGAACGTTCAGCCGGTTCGGCTGGGTCGAGGTGAGCACCAGCTTCAGGTTGGTGACCGCCTGGGTCAGGTCGTTGCGGACGCTGACCTGGAGCAGACCGGTGTCGCCGGCCAGCGTGACCACGGTCTTCGGCGGCACCTGGACGGCCTTGGTCAGCTCCTGCAGGTACTGCGTGACGCCGGCGCGGTAGGCGCCGCCGGCCGCGGCCTGGCTGCGCCACTCGGTGGACAGCGACCGGACCATGGCGGCGTTGAACGGGCCGCGCACCCGCTGCGGCAGGGTGAGCACCCGCATCAGCGTGTCCAGGTCGTACTGGATCTTGTTGGTGCCGATCAGATCGGCCGCCGACAGCTCCGAGGCGCGGGCCTGGGTCGGGTAGTCCGCGGCCGCCGGGACGCCCGTGTTGGCCTTCTGGTCCGCCGGGGCCTGGGCCACCGCGTCCAGCTTGGCCGGGGAGATCCACTTGCCGGACGCCGCCTGCAGGGCGCTCGCCAGCACCTTCGCGGTGTTGACGCTCAGCTCGCGGGGCGGCATGACCAGCAGGCCGCGCTGGTTCTGCGGCTGCTCGTGGGTGATCGCGAAGGTCTCGGCGAGGAAGCGCTGGGTCGCCTCGGTCTGGTCCTTCGCGGTGCTCAGGTCCCTCTGGAAGAGCCCGGAGACCGTCTCGTCGGCGACCACGGCGCTCTGCCCGTTGCCGATCGGGCGCACCGCGGTCGGGGTGTAGTTCAGCGAGTCCGGCTCCGGCAGGCTCGCCCCGTTGGCCAGCACCAGGCCGCTGCCCGCCTGCTGGGCGAGCCCGGCGATCTGCTGGTCGACGTAGCCCTGGTACGGCCAGGCGACATCGGAACGGGTGTCCACGGAGAGCCGGCCCTCGACGGTCAGCCGACCGGCCGTGGCGGCCTTGTTCAGCGCGGTGGTCATGCCGGGCAGGTCGGCGCCGTTGTGGGCGATCGACGCGAGGTCCGGGTCGGCGTACGGCAGCGCGACCACCTGGCTGTCCGGCTTGGCGACCGCGGCCCGCAGCTTGTCCAGCCAGGCGGTGGCGGCGGCCGAGCCGTTGTTCACGACGGTGTTGTCGTCCCTGGCCGACTTGCCCGCGGACTCGGTGCCCGGCTTCTGCACCCGGTACGGCTTGGTCATCGCGAACGCGGCGTCCAGCAGGTCCGGGTCGACCACCCAGGTCAGCCCGGACAGCTTGGAGCCGGTGTCGACCAGCTCGTACAGCCGGCCGCCCGGGGCGAACTCGGCCGCCAGGCTGTCGTCGCGCAGCACCGGGACGGACTGGTCGTTGTCGGCGACGGTCTGCGCGGCCAGCACCGGCGCGTGCACCAGCGGCCAGAGCGTGGCGACCTTCGTCGGCTGCGCCTCGGCACCGCCCGGGTTGTACGGCAGGAAGCTCCGGGCGATGCCCAGGGCCCGGTCGTGCGAGTTGTCGGCGGTCGAGCCCCAGGCGTCCACCGCGAGCTCGTACACCCCGCTCGAGGACAGCCCGAGGTCGTTCACCGCGACGCTCAGGGTGTACGGCAGGGTCTGGCCGGGGTTCAGCTCCGGCAGGGCGTACTGCGGGCTGTCCAGCTCCACGCCGTCCTTGCCGTCCGGCGCGGAACGGCCGGCCACGTTCGCCAGATCGCTGCGCCGGTCCAGCGGCTTGCCGGAGAAGGGCTTGCGGACCGCCGCGTGGGCGCCCTTGAGCGCCGACTTGCCGGCGTTGGTGACGTGTCCGGTGATCGTCACGGTGCCGTTGGGGGCGGCCACCTGCGGGGCCAGCGACTCGATGGTCAGCACCACCGGGTACTCGGCCGAGGCGATGTCGCCGCCGGCCGGCAGCGCACCGGCCGGGGCGGCCGTGAAGAGGGTCAGGGCGGCCGCGCAGGCGGCGGCGAGGCGCAGGCCCGCCCGGCGCACCGGATGACGCCCCTCGGCCGGGCGTTCGGCCCGTCCAGGCTGTCGGTGCGCCCCCAGGCCCGAGTGCCGTGCCGGCTCGCTCACTCGCTTCGCCCTCGCCGTTCTCGATCGCTCGCTGCTGATGCTGTTCGTCCCGTCCGGCGCGGTCCGCCCGACGGTCTTCGCTTGGACACCGTGTCCCCTGTCCGGTGCCCGAGACCCGTCCACCGGCATGGTAACGATGCAGCCCGCGGTGCAGTGTTGCGGGCTGTGGGAAGAGACGCCCAAAACGCGCGGGCGGTTGACCTGCCGGGGCACGTACCCTTGTGAGCCGTGTCCACTGCCAATGAGCCCACCGCGCGCACCGATCGTCCCAGCACCGCCCTCCAGGCCGTACCAGGCCTGAGCGAGGCCCAGACCCTGGGCCTGCAAGAGCTGCTGCGGGTGTCGCCGGTCGCCGACGAGATCGCCGACCGCTTCCAGGCGGCCGGTCACCGGCTGGCGCTGGTCGGCGGCTCGGTCCGGGACGCGCTGCTCGGCCGGCTCGGCAACGACCTGGACTTCACCACCGACGCCCGCCCGCAGCAGGTGCTCAAGCTGGTCAAGGGCTGGGCGGACGCGATCTGGGACGTCGGCATCGCCTTCGGCACCGTCGGTGCCCGCAAGGACACCCCCGAGGGCTCCTTCCTGATCGAGATCACCACCTACCGCTCCGAGGCTTACGACCGCACCTCCCGCAAGCCCGAGGTGACCTACGGCGAGACCATCGAGGAGGACCTGGTCCGCCGGGACTTCACGGTCAACGCGATGGCCGTCGACCTGCCCGGCCGCGGCTTCGTCGACCCCCACAACGGCCTGGAGGACCTGGAGGCCCGGGTGCTGCGCACCCCCGCCACCCCCGAGGAGTCCTTCTCCGACGACCCGCTGCGGATGATGCGGGCCGCCCGCTTCGCCGCCCAGCTCGACTTCGAACCGGCGCCCGAGGTGGTCGCCGCGATGACCGCGATGGCCGAGCGGATCACCATCGTCTCGGCGGAGCGGGTCCAGGCCGAGCTGAACAAGCTGCTGCTGGCCAAGCACCCGGTGAAGGGCCTGCGCCTGCTGGTCGACACCGGCCTGGCCGGGTACGTGCTGCCCGAGCTGCCCGCACTGCGGCTGGAGCGCGACGAGCACCACCGGCACAAGGACGTCTACGAGCACTCGCTGACCGTCCTGGAGCAGGCCGTCGACCTGGAGCAGGACGGCCCGGACCTCACCCTGCGGCTGGCCGCGCTGCTGCACGACATCGGCAAGCCGCGCACCCGCCGCTTCGAGTCGGACGGCCGGGTCTCCTTCCACCACCACGAGGTGGTCGGCGCCAAGATGACCCGCAAGCGGATGCGCGAGCTCAAGTACTCCAAGGAGCTCACCGAGGACGTCTCGCGCCTGGTCGAGCTGCACCTGCGCTTCCACGGTTACGGCGGCGGCGAGTGGACCGACTCCGCGGTGCGCCGCTACATCACCGACGCGGGGCCGCTGCTGGAGCGCCTGCACAAGCTGACCCGCTCCGACTGCACCACCCGCAACAAGAAGAAGGCGGCCGCGCTCTCGCGCACCTACGACGGCCTGGAGACGCGGATCTCCGAGCTGAAGGCGCAGGAGGAGCTGGACGCCGTCCGCCCGGCGCTGGACGGCAACCAGATCATGGAGCTGCTCGGCCTCAAGCCCGGTCCGCAGGTCGGAAAGGCGTACAAGCAGATGCTCGAACTCCGGCTGGAGCACGGCCCGATGGAGCACGACGAGGCGGTCGCGGCGCTGCGCGCCTGGTGGGCCGAGCAGCAGCAGGGCTGACGCCGGCTCCGGCTCCGGCTCCGGCTTCGGTGCCGGCTTCGGCTTCAGCTTCGGCTATGGGTCCGGACCGGCTCCGGACACGACGCGAGGGGTGGTCCCGGCACTCGGCCGGGGCCACCCCTCGCGTGCTGCGGCGGGCTGCCTGAGCTGCGTGAGCTACTTGAGCTTCTTGAGGCAGAGCACGTAGTTCAGGGCCGGGAAGTTGGTGTAGGTGCGGGTGTACCAGCTGTCCGCCTTCGGCTGCTTCTCGCAGACCTTCTCGTCGGACGTGGCGAGGTACTTGTAGATCACCTTGTACTGCGCCGTGGCGTCGGTGCAGGGCAGCACCGAGACCTTCGGGTGGGTGTCGGTGGTCGCGCCGGCCGGGCCGTTGTCGTTGTGCAGGCAGTCGCCCGCCTTGGCCGAGTCCACGGCGTCCGTGTCGTCGGTCGGGGTGGTGACCGGCGGGAGGGTGATGCTCGGCACCGACGGGATCGTGAAGGTCGGCGAGGGGAAGGCCGGCGGCGGCGAGGGCGTGAAGGTGAAGGAGGAGGGCGTCGGCGCCGGGGCCGCGGTGATCGGGTCGGACGGGCCGTTGTCCTTCGTCGGGCCGAGCACCCCGGTGGCGGCCAGGACGATGGTGACCGCCAGCGAGACCGGCACCACCAGCATCGCGATGTGCGGACGGCGGGTCAGCGGGACGCCCGGGGCGAGCTGCGGCCCGTGGCTGCCCGGGACGGGCGGCTGCAGCTGCTTGAACCGGTTGTGCGGGCCGAGGTTCAGCAGCAGCGTGATCGGGGTCAGCAGCCACGACACCAGGCTCCACCAGCCCTGGACCAGCGTCCGGGCGGACATGTCGCGCACGGTGGCCGTGCCGCAGGTGCGGCAGAACGGGCCGGACATCCGCAGCATCCGGTAGGCCACGAGCAGGCCCTGGTGGCCGCGGACGGTGGCGTTCACCGCCGGGTAGCCGCCGCAGAACCGGCAGGTCAGGCCGTCCGTCGGGCCCTGCGGCGGGTACCCGTAGCCGGGTGCGGGCTGCGGGTAGCCGTACGGCTGGCCGGGCGGCGGCGGGGCGCTGGGGTACCCGTACCCGGGCTGGCCGGGCGGCGGGGGCGGAGCGCCGTAGGCGCCGCCGGAGGAGTAGGGGTTGCCGTCGCCCGGCGGCGGACCGTACGGCATCTGGGGCGGAGGCGGAACGGACAAGTGGTCCCCCGGGGACGGAGTGGCGGAAGAGTTCAGGACTTCTTCACCGGCGGGAGGCCGGTGGTGGCGGGTGCCATCGGACCGAGGCAGAGCACGTACCGCTTCTTGTTCCAGCGGCGGCCGCTCTTGCCCGAGACGGCACTCGTGGTCTGCGGCGTCTGCTTGCAGCGGTTCACGTCGGTGGTGCCTTCGAACTTCGACAGTACGCGGTAATTCGCTGTGGAATCAGTGCACTTGGCGATTTCGACAGAGCGGGAGCCGCTCACCCGCACACAGTCGCCGGGCTTGGCACTGCTGACGCTCGGCCCGGCGACGAAGTACCCGACCGCCAGGGCCACGCAGCCGCCCGCGAGGCCGACCATCTTCAGCTTGGAGATGCCGCTGCTCTTCTTGGCCGGCGGTGCGCTCGGCGTCGGTGCGGCGGGCTGCGGGTAGCCGTACGCCCCGGCGGGCGGCTGCTGTCCGTACGGCACCTGCCCGTAGGGCTGCTGCTGCCCGTACGGGGACTGCCCGTACGACGGCGGCTGCCCGTACCCGGCCGGGGCCGGCTGCGGGGGCTGCCCGTAGGCGGGCGGCGGTCCGTACGGGGCGGCCGGCGGGGGAACCGGCGCACCGTACGGCTGTACGACCGGTGGCCCGTACGGATTGGGCGGTGTGCTCATCAGTTCGTCCCCCGAGACAGAGTGCTGTCGCTCCGACAGGTCTGACACCTTAGCGACTCGGTCGGACGCCATCGGTCCCGAGTCCCGGGGGATGTGTGGAGAGACGGTCAGGGGTGCGGTCGGCGGCGGGCGGCGCGCAGGTAGACGACCGCCGTGCCGGCGTACACCGCGGCGACCCCGACGACCACCGGGACCGAGCGGCCGGACAGCGGCAGCACCAGTGCGGTGACCATGGCGGCGGCCACGAAGGCGACGTTGAACAGCACGTCGTAGATGGCGAAGACCCGGCCGCGGTACTCGTCCTCGACCGACTCCTGCACCACGGTGTCGGCGCAGATCTTGGTGCCCTGGGTGACCACTCCGAGCAGCAGGGCGGCGATCAGGCACGGCACCAGCGTGAAGCCCAGGCCGAGCGCCGGGACGAAGACCACCGGGGCGACCAGGCAGGCCGTCATCCAGCCGGTCAGCCCGAGCTTGCGGGTGCACCAGGGGCTGACCACCGCGGCGACGAAGAACCCGGCGGCGGAGAGGCCGACCGCCTGGCCGAGGGTGACCAGGCCGGCCGCACTGTCGGCCGGGTCGTTGAAGGTGTAGCGGGCGAGCATCACCACGACCACGATCAGCACGCCGTAGCAGAACCGGGCCGCGGTGACGGCGGCCAGCGCGTGCACGGCGGGGCGGCAGTCCCGCACCAGGTGGCGGACGGCGGCGCCGAGTTCGACGGTGGCCCGCACCAGCGCCTGGCCGAGTGCCGGGCGGTCGGCGTGCTGCTCCGGGCCGAGCAGGTCGCGGTCCATCCGCCGGGCGGCCAGCGCGGCCGACAGGTAGAGCAGCGAGGCGACCGTGACCAGTGCGGCGTCCGCGGTGGGACCCGGGGTCATCACCTGGTGCAGCAGGAAGCCGATGCCCCCGCCGCAGGCGGCGGCGACCGTCCCGAGCGTGGGGGAGAGCGCGTTGGCGGTGACCAGTCGGTCCTGCTCCACCACCCGGGGCAGGGCGGCGGACAGGCCGGCCAGGATGAACCGGTTGAGCGCGGTGACGAGCAGGGCCGACGCGAAGAACAGCTGGGTCGGTGCCTTGGCCAGGAGCAGCGCGCCGGTGCCCAGGCCCAGCCCGAAGCGGGCCAGGTTGCCGAAGTACAGCACCTGGCGGCGGCGCCAGCGGTCCAGCAGCACCCCGGCGAACGGGCCGATCACCGAGAACGGCAGCAGCATCACGGCCAGCACCGAGGCGATGTCGGCGGGGGAGGACTGCTTCTCGGGGGAGAAGACCACGTAGGCGGCGAGCGAGACCTGGAAGACGCCGTCGGAGAGCTGGGAGAGCACCCGGGCGGTCAGCAGCCGCCGGAAGTCGTGGCCCCGGAGCAGATCGACGAGCGTGGCGCGGTGCGCGGACTGGTGGGTGCTGCCGTTCTCGGTGATCGCCACCCGCCCAGAGTGCCATGGAACCGGTTGCTGTTTCACGTGAAACATTGGCCGGAAAATGGTGAAGAGCCCACGATCCGGTGATCGTGGGCTCTTCGGAGCGGCTACGCGCGGCTAGGGGCCGTCAGCTCAGCGCTCGACCTCACCGCGGATGAACTTCTCGACGTTGTCGCGGGCCTCGTCGTCGAAGTACTGGACCGGCGGGGACTTCATGAAGTACGAGGAGGCCGACAGGATCGGGCCGCCGATGCCGCGATCCTTGGCGATCTTGGCGGCGCGCACGGCGTCGATGATGACACCGGCGGAGTTCGGGGAGTCCCAGACCTCGAGCTTGTACTCCAGGTTCAGCGGGACGTCACCGAACGCGCGACCCTCCAGGCGGACGTAGGCCCACTTGCGGTCGTCCAGCCAGGCCACGTAGTCCGAGGGACCGATGTGGACGTTGTTGGAGCCCAGCTCGCGGTCGCGGATCTGCGAGGTGACGGCCTGGGTCTTGGAGACCTTCTTGGACTCCAGGCGCTCGCGCTCGAGCATGTTCTTGAAGTCCATGTTGCCGCCGACGTTCAGCTGCATGGTGCGCTCGAGGAGAACACCGCGGTCCTCGAACAGCTTGGCCATCACGCGGTGCGTGATGGTGGCGCCGACCTGGGACTTGATGTCGTCACCGACGATCGGCACGCCGGCCTCGGTGAACTTGTCCGCCCACTCCTTGGTGCCCGCGATGAACACCGGGAGGGCGTTCACGAAGGCGACCTTGGCGTCGATGGCGCACTGGGCGTAGAACTTGGCGGCGTTCTCGGAGCCCACCGGCAGGTAGCAGACCAGGACGTCGACCTGCTGGTCCTTGAGGATCCGGACGACGTCGGCCGGGGCCTCGTCGGACTCCTCGATGGTCTCCCGGTAGTACTTACCCAGGCCGTCGAGGGTGTGGCCGCGCTGGACGGTGACGCCGGTCGGCGGCACGTCGCAGATCTTGATGGTGTTGTTCTCGCTGTTGCCGATGGCGTCGGCCAGGTCGAAGCCGACCTTCTTGGCGTCGACGTCGAAGGCCGCGACGAACTCCACGTCACGGACGTGGTAGTCACCGAACTGGACGTGCATCAGCCCGGGGACCTTGCCGGCCGGGTCGGCGTCCTTGTAGTACTCGACACCCTGCACCAGCGACGCGGCGCAGTTGCCCACGCCAACGATGGCTACGCGAACCGAACCCATTTCCGGTTGCTCCCTGTGATCTCATGAGGACCGCCGGAACCGGCGGAACTCGTCCTGCTTCTTCGATGACTGCTTGTAAGGGCGCGAGGCGCCCACTCCTGCCGCGCGGCACAGGGCTGGCGCGGTGTCAGCGCTCCTGGGCGGAGCGCCCCGGGCGGTCGTACGGTGGCCCGGACGGGTCCGAGGACCCGGTCTCCTGGCCACGGCCGTCCGAAGTCTTGGGGGGTACGGCGGTGGAGTCGCCGCCGGTGGCGGGACCGGTCCGGCCGGTGCGGTTGGACCGCTCGGTCTCGATCAGCTCGTTGAGCCAGCGGACCTCGCGCTCCACCGACTCCAGTCCGTGCCGCTGGAGTTCGACGGTGTAGTCGTCGAACCGCTCGCGGGCACGGGCGAGCGAGTTGCGCATCCGCTCCAGGCGCTCCTCCAGCCGGCTGCGGCGTCCCTCCAGGACGCGCATCCGGACGGCCCGGTCGGTCTGGCCGAAGAACGCGAAGTGGACGCCGAAGTGCTCGTCCTCCCAGGCGTCCGGGCCGGAGTCGGCGAGCAGCTCCTCGAAGCGCTGCTTCCCCTCGGCGGAGAGCCGGTAGACGATCTTGGACCGCTTGCCGTTGAGCGCGGTGGCCGGGACGTACTCGACGTCCGGGTTGTCCTCGACCAGGAAGCCCTGGGCGACCAGGCTCTTCAGGCAGGGGTAGAGCGTTCCGTAGGAGAGTGCCCGGAACGTACCGAGCAGGATGTTGAGCCGCTTGCGCAGCTCGTAGCCGTGCATCGGGGCGTCATGGAGCAGGCCGAGAACGGCGAACTCCAGCACTCCTGAGCGCCTGCCCACTGCCGTGGTCCTCCTCCCTCTCGGCCCTCGTCCGGCCGCTGCATCCGGCGGTATTCCGCTTCGATGTATCGGCTCGATATATCGAGAACAGTAAACCCGACCCCCGGAACGGGCAAGGGGGGCACGCGTGAATGTGATCACAAGCCGACGCGCGGGTGAGGTTGGCAACGGCCGTGTAATGATCTGTCGCCGTTTTGCGGTTATTGGCGACTGATGCCCGATTAGTTGTATTTCTGTGCTGCGTACGCTGTCGCGTGTGCACGAAGACCACCTCCGGGGTTAGGGCGGTTTGCGGGCATCGGACGTGAACCCCTGCCTTCAGGCTGGAGACGCCTGGCGAGGAGTGGCTGGAAGATGAGCGAACGACGGCGAAGGACGCCCGACCCGGGCGGTGACGGGCAGCAGCCCCCGGGAGGCGGCGGCCGTCGGGGAGGGCCGGGTCCCGACGAGTTGAACTCGGACGGGATCGGGCGCCGGCGCCCGCCGGGCGTTCGGGAGACCGCCCGGCAGCCCCGGATGACCCGTGCGGAGATGCGCAAGGCCGGGCAGAAGAAGGACAAGGGGGGCGGCCGGAGCGGTGCCGCCGCGGCTTCCGGGCCCGGCAAGAAGCGCTTCATCGACTACCCGCGGTTCGGCAAGACCGGGGTCCGGCGCTGGCTGCCGTCCTGGAAGCAGTGGCTGAGCGGCTTCCTGCTCGTCTTCGGCTGCTTCGTGGGCCTGGTGTTCTACCTGTACCAGACCACCGAGGTCCCGGAGCTGAACAAGCTGGTGCAGGGCCAGAACACGATCTACTACTGGTCCGACGGCTCCGAGATGACCCGCAAGGGCCAGACGAACCGTCAGATCGTCGAGCTCTCCGACATCAGCCCCAACCTGCAGAACGCCGTGATCGCGGCGGAGAACCAGGACTTCCGCACCGACAGCGGCATCGACCCCAAGGGCATGCTCCGCGCCGTCTACAACATGGCGAAGGGAGGTGAGACCCAGGGCGCCTCGACCATCACCCAGCAGTACGTGAAGAACGCCTACCTGAGCCAGGAGCAGACCCTCAGCCGCAAGGTGAAGGAGTTCTTCATCACGCTGAAGATCAACCAGCAGAAGGGGAAGCCCGAGATCCTCAAGGGCTACCTGAACACCAGCTGGTTCGGTCGCGGCGCGAACGGGGCCCAGGCCGCCGCCCAGGCTTACTACGGGGTGGACGCCAAGGACCTCAACCTCTGTCAGAGCGCCATGCTGGCGGGCCTGCTCAAGGGCGCGGCGTACTACGACCCCACCAACCCGGCCAACAAGGACCGGGCCCAGGGGCGTTGGTCCTGGATCCTCGACAACATGGTGAAGACCAAGGCCGTCACCGCCGAGGAGCGGGCCAAGTGCAGTGCCTTCCCGGATCCGATCCCGCTGAAGCCCAGCTCCAACATGAACGGTGAGATCAGCTACCTGGTCGACACCGCCAACAAGTACGTCATGAACAACGACAAGACGATCACCCAGCAGGTGATCGACAAGGGCGGCCTGAAGATCTACACGACCTTCGAGAAGGACAAGGTCGACGCCCTGAAGAAGGCCGTGGACGACGTCAAGGCGGAGAACCTCAACCCGCAGAAGCGCCCGGACAACGACACCAACATCCAGTTCGGCTCCGCCAGCATCCGCCCCAGCGACGGCGCGATCATCGCCCTCTACGGCGGTGACGGCGTGGAGAACGGACACTTCGACAACAACGCCGACGCCTCCGGCGTCCAGGTCGGCTCGACCTTCAAGCCCTTCGTGCTGGCCACCGCGATGCAGGTCGGCGTGCAGACCGCGAAGGGCGACGACGGCAAGCCGAAGCGGATCAACGCCGACAGCCGCTACCTGGCCGACGACATGTCCGAGATCCGCAAGCCGGACGGCTCGCTGGTGATCGGCGACGACGGCAAGCCGTACCACCAGAAGAACGAGGACGCCAGCAAGCACGGCTACGTCTCGCTGCGGCAGGCCATGCAGTACTCGTACAACGTGCCCTTCGTCCAGCTCAACCAGGACGTCGGCGGCCAGAACGTGGCCGACATCGCGGTGCAGATGGGTGTCAAGAAGGAGAGCCTCGCGGACCCGAAGACCGCGACCTTCCCGCTCGGCACCTCCACCATCAGCCCGATCCGGATGGCTACCGCCTACGGCACCCTGGCGGCCAGCGGCAAGGAGTCCGAGCCGTACTCGGTCACCAAGGTCGAGCTGAACGGCGTGGATCGCCCGGGCTTCGGCAAGAAGGACGCCAAGGTCGCGCTGGAGCCGACGGTCGCTGACAACGTCACCGACGTGCTGGTGAACGTGGCGGCGAAGGGTACCGGTACCAAGACCAAGGACCTGGGCCGCCCGGTCGCGGGCAAGACCGGTACCACCGACCAGAACAAGTCGGCCTGGTGGGTCGGCTACACCCCGCAGCTGGTGACCAGCGTCGCGATGTGGCGCGAGGACCCGAACAAGCACGAGCGGCAGTCGCTCAACGGCACCGGCGGCAAGGAGTCCATCCACGGTGGTGACATCCCGACCGATGTCTTCACCCGGTACATGAAGGTCGCGCTGGCCAACGAGAAGAAGCTGGACTTCCCGACCCCGCAGCCGGTCGGCACCGAGGTCGACTCCTCCGGTGCGCCGTCCACGGCCACGCCCGTGCCGACGCCGACCATGAGCGACAGCCCGGCGGCCCCGACGCAGACCCAGCCGCCGGCGCAGCCCACCCAGCCCCTGCCGCCGCAGCCCACCCTGAACTGCGTGCCGGGCGTGGACTGCCCCGGCGACCCGCAGCCGACCGCGACGAAGACCAAGACCCCGCACCCGACCAACAGCTGCCTCCCGGTGATCGGCTGCCCGACGCAGCAGCCGACGCCCACCGACAGCTCCACACCGGGTGGCGGCGGCAAGCCGACCGGCAAGCCGACGCCGACGTCCACCGGCGCCCCGCCCGTCGGGGGGTAGCACCCCCGACGTGAAGCGCCGACGGCGGTGGCGGTCCTCCTCGGAGGGCCGCCACCGCCGTTTTCGTCGGGTTTCGCGGACCCGGCCGCCCGCGGACCTCCGCAGACCGTTGCGGGGTCCTCCTCGTCCCGGCGCGGATGGTGCGGCAGGATGTCCGGCATGACGTCGAGCGATCGTGACGAAACCGCCGGACCGGCCGGGCCCGGCGCCGCCGCAGGGCCCACCCCGGCAGCCGTCGCCACGGCCGCGCCGCTGCCCGACACCGTGGTCGTTCCGGCCGACGAGGACCCGGTGGCGGCGGCCGGCAGCGAGGTGATCGGCGGGCCGCCCGGGCGCCGGGCACTGCTCGGTGTCTCCTGGTGGATCCCGGCGCGCTTCCTGGCGCTCGCGGTGATCGTGGTCTCGGTGCTCGGCATGGCGCAGAAGCTGCCCTGCTACGAGCAGGCCTGGTTCCAGCCGGGCTCGCCGCAGTACATCCACTCCTGCTACAGCGACATCCCGCACCTGTTCTCCGGACGCGGCTTCGCGGCCGGACTGCACCCGTACGTGGACCGCATCCCGGGCTCGTCGGGGGACCTGCAGTACCTCGAGTACCCGGTGCTGACCGGCCTGTTCATGCAGGTCGCGGCCTGGCTGACGCCCGGCGGGGGCAACCAGCAGAGCCAGGAGCAGTGGTTCTGGGCGATCAACGCCGGGCTGCTGATGGCCTGCGCGGTGGTCGCGGCCGTGGCGCTCACCCGCACCCACCGCCGCCGCCCCTGGGACGCGCTGCTGTTCGCGCTCGCGCCCGTCCTGCTGCTCAACGGCACGGTCAACTGGGACCTGCTCGCGGTCGCCCTGGCCGCCGTGGCGATGGCCTGGTGGGCCCGCTCCCGGCCGGGCTGGGCCGGCGTCTTCATCGGCCTGGCCACCGCCGCCAAGCTCTACCCGGTGCTGCTGATCGGCCCGCTGCTGGTGCTCTGCTGGCGGGCCGGCAAGTGGCGCGAGTTCCGGGTGATGCTCGGCGGCGCGGTGGGCTCCTGGCTGCTGGTCAACCTGCCGATCATGCTCGCCAACTGGCAGGGCTGGTCGACCTTCTACGTGTTCAGCAAGCACCGCGGCGAGGACTACGGCTCGTTCTGGCTGATCCTGATGCAGACCCGCGGCGTCGGGCTGGCCGACCTCGACCTCTACATCGGTGTGCTGATGGTGCTGGGCTGCCTGGCCCTGGCGCGGCTCGGCCTCTCGGCGCCGCGCCGCCCGCGCTTCGCGCAGCTGGCCTTCCTGGTCGTCGCACTGTTCGTGCTGGTCAACAAGGTGTACTCGCCGCAGTACGCGCTCTGGCTGCTGCCGCTCGCGGCGCTGGCCCGGCCGCGCTGGCGGGACTTCCTGGTCTGGCAGGCCTGCGAGGTGCTCTACACCCTGGGCATCTGGTCCCACCTGGGCTTCGTCACGGGGCCCAAGCAGCACGGGATCGGCGAGGCCTGGTACCACTTCGCGATCGCGCTGCACCTGATCGGCACGCTCTACCTGGTCGCCCTCGTCGTCCGCGACGTCCTCTACCCGGACCGCGACCCGGTCCGCTGGGACGGCAGCGACGACCCCTCCGGCGGGGTGCTCGACCACGCCCCGGACGTGTTCGTGCTGGGCACCGCCCGGCGGCTGCGCGAGGAGGAGACCTACGCCGCGTACGCGCCGGCCGGCCCCGAGCAGTGGCTCGGTGAGCCGGAACTGTCGGAGCCGGCCGAGAAGCCGTGACCCGTCCCGCTGCTAGCGGTCCACCACGCGGTCGAAGTGCGTGGTGGTGTGACGGACCTGGAGACCGAGCTCCTCGCCGATCGCGGGGGCCCCGGTCTCGCCGTCCAGGAACAGCAGCGAGACCTGCATGTGCGGCGGCTCGGCGAACCAGAGCTGCTTGCCGGCCCAGTGGAACGGCGACTTGGTCTTGTTGACCGTCGCCAGACCGGCCCGGGCGATGCCCTTGGCCCGCGAGGCCATGCTCTGCACGTACTTGGGCGCCTCCAGGCCGATGCCGTGCGCGGTGCCGCCGGCGACCACCAGGATGTGGCCGTCGGCGGGCGCCGGGTGCTGGCGGTAGCCGTAGCGGTCGCCCTTCTTCACCGGGGTGACGTCCAGGACGGTGGCCCGGACCTCCAACGCGGCGTGGTCGCCCAGCCAGAGCCGGGTGCCGATCCGGGCCCGGAAGACGGTCTCCGGGTAGCGCTGGGCGAGCTGCTCCATGCCGGCCGCGCCGAGGTGGCTGACGAACACGGTGTGGACCGGGATGCCGGCCGCACGGGCGGTGTCCACCCAGTACGCGACCTCCTCGACCGGGCTGGAGCCGTCCGGCCGGTCCATCGGCAGGTGCAGCGCCAGGCCCTCGAAGCTGACGCCCTCGAGCTCGGCGGCGACGGTGCTCAGGTCGGCGGCGCTCACACCGTGGCGGCGCATGGTGGTCATGCACTCCAGCACCACCCGGGTGCCGTGCAGCGTCCGCAGGGCGTCCACGCCCGCGACCGTGCGGATCACCCGGGCGTGCGGCATCGGGAGGACCTCCTCGCCGACCCGGTACGGGGTGAGCACCAGCAGCTCGCCGCCGTACCACTCGGCGGCGTCGGCCGCCTCGTACGCGGTACCGACGGCGAGCACACCGGTGCCCAGCAGCGTCGCCTCCTCGGCCAGCCGGTGGTTGCCCAGGCCGTAGCCGTTCCCCTTGGCGACCGGCACCAGGCCGGGGAACTCGGCGAGGACGGAGCGCTGGTGGGTGCGCCAGCGTTCGGTGTCGAGGTAGAGCGACAGCGTCATCGGGTCAGCCTCCTCAGCGGCGGGACATGTAGAGGTCGAGGGCCTTGTGCAGCAGCTTGTTGAGCGGGAAGTCCCACTCGCCGAGGTACTCGGCAGCCTGGCCGCCGGTGCCGACCTTGAACTGGATCAGGCCGAACAGGTGGTCGTTCTCGTCCAGGGTGTCACTGATGCCGCGCAGGTCGTACACACCGCCGCCGAGGGCGTAGGAGTCGCGCATCATCCGCCACTGGATGGCGTTGGACGGCTTGACCTCGCGCTTGTGGTTGGCCGAGGCGCCGTAGGAGTACCAGACGTGCTCACCGACCACGAGCATCGTGGTGGCGGCCAGCGGCTCGCCCTCGTGGTAGGCGATGTAGAGCCGCATGCGGTTCGGGTCCTCGGCGGTGAGGGCCTTCCACATCCGCTGGAAGTAGGACAGCGGGCGCGGGGTGAAGCGGTCGCGCTCGGCGGTGACCAGGTAGAGCTGGTGGAAGATCGGCAGCTCGTCGTAGCCGCCCTGGAACACCTCGACGCCGCTCTTCTCGGCCTTCTTGATGTTGCGGCGCCAGAGCTGGTTGAAGTTCTTGTGGATGTCGTCCAGCGAGCGGTTGGCCAGCGGCACCTGGAAGACGTAGCGCGGCTGGACGTCGCCGAAGCCGGCGCCGCCGTCCTCGCCCTGCAGCCAGCCGGCCTTGCGCAGCCGGTCGGCCACCTCGAAGGCGCGCGCCTCGTACCAGTCGGCCTCGACGTCGCGCAGGCGCTTGGCCTGCTTGGCGGCGATGGCCTCCTTGATGGTGGGGGCGTTCCAGCGGCGGATGACCACCGGCGGGCCCATCTTCACCGAGAACGCGCCCTGCGACTTCAGGTGCGCCAGCATCGGGGAGAGCCAGCGGTCGAGGTCGCGGTCGAACCAGTCGATGACCGGGCCCTCGGGCAGGTAGGCGAGGTAGCGCTTGAGCTTCGGCAGCTGGCGGTAGAGGACCAGGCCGGCGCCGACGAGCTGGTCGGCGTCGTCGAACCAGCCGATCGACTCGGACCGCCACTCGGCCTTGACGTCGCCCCACGACGGCACCTGCATGTGGCTGGCCGAGGCGCGGCTCCTGATGAAGGCGAGGTGCTCCTCGCGGGTGATCGTCCTCAGGCGCAGGCTCATTGCTCGGTGCTCCTCGTCGGTCGGGCTGCGGTGGGCCCCGGGTTCTCGGGCTGACCCTACCGTCCGGGGCCCTCGGTGCCCCCGTCGCGGCGGGCACGACGGCGCCCCCGTCGGGTACCTGTCCTCTTGCAGATACGCGGCGGGGGCGCCGAGGGTTCCGGAGGGGCCGGGGCGGTCCGGCCCCGGAGGCGGCGGCTCAGCCCCAGAGGCCGCCCCGGGCGATGCCGAGGTAGAAGCCGACCGCGGAGGCGCCGAGCGTGATCATCAGGACGAAGCGCTCGGCGGTGGTGACCGAGACGAACATCCCCCAGAGCCCCGTGATGATGCCGGCCAGGCCGGTCCACGAGGTCATCAGATGCAGGTTGTGGAAGAACGAGGTGGTGAAGGCGATGACGCCCAGGACGGCGGTGAGCGCCACCAGGGTGTTCTCGCGGGGGTGCGGGTGGCCGTCGGTGTTCAGCGTGAGCGCGGGCATGCGGTGGACGGACTGGGCCATGAGTCCCACCTCCTGGCGTGGAGACGAACGGGCAGGAATCCCGTTCCGTCCAGATTGCGGCGGTTGGGTCGGTCTCACAACCCCTATGCGTTTTGTTCGGCCGTCCGGGTGCGGGTAGGCTGTGCCGTCTGCACTGGTGTAGTTGTGCCCCCTTGCGCCCTCTTTCGGGCGACACCCCTCCGGGGTGGACGGGGGCCGATTGTCGGACCCGGCCGCTACGGTGGGCCGGAGTCGTCACCGCGCCGGTGCCGACGCTACGCACAACCCTCCTGCCACGGAGAGACCGTGGCCGCTGAGTCCAAAGGAGGTGGGTTACTCATGCGTCACTACGAGCTGATGGTCATCCTCGACCCCTCGGTCGAGGAGCGCGCTGTCGCCCCCCTGATCGAGAACTTCCTCACTGTCGTCCGCAACGGCGGCGGCAAGGTGGAGAAGGTCGACACCTGGGGTCGTCGCCGTCTGGCTTACGAGATCAACAAGCAGTCCGAGGGCATCTACTCGGTCATCGACCTCAAGGCCACGCCTGAGGTCGTCAAGGAGCTCGACCGCCAGATGGGCCTGAGCGAGTCGGTTCTGCGGACCAAGGTCCTGCGCCCGGACACCCACTGAGCCACCTCTGAGGCCTTCGGGTCTCGGGTAGCTCGCGTCCGCTGTTTCACGTGAAACAGCGGTGAACGGACATCTTCCCGAGAGGTCATCACCACCATGGCAGGCGAGACCGTCATCACCCTCGTCGGCAATCTCGTCGACGACCCCGAGCTGCGCTTCACCCCGTCGGGTGCGGCGGTCGCGAAGTTCCGCATCGCGTCCACCCCCCGCACCTTCGACCGTCAGACGAACGAGTGGAAGGACGGCGAGAGCCTCTTCCTCACGTGCAACGTCTGGCGGCAGCCGGCGGAGAACGTGGCCGAGTCGCTGCAGCGCGGCATGCGCGTCATCGTGCAGGGCCGACTGCGCCAGCGGTCTTACGAGACCAAGGAAGGCGAGAAGCGGACGGTCTTCGAGGTCGAGGTCGACGAAGTCGGCCCGAGCCTGCGCTCGGCGACCGCCAAGGTCACCCGGGCCAACCGCTCCGGCGGTCCTGGCGGCCCCGGTGGCGGCTTCGGCGGCCAGCAGGGCGGCGGCCAGGGCGGTGGCAACTGGGGCGGCGGTGGCGGCCAGCAGGGCGGCAACTGGGGTGGTAACTCCGGTGGCCAGTCCGGCCCCTCCGAGGACCCCTGGGCCTCCAGCGCCCCGTCCGGTGGAAACCAGGGCGGCAGCTGGGGCGCCCCGTCCGGCGGTGGCGGCGGCTTCTCGGAAGAGCCCCCGTTCTAAGAGCTGACAGATTTCGTGCGGCCCGGCCGCAGGCGTCCCCGGACGCCGGCCGGGCCGTGAACCCCAAATGGAGCACACAATGGCGAAGCCGCCTGCTCGCAAGCCGAAGAAGAAGGTTTGCGTCTTCTGCAAGGACAAGGTCAACTACGTTGACTACAAGGACACGAACCTGCTGCGGAAGTACATCTCCGACCGCGGAAAGATCCGTGCCCGCCGGGTCACCGGCAACTGCACCCAGCACCAGCGTGACGTCGCCACGGCCGTGAAGAACAGCCGTGAGATGGCGCTGCTGCCCTACACCAGCACCGCGCGCTAAGAGAGGGTGACCAAGTAATGAAGATCATCCTCACGCACGAGGTGCCGGGTCTCGGCTCCGCCGGCGAGGTCGTCGAGGTCAAGGACGGCTACGCCCGCAACTACCTGGTCCCGCGTGGCTTCGCCATCCGCTGGACCAAGGGCGGCCAGAAGGACGTCGACGCCATCCGTCGCGCCCGCAAGATCCACGCGATCCAGACCCTCGAGGCCGCCAACGAGGTCAAGGGCAAGCTGGAGGGCGTCCAGGTCAAGCTGGCCGTCCGTTCGGGTGAGGCCGGCCGTCTGTTCGGCTCGGTGACCCAGGCCGACGTCGTCGAGGCCATCAAGGCCGCCGGCGGCCCGGCTGTGGACAAGCGCGCTGTCGCGATCGCCTCGCCGATCAAGACCGTGGGCACCCACAAGATCTCGGTCAAGCTGCACTCCGACGTCCAGGCCAACCTGGACATCGCGGTCGTCGCTGCCTGAGTTCCCCCCGCAGTGGCCTGAGGGCCGGACTCCTCCGGGAGTCCGGCCCTCGGTCGTTCCCGGGCGCGCGGGCTACCCGCGCACGGCCCCGGTGACCAGCCACTTGCCGCCACGGGCGCGCCAGACCAGGAAGGCGGCGCGGACCAGCATGAACAGGTTCATCGCCCACCAGAGCCCAGCCAGCCCGGCGCCGTTGGCCGGGACGGCGAAGGCCGCCGGGGCGAACACCGCCAGGGTCGCGAGCGCCGCCCAGGCCAGGTACGGGCCGTCCCCGGCTCCCATCAGCACCCCGTCCAGCACGAAGACCAGGCCGGCGACCGGCTGGCTCAGCGCCAGCAGCAGCAGGGCGGTGTCCAGCTGCGCCCGGACGGCCGGATCGGGCGTGAACAGCGGGACGTACAGCGGGCGGGCGGCGACCACCAGCAGGCCGAGCACCACCCCGGAACCGACGCCCCACTCGACCATCCGCCGGGTGGCGGCCCTGGCACCCGGGACGTCCGAGGCGCCCAGGTAGCGGCCGATGATGGCCTGGCCGGCGATCGCGATGGCGTCCAGCGCGAACGCCAGGAAGCTGAACAGCGTCATGGTGATCTGGTGCGCGGCCACCTGGTCGTCGCCCAGCCGGGCGGCCACCGCGGTCGCGATCATCAGCACCGCGCGCAGGCTGATCGTCCGGACCAGCAGCGGGCCGCCGGCCTTGGCGCAGGCCTGGATGCCCGTCGCGTCCGGCCGCAGTGAGGCCCGCTCCCGGCGGGCGCCGCGGACCACCACGACCAGGTAGACGGCGGCCATCGCGGTCTGCGCGAGCACGGTGCCCCAGGCCGAACCGGCCACCCCGAGGCCGGCGCCGTACACCAGACCGACGTTCAGGCCGATGTTGGCGGTGAAGCCCGCGACGGCCACCAGCAGGGGCGTCCGGGTGTCCTGGAGTCCGCGCAGCACGCCGGTGGCGGCCAGCACCATGAGCATCGCCGGGATGCCCAGGGAGCTGATCCGCAGATACGTCACTGCGTAGGGCGCGGCGGTCGGCGAGGCACCCAGGACGTCGGCCACCCAGGGAGCCGCCAGCACGGTCAGCAGGACCACCGGGACGGCCAGGCCGAGGGCGAGCCAGATGCCGTCGATGCCCTGCTGCACGGCGCCCCGGCGGTCCCCGGCCCCGATCCGGCGGGCGACTGCCGCGGTGGTGGCGTAGGCGAGGAAGACGAACACGCCGGTCGCGGTGGTGAGCGCGGCGGAGGCGACGCCCACCCCGGCCAGCTGGGGGGTGCCGAGGTGGCCGACGATCGCCGAGTCGGCCATCAGGAAGAGCGGCTCGGCGACCAGTGCGCCGAAGGCCGGGACGGCCAGGGCGAGGATCTCCCGGTCGTGCCGGCGCCGGTCGGGGGCCGACGATGTGTCGTTGGGCGGCGAGGCGGTCATGGGCTCCAGGCTACTCATCCACAGGTAATTGATGACAGTGGGTCGTGACCATTACTCGAAGTCCTGAGCGACGCTGTTCGCACGCTCCGTGCCCACAGCCGTTCGGAGGTGTGTGAAGAATTTCTCATGCACAGGCCTCGGAAGGGGTAATCCCAGGTCAGCAAGTTGACGGTGGATCGATCGTCTGGTTATCCACAGGGACGTCCACAGGGGTGTCCACAGCTTTGCGGCAGTTCTCCACAGGTCGGGGCCGCTCATCCACACCCCCTGTGGATAACCGCCTTGGCGCAAGGCCGTCCGGCGCCTTAGCGTGGGCTCTCCGCCCGACACTCCCACCGCCCCGGCGTCCGATTTGTCGGGGCCGTGGCGTACAAAGAGGAGCGGATCCGATCCACCCAGCCACCGGCAAGCCCGCTCCAAACTCGCACCACTCGCTGATCGGGGAACACGCGTGACCGGCCCCCAGTACGACGACCACGACGCCCCGCCGCCGGAGGAGGACTGGCAGACCGCAGAGGACCCCTTCCCGGCCACCGCCTTCGATGACGCGCCCTTCCCGGACGGCCCCGGCGACCGGCTCCCGGTCTCCCACAGCCGCGGCGGCCAGGGTGGCAAGGGCGGCGGCCGCGACGGCTTCCAGAAGGGCGGCTCCCAGGGCGGCAAGGGCGGCCGGAACGGCTCCTCGCGCGAGGGCGGCCAGCGGGAGGGCGGCTGGCAGCGCCGTGGCGAGGGCGACGGCGAAGGCGGCGTGGACGGCTTCGAGCGCGTCCCCCCGCAGGACCTCGCCGCCGAGCAGTCCGTCCTCGGCGGCATGCTGCTCTCCAAGGACGCCATCGCCGACGTGGTCGAGGTGCTCAAGCCCGCCGACTACTACCGGCCCGCGCACGAGATGGTCCACGGCGCGATCCTCGACCTCTACGCCCGGGGCGAGCCGGCCGACCCGATCACCGTGGCCGGCGAGCTGACCAAGCGCGGCGAGCTGCAGCGGGTCGGGGGCGCCTCGTACCTGCACACCCTGGTCAACTCCGTCCCGACCGCGGCCAACGCCGAGTACTACGCCCAGATCGTCCACGAGCGGGCCGTGCTGCGCCGCCTGGTCGAGGCGGGCACCCGGATCGCCGGCATGGGCTACGCGGCCGAGGGCGACGTCGACGAGATCGTCAACGCCGCCCAGGCGGAGATCTACGCCGTCACCGAACAGCGCACCAACGAGGACTACGCGCCGCTCGCCGACATCATGGAGGGCGCCCTCGACGAGATCGAGGCGATCGGCTCCCGGCAGGGCCAGATGTCCGGCGTGCCGACCGGCTTCGCCGACTTCGACGCGCTCACCAACGGCCTGCACCCCGGCCAGATGATCGTCATCGCGGCCCGCCCCGCCATGGGTAAGTCCACCCTCGCGCTGGACTTCGCCCGGGCCTGCTCGATCCAGAACAAGCTGCCGAGCGTGATCTTCTCGCTCGAAATGGGGCGCAACGAGATCGCCATGCGTCTGCTCTCCGCCGAGGCCCGGGTGGCGCTGCACCACATGCGCTCCGGGAACATGACGGACGACGACTGGACGAGGGTCGCCCGCCGGATGCCCGACGTCAGCGAGGCGCCGCTGTTCATCGACGATTCGCCGAACCTGTCGATGATGGAGATCCGCGCCAAGTGCCGCCGGCTCAAGCAGCGCAACGACATCAAGCTGGTCGTCATCGACTACCTCCAGCTGATGCAGTCCGGCGGCTCCCGCCGGGCCGAGAACCGCCAGCAGGAGGTCTCGGACATGTCCCGAAACCTCAAGCTGCTGGCCAAGGAGCTGGAAGTCCCCGTCATCGCGCTCTCCCAGCTGAACCGTGGCCCCGAGCAGCGCACCGACAAGCGGCCGATGGTCTCGGACCTGCGTGAGTCGGGCTCGATCGAGCAGGACGCCGACATGGTCATCCTGCTGCACCGCGAGGACGCCTACGAGAAGGAGTCCCCGCGCGCCGGCGAGGCCGACCTGATCGTCGCCAAGCACCGTAACGGTCCGACCGCGACCATCACGGTGGCCTTCCAGGGCCACTACTCGCGCTTCGTCGACATGACCCGGGACTGACCCGGGTTCGAGCTCTGCTTCGGCGCGGTTCCGGGGGAGTGCTTCACCAGAACGGCGGACAGCCCGGCCGCAGCGGCCGTGGACCACAGCAGGAAGCCGGTGGCGTCGCCCGCGAGCGTGCCTCGGAGCGTGTGTCGGCCGCCTTCCAGGACCTGGCGGATCATCAGGGCCTGGCTGGCGCCGGGCAGCATCGCCAGCAGCAGCGTGGTGGCGATGAGAACGGGCACGTGCGTGGGCATGGGCAACGAGCCCTTCCGGGATTGCGGTCGACGGGTGCACGCCAGGCTTCCTCCCAGGCAGTCCTAAGAGAAGTTGAGAGCGATTGGTGCAGCGTTAAGATCGGTGAATGGTGGTGGACCCGGGACAGCTGCGGCTTCTCGCATTGATCGAGCGCCACGGCTCCCTGACGGCAGCGGCCCACGCGCTCCGGCTCACACCCGCGGCGATCACCCAGCAGGTGGCCAGGGCCGAGCGCGACTGGCAGGTGCCGCTGGTCGTCCGTGGTCCTCGCGGAGCAACGCTCACCCCGGCCGGCGCGCTGCTCGCCTCCCACGGCCGCACTGTGGAGGAGGCCTCGGACAAGGCCGAGACGGAACTGGCCGCACTGCTCGGCCACCTCTCGCTGCGCCTGCGGATCGGTACGTTCCAGGCGGCTGCCCTGCACCTCCTCCCGCCGGCCCTGACGGCTCTGCGGCACCGCCATCCGGACGCCGACGTGTCCGTCGTGGACGTGGTCTCCGGACTCGGAGCGGACGAGATCAGCGCGGGGCACCTGGACGTGGCCCTCGTCGCGTCCTGGGGCAAGCCACTCGCACCGCCCCCGCAGGTACGAGCCCACCCGCTCCTGCTGGACCCGATGGTGGTGGTCCTGCCCGACGACCACCCACTGGCCACCGGACAGCCCGCGGACACCAGACTCCGCCTGGAGCAGCTGCGCGACGAGTCGTGGGTGTCCATCCTGGCCGGCCACGCCGCCCGCGAACAGTTCCACGACGCCGCCCGCGAGGCCGGCTTCGCTCCCACCGTGCGGTTCGAGACGGAGTCCTACGATGTCGCCCAGGCCCTCGTCGGCACCGGTATCGCCGTGGCCCTGGTCTCCCGCCTGGCCCTGACCCACGCCCCCGGCACCACCCACCGCGAACTGGCCCGGCCCAGGCCCTACCGCCAGATCTACGCCGTGACCAAGTCCGACGCCGGCCTCACCCCCCTCGCGGACAAGCTCGTCGACCTCCTGCACGACGTCGCCCGCGACACCACCGCCACCTGGGAGGCACCCCCGCAACGCACACCCGACCCACCGGGCGGAGCCTGACGAAGCCCCGGCTCGGACGTCCCCGAAGGCTCCGACACCTTCGCGAGACGGACGGCGGCCGCCACGACCACCCCGGCCGGGGCGGCCGGGGCGGCCGGAGGGTGGTTCAGACGGTTACTCAGACGGTGACGGTGGCGCGGAAGAGCGTGGTGCCGGTGCCGGAGAGGCGGGTCGCGGTGCCGGTGGCGGGGACGAAGGCGGACTGGCCGCGGGCGAGGTCCAGGACGGTGCCGTCGGTGGCGGTGAGGCGGGCGCTGCCCTCGGTGCAGAGCAGGATCTGCGGGGTGCGGCCGTCGATCGCGCGCTCGACGCCGTCCAGCGCGAAGCGGGACAGCCGGAACTCGTCGATCGGGACGGGGTAGAGCTCCTCGCCCGGGGTGGCCTCGACCGGGACGGGGGCCGGCACCTCGGGGTCGCCGGCCTCGAAGACCACGACCTTCAGCAGCTCCGGCACGTCGATGTGCTTCGGCGTGAGGCCGGCCCGCAGCACGTTGTCGGAGTTGGCCTGCAGTTCGACGCAGACGCCGGACAGGTAGGCGTGCGGCACCCCGGCGCCCAGGTAGAGCGCCTCGCCGGCCCGCAGCCGGAAGTGGTTGAGCAGCATGCCGGCGATCAGGCCGCGGTCGTCCGGGAAGTCCTCGGCGATCCGGGCGTACGGCGCGTAGTACCAGTCCGGATCGCGGGCGTCGCACTCCGCCAGCACCTCGGCGGTCTCCCGGACGGTCTTCCGGGCGGTCTCGTCGTCCATGGTGAGGATGGCGGCCAGCGTGCCGCGCAGCGCCTCGGACTCGTCCTCGACGCACAGCAGGTCGATCAGCGGGTCCAGTCCGGGCACCCCGAGCCGGGCCATCAGCTCGGCCGCCTCGGCGGGCCGGCGGAAGCCGCACAGGCCCTCGAACTCGCCCAGCGCGCAGACCATTTCGGGCTTGTGGTTGGCGTCGCGGTAGCTGCGCTCGGGGGCGTCCAGCGGGATGCCGAGGGCGTTCTCGGCGGCGAAGCCGGCGCGGGCCTGGTCGAGCGTGGGGTGGGCCTGGATGGACAGCGGGGTGCCCGCGGCGAGGACCTTGAAGAGGAACGGCAGGGTCGGGCCGAACCGGGCCACGCTCGCGGCGCCCAGCTCGCCCTCGGGGTCGGCCGCGATCAGTTCGTCCAGCCGGCGCGGGCCGTCCCCGCGGTCGGCGCGGGACGGGTCGCCGGGGTGGGCGCCCATCCACAGCTCGGCCTGCGGTTCCCCGGTCGGCTGCTGCCCGAGCAGCTCGGGCAGGGCCGTGAGCGACCCCCAGGCGTACGGGCGGACGGTGTTGACGAGCCTGTCCATGCGCGCGGTCCTACTCCTTCGCTGTCTGGCGGGTGTGCCGGATCGCCGGGGGCGGGCCCGGCGGTGCGGGCGGTCCGGGCACGGGCAAGGGCATCGACCCTAGCCGAACGGTGTCACCCACGGGGAAACGGTGGGCGTCAGGTGGGAGTGCCGTGGTCGGACCGGTGGTTCCCGGGCGCGGTAGTAGGATGCCAGGACGCAGTAGTCTCCGCCCTGCGCGCAGTTCTCCATCGTGGTCACCCCGCCGGAGGGCTGCCGGTGGAGCCGCGTTCCAGAGTGCGGGCGACGGTGTTCTGAGATTCCCCGCCATCGGCCGAGAGGTTTGTACGTGACCGTGAACCAGCAGAGTTTTGCTGATCTCGGCAGGGTCCTGGTGATCATCCCGACCTACAACGAGGCGGAGAACGTCGAGCGGATCGTCGGCCGGGTCCGTGCCGCGGTGCCCGAGGCGCACGTCCTGGTCGCCGACGACAACAGCCCCGACGGCACCGGTGAGCTCGCCGACAAGCTGGCCGTCGAGGACCCCCACGTGCACGTCATGCACCGCAAGGGCAAGGAGGGCCTGGGCGCCGCCTACCTCGCGGGCTTCCGCTGGGGCATCGACAACGGTTACGACGTCCTGGTCGAGATGGACGCGGACGGCTCGCACCAGCCCGAGGAGCTGGACCGGCTGCTGGGCGCGCTGCGCGGCGCCGACCTGGTGCTGGGCTCGCGCTGGGTGCCGGGCGGCCGGGTGGTGAACTGGCCGAAGTCGCGGCTGCTGCTCTCGCGCGGCGGCTCGACGTACTCCCGGCTGATGCTGGGCGTGCCGATCAAGGACGTCACCGGCGGCTACCGGGCGTTCCGCAAGGAGACCCTGCTGGGCCTGGGCATGGACGAGGTCGCCTCGGCCGGGTACTGCTTCCAGGTCGACCTGGCCTGGCGCACGGTGAAGGCCGGGTTCAAGGTCGCCGAGGTGCCGATCACCTTCGTCGAGCGCGAGCTGGGCGCGTCCAAGATGAGCCGCAGCATCGTGGTCGAGGCGCTGTGGCGGGTGACCTCCTGGGGTCTCGCCGACCGGCTGGCCCGGCTGCGCGGTGCGAAGAAGCGCTGAACGACTGACCGATTCGCTCGGGTGAAGGGCCCGTCTGCTGGTGACAGCAGGCGGGCCCTTCCGCATGTCCGGGGACGGAATCTCCAGGGGCGGGACGTCCGGGGGCGGACGGCCCCGAGGGTCAGCAGCCGCCGCTCTTGAGGGCGCTCTCGGGCAGGTGGCGGTCGGCCCAGACGGCCAGTTCGTGGAGGGCGGGCTTGAGCGCGACGCCGCTCTCGGTGAGCCGGTAGCTGACTCGCAGCGGCGGGCCGGCGTCGACCTCGCGGACCAGCAGCCCGGCCTCGGCCAACTCGGTCAGCCGGTCGGAGAGCATCCGCTCGCTGATGCCCGGGACGGCGCGGCGCAGTTCGGAGAAGTAGGCCGGGCCGCTGTTGTTGAGCACGCCCAGCAGCATGCCGGTCCAGCGCTTGCCGAGCAGGGTGAACACCCGGCCGAGGGCCAGGTCGATGTTCTGGCAGGCGCCGTGGGCCGCGACGTCGCACGCGTCGGTGGCGGTCGGGGCTCCGTCGGTGACTACCTCGTGCTGGGCCATGGATCCAGCGTACTCGACCGTCACTAGTGACTGCAGAAAAGTAAGCTGCTACCTTACTTGCAGCTGCAGCGAAAACAGCAGCTACTAATTCTCTGGAGGTCAGCCATGCCCACGCTTCTGCACATCGACTCCTCCGCGGTCGCCGACGGCTCCGTCTCCCGCGAGGTCACCGCCGCCTTCCGGGCCGCCTGGCAGGCCCAGCACCCCGAGGGCACGGTGATCTACCACGACCTCGCCGCCGACCCGATCCCGCACCTGGACGTGCACGGCATCAGTGCCGGATTCGCCCCGGCCGAGACCCACAGCGCCGAACAGGCCGCCGCCTTCGCGCTGCGCGAGGAGCTGATGGGCGAGCTGGAGCGGGCCGACGCCGTGCTGATCGGCAGCCCGATGTACAACTTCACGATCCCGTCGACCCTCAAGGCCTGGCTGGACCAGGTGATCCTGGTCGGCCGCACCGCCGGCGAGGCGCCTTCCGCCAAGGGCACCCCGGTCACCGTGGTCGCCTCCCGTGGCGGCTCGTACGCGCCCGGCGCCCCGCGCGAGCCGTTCGAGTTCGTCACCACCTACCTGGAGAAGGTGCTGACCGCGCTCGGCCTGGAGGTCGACTTCATCGTCCCGGAGTTCACCATGGCCCCGGTCGTCCCGGCGCTGGCCGAGTTCATCCCGAACGCCGCCGAGTCCAAGGCCCGGGCCCTGGAGCAGGCCGCCCGCCGGGCCAAGGAGCTCGCCGCCTGAGCCACGGCGTGACGTGAGCCGGATGGCGCGCCCAGCCGGGCGCGCCTTCCGTGGAATCGGGCACCGGTACTCCCATGCTGAGGGCGCAGGAAATCCGACCGCCGTGCAGAGGGAGCAGCCCGTGACGTCGTCCCCGCCCGAGGAGAGCGCCGGCGCGGAGCCCGCGGACACCTCACCCGCAGCGTTCCCGGAGGCCGAGCGGCCCGCCCGGCCGCTGGAGGTCGCCGTCTTCACCGGCCCCGAGTCGGCCTTCTTCGCCACCTCCGCGCTGATCCTCGGCGAGCAGGCCGCGATCCTGGTGGACGCCCAGCTCACCCGCAGCGCCGGACGCGAACTGGCCGAGTGGATCGCCGGCAAGGGCCGCCGGCTCCTCGCCATCGTGGTCACCCACCAGCACCCCGACCACTACTTCGGCGCCGAGGAGGTGCTGAAGCTCTTCCCCGACGCACGGCTGCTGGCCGCGCCGGCGGTGGTCGAGGGCATCCGGCGCACCGCCGCCGCCAAGGTCGCGCAGTGGAAGCCGGTGTACGGCGACGACATCCCGGACCACCCGCTGATCCCCGCCCCGCTGCTGCCGCAGCCGCTCATGCTGGACCGCCAGGTGATCCCCGTCCTGCTGCTCGGCCAGGGCGACTGCGGGAACTCCACGGTCGTCCACGTGCCGAGCATCCGGACCGTGATCGCCGGGGACTTCGTCTACAACGGCACCCACGTCTGGACCGCCGACACCACCCCGGCCCAGCGCACCACCTGGGGGCACAACCTCGGCCGGATCGCCGACCTCGGCGCGGACCGGGTGATCGCCGGGCACCGGGCCCCCGACCAGGGCGACGACACGGCCCGGGTGCTCGCCTTCACCGGCGAGTACCTGCAGGACTTCGACCGGCTGCTGGCCGAGCACCCGCACGACCCGGAGGCGCTGGTCACCGCGATGAACCGGCGGTACGGGGAGCTGACGCTGCCGGCCATCCTGGAACTGGGCGCGGCGGCCAACACCGCCCGGTCGGCGGAGGAGAACGGAACCATCGGCGCGGAGATCGTCGACGCGGAGATCGTCGAGTCGGAGATCATCGACGCCGAGATCGTCGAGGACGACCCGGCCGACTAGGGTCCGCCGCGGCCGGGCGGATACTGGCCGCATGACGCCGTACGACGTGATCGTTCCGGCGGGCGGGGCCGCCCGGCGCCTCGGCGGGGCCGACAAGCCCGGCCTGACCGTGGGCGAGACCACCCTGCTCGACCGGGTGCTCGCCGCCTGCGCGGACGCCCGCACCACCGTCGTGGTCGGCCCGGTCCGGCCGACCGCGCGCACCGGCGTCCGCTGGACCAGGGAGCAGCCGCCCGGCGGCGGGCCGGTCGCCGCCGTCGCGGCCGGGCTCGACCTGGTCACCGCGGACACCGTGCTGCTGCTCGCCGCCGACCTGCCGTTCCTGGACCGGCGGACCGTGCACCGGCTGGCCGCCGCCCTGGACGGGGCCGGGCCGACCGTGGACGCCGCCGTGCTGGTCGACGCGGGAGGCCGCGACCAGCCGCTCGCCGCCGCGTACCGCACCGCCCCGCTGCGCGCCGCGCTGGCCGCCCTCGGCGACCCGGCGGGCCGGCCGCTGCGCCGCCTGGTCGGCGGGCTGGCGCACCTGCGGGTCGCCGACACCGACAACGTCGCGTACGACTGCGACACCTGGGAGGACCTGGAGCAGGCCCGGGAACGCGACCGGAACTGAGCCGCACGACGCCGGTCACCGGGCTGTGAGCGAAATGACGCGCCCCGCACACGGGGCGAACACCTCCGGGAAACCGCCGATCAGGCAGCATGGGCGCATGGAGCGCACGCTGGATGACTGGATCGCCGAGGTCAAGGCCGACCTGGGCATCGACCTGGACGTGGACGTCCGAGGTCTGCTCGACATGGCCCGGGTGGTCGCGCACGGGGTGGCCCGGCCGGCCGCGCCGCTGACCGCCTTCCTGATCGGCTACGCCGCCGCCCAGCGGGGCGGCGGGTCGGAGGCCGTCGCCGAGGCCGCCCGACGGACCGAGGCCCTCGCCGAGGGGTGGGGCGCCGCCGACCGGCCGGGCGAGCGGTGAGCGCCGTCGGGCAGACGACCGTGACCGCCCCGTCCACCGGCCCCGCCGTGTCCGGCTGGCCCCGGGCCCGCGAGACCGCGCGCCGGGCCGGGCTGCGCCCGCTGCCCGGGATCGGGCTGCCGCTGGCCGAGGCGCTCGGCCACACCCTCGCCGAGCCGCTCGGTGCGCTGACCGACCTGCCCGCCTTCGACACCTCCGCGATGGACGGCTGGGCGGTCGCCGGGCCCGGCCCGTGGCGGGTCGCCGGCCGGGTGCTGGCCGGACCGGCCGAGCCGGCGCCGCTGGCCGACGGCACCGCCGTGGAGATCGCCACCGGCGCCCAACTGCCGTCCGGGGCCACCGCCGTCCTGCGCCGCGAGCACGGGCGGACGGACGGCACGCTGCTGCGCGACTGCGGCCCCCGACAGTTGACCACCGGCCAGGACGTCCGGCCCCGCGGCCAGGAGTGCCGCCGGGGCGAGGAGCTGCTGCCGGAGGGCACCCTGGTCGGGCCGGCCGTGCTGGGCCTGGCCGCCGCCTGCGGCCACGACCGACTGGTCGTCCGCCGCCGTCCGGTCGTCCAACTGCTCGTCCTGGGTGACGAGTTGCTCGCATCCGGGATCCCCGGCCCGGGCCTGGTCCGGGACGCGCTCGGGCCGCTGCTGCTGCCCTGGCTGCGGGCCGCCGGCGCCGAGGTCGCCGACGTGCGGTACGTGCGCGACGACTTCGGACTGCTCCGGGACGCGCTGCGGCACTCCACCGCCGACATCGTGGTCACCACCGGCGGGACGGCCGCCGGGCCGGTCGACTTCCTGCACCGGGCGCTCGACGAGGCCGGCGCCCGGCTGCTGGTGGACGGCGTCGCGGTCCGGCCGGGGCACCCCATGCTGCTGGCCGAACTCCCCGGCGGGCGCCACCTCGTCGGCCTGCCGGGCAACCCGCTGGCCGCCGTCGCCGGCATGGTCACGCTCACCCTGCCCCTGCTGCACGCCCGCAGCGGACGGGCCGCCGGTGCCCCCGCCCTCGCGCCCGCCGCGGCCGCACTGCCCGGGCACCCGGCGGACACCCGGCTGCAGCCCGTCCGGCGCACGGCCGAGGGCGTCGTCCCGCTCGCCTTCGACGGGCCCGCGATGCTGCGCGGGCTCGCCCGGGCCGAGGCGCTGGCCGTGGTCCCGCCCGGCGGAGTGGCGGCCGGGGGGACGGTCGAGCTGCTGGAGGTGCCGTGAGCGGGGAAAGCCGGGCCGGCGCATGAGCCGCCTGCGGGGCACTCGGGCGCCGGGCACCGAGCCGTGGGCGGACGCCGGGATCGTGCTGCCCGCCCGCCGGTCCGAGCCCGCCGTACGGCAGGTCGGCTTCCGGCTGCTGCTGGCGCTCGCCGTCCTGGTCGCCACCACGCTGATCGTCTACGTCGACCGGGACGGCTACAACGACAACGCCGGCGGCGGGCTCAGCTTCCTCGACGCGGCGTACTACGCGACCGTGACGCTCTCCACCACCGGGTACGGCGACATCACCCCGTTCAGCGACGGCGCCCGGCTCACCAACATCTTCGTGGTCACCCCGCTGCGCGTGCTGTTCCTGATCATCCTGGTCGGCACCACGCTGGAGGTGCTCACCGAACGGACCCGCCTGCAATGGCGGTTGAACCGCTGGAGGTCCACCGTGCGCGAGCACACCGTCGTCATCGGGTACGGGACGAAGGGCCGCAGCGCCGTCGACACCCTGCTCGGGCAGGGGGTGAAGAAGGAGGAGATCGTCGTCGTCGACCCGCAGCGCAAGGTGATCGACCACGCCGCGCAGCACGGCCTGGTCGGGGTGGTCGGCGACGCCACCCGCACCGACACGCTGGTGCGCGCCGCCCTGCCCACGGCGGCCCGGGTGGTGGTCGCACCGGAGCGGGACGACACCGCCGTGCTGATCACGCTGACGGCACGCCAGCTGAACCGCAACGCCACCGTGGTCGCCGCCGTGCGGGAGGACGAGAACGCCCCGCTGCTGCGACAGAGCGGCGCCGACGTCGTGGTCACCAGCTCCAGTTCGGCCGGACGGCTGCTCGGGCTGTCGATGCCCAGTCCGCACGCCGGGGCGGTGATGGAGGACCTGCTGACGTACGGCAACGGGCTGGACGTGGTGGAGCGCCCGGTCACCCGGGCCGAGGCCGGGCAGAGCCCGCGCCGGTGCGAGGACCTGGTGGTCGCGGTGGTCCGCGGCCGGCGGGTGATCAACTACACCGAGCCGGAGGCCGCCGTGCCGCAGCTCACCGACCGGGTGATCGTCATCAAGTCGACCGGCTGACGCGGGCCCTGCCCCGCGGAGCGCCCTGACGCGCAGTAGGTTCGGGACATGCATGCGATGACGATTCCCGTACCCGGCGGCCCCGAGGCACTGGTGTGGGCCGAGGTGCCCGACCCGGTGCCCGGCGAGGGCGAGGTCCTGGTCGAGGTGGCGGCCACCGCCGTCAACCGTGCCGACCTGCTCCAGCGGCAGGGCTTCTACAACCCGCCGCCCGGCGCCTCGCCCTACCCGGGGCTGGAGTGCGCCGGGCGGATCGTCGCGCTCGGGCCGGGGGTGTCCGGCTGGGCGGTCGGCGACGAGGTGTGCGCGCTGCTGGTCGGCGGCGGCTACGCGGAGCGGGTCGCGGTGCCGACCGGGCAGCTGCTGCCGGTGCCCAAGGGGCTGAGCCCCGAGCAGGCCGCGGCGCTGCCGGAGGTCGCCTGCACGGTGTGGTCCAACGTCTTCCTCACCGCGCACCTGCGGCCCGGCGAGACCGTGCTGCTGCACGGCGGCGCGAGCGGCATCGGGACCATGGCGATCCAGCTGGCCAAGGCGATCGGCGCGCGGGTCGCGGTCACCGCGGGCAGCGCCGAGAAGCTGGCCCGGTGCACCGAACTGGGTGCGGACATCGCGATCGACTACCGCGAGCAGGACTTCGTCGAGGCGCTCCGGGAGGCCACCGACGGAGCCGGGGCGGACGTGATCCTGGACATCATGGGCGCCAAGTACCTGCAGCGGAACGTGGACGCGCTGGCGGTCAACGGGCGACTGGTGATCATCGGGCTGCAGGGCGGGGTGAAGGGCGAGCTCGACCTCAACGCGCTGCTGCGCAAGCGGGCGGCGGTGATCGCCACCAACCTGCGCGGGCGGCCGCTGGCGGAGAAGGCGGCGATCGTGGCGGCGGTGCGGGAGCACGTGTGGCCGTTGGTCGAGTCCGGGGTGGTGAAGCCGGTGGTGGACCGGGTGCTGCCGCTGACCGACGCGGGCGAGGGGCACCGGGTGCTGGAGGCCGGGGAGCAGGTCGGGAAGGTCGTGCTGCGGGCCTGAGGGGCGGCCGGTCTGAGGAGCGGCCGGGGTGATGCGGTGGCCTGGGTGATGGGCGGGCGGCTCTTCGAATGTCCGAAATGCCTGAATTATCGGATCGTGCGAGGCTGGTCCGGAGCTGTCCCGCCGCCGACCCCGCCCCCGGGCGCGGCCGGCCGTCGGAAGGACTCCGACCGTGGCCGCATCACCGCACGCACACCTCGGGCCGCTGCCCGTAGCGCCGCACCACCGTCGTACCCGTCGCCGCTCCGGCCCGGGCCGCGCCCAGCGGCTGTTCGCGGCGGCCGTGCTGGGGCTCACGCTCCCCCTGGCCGCCGCGTCGGCGGCGGTGGCGATGCCCTCGCCCTCGACGGGGGTGACGCCTTTCCCTTCGCCTTCTCCTTCACTTCCTCTCCCGCCTCGTTCCTCCGCCCCTGCTCCGACCCCGGACCTCGCGGCAGGGGCGCCGAGCGCGGCGGCGACGGCGCCGGAGTCCTCGACCGCGCCCAGGCCGGCGGCCGCGCCGCCGCAGCACCCGGCACCCCGCCCGCACCAGGACGGCGACGGCCCCCGAGCCCACCGGCACCGCCCGGCGTCCCTGCCGGAACGGCCCGACGCCACCGTGGAACAGGCCCCGGACCAGGCCCCGGACCAGGCGACCGACCAGGCCCCTGGCCAGGCCGTCGACCAGGCTCCCGAGCAGGCCCCGGACCAGGGCGTCAAGGCCGACCAGCCGGTGGCCGACCAGGCCGACCCGGGCGCCCCGGAGTCGGCGGCCCCCGGCGACGCCGTCGCACCGGACGCCGTCACGGCCGCCTCCGGTCGGCCCGTCGCGGCCGCCGGCCTCCCGATCGTCCTCCCCGCCCGCTGGCAGGACGCCTCCACGACCCAGCTCCCGCTCGGCGTCGGCCTCGGGCTGATCGGCTGCGGCCTGGGGCTGATCGGCGTGCGGCTGCGGAAGGGCTGAGCCGGGGCGGCGGCCTCCGGTGGGGGTGGAGGTTCGGTGCGGGTTCCGTGGGGTGGGGGCGGTGGTGGGCGGCCGGCCCGCGGGGCGCGGGATCTGAGTACCCGTACGGATTCCCGCGCGGCGCGTGGGGGCGTACCGTCGTCAGGGGTGGCGCAGGACGGCGGGACGAACGGGGGCTTCCGCCCGACCAACCCCAGTGAGAGAGAATGTTGTTCATGACGAATCCGATGAACGAGCGCTCGTCGCAGGAGCCCTACCAGGCCGCCGGCGGGCAGTCGCAGGACGGCCAGAAGGTGCTGATCGTCGGACCGGACGGGATGCCCGTGGGCCAGGGCTTCGCCGGCCCGGCGGGGGAGGGGGACGACGACATCGACATGCCGCGCGAGCTCCCGGTGACCGAGATGGTCGAGCAGCCCGCCAAGGTCATGCGCATCGGCAGCATGATCAAGCAGCTGTTGGAGGAGGTCCGGGCGGCGCCCCTCGACGAGGCGAGCCGGGTCCGGCTGAAGGACATCCACGCGAGCTCGATCAAGGAGCTCGAACTCGGCCTGGCCCCGGAGCTGGTCGCCGAGCTGGAGCGGCTGTCGCTGCCGTTCACCGAGGACACCATCCCGACCGAGGCCGAGCTGCGGATCGCCCAGGCCCAGCTGGTCGGCTGGCTGGAGGGCCTGTTCCACGGCATCCAGACCGCGCTGTTCGCCCAGCAGATGGCGGCCCGGGCCCAGCTGGAGCAGATGCGGCGGGCGCTGCCGCCGGGTCTGCACGGCGGGGACCAGGACGAGGACGAGCCGGGCCAGGGCCGCGGCATCCGCTCCGGCCCGTACCTGTAGTCCGGTACCCGGCGGCAGGTCCGGCGGCCGCCGGACCGGACGTACCACGACGACCCGTCCCGGGCCGCGTCGCCGGGATCCGGCGCCGACGGCCCGGGCCCAGGAGCGGCCCTGGGCCGATCACCGTCGGCGCGAGCCGATACCCTGACCCCTGTCGCAGGCCGGTCGGGCCGCCGCGACAGGGGTCCGCCAGGCCAGCGGGCCGGGCCCACCAGCACGGACGAGACCGAACGTCACGGGTTGCGGCAGCACGGCCGCGCCGAGGGGGAGCAGAGGACCATGAGCGAGCACGGCAACGCGGCGGTCGAGGGCTTCTCCCTGGGCAACGGCCGTTATGTGCTGCAGCGGCTGCTGGGCGAAGGCGGCATGGCGTCCGTGCACCTCGCCTACGACAGCGTGCTGGACCGGCAGGTCGCGCTGAAGAGCATGCACAGCGAACTGGGCCGGGACGACTCGTTCAAGGAGCGGTTCCGCCGCGAGGCCCAGGCAGTGGCCCGGCTGGAGCACCCGAACATCGTCACGGTGTACGACAGCGGCGAGGACATCGCCCCGGACGGCTCCAGCACGCCGTACATCGTCATGCAGCTGATCGACGGCCAGGGCCTGCGCGAGGCGATCAACGAGGCGATCGGCCAGTACGGCGCGATGCCGACCGAGGCGGCCCTGAAGGTCACCGTCGGCGTGCTGAACGCGCTGGAGGCCTCGCACGACATGGGCCTGGTGCACCGCGACATCAAGCCCGGCAACGTCATGTTCGACCGCAAGGGCAATGTCAAGGTCATGGACTTCGGCATCGCCCGGGCGCTGGAGTCCGGCGTCACGTCGATGACGCAGACCGGCATGGTGGTCGGCACCCCGCAGTACCTCTCGCCCGAGCAGGCGCTCGGCAAGCCGGTGGACGCCCGCTCCGACCTGTACTCGGTCGGCGTGATGCTCTTCGAGATGCTCACCGGCCAGCTGGTCTTCGACGGCGACTCGGCGTTCTCGATCGCCTACAAGCACGTCCAGGAGGAGCCGCCGGCGCCCTCCGCCCTCAACCGCTCGGTCACCCCCGAGGTGGACGCCTTCGTCGCCCAGGCGCTGCGCAAGGACCCGGCGCACCGGTTCCAGAGCGCGGCGGCGATGCGGGACGAGGCGGAGCGGCTGATCGAGGCCGCGAAGGGCGGCGGCAGCGGGCACAAGCTGCAGGCCAGCACCCCGCTGGTGATCAACGAGGGCCCGCGTTCGGTGCACGCCGCCCCGCAGGCTCCGCACACGCCGCCGCCGCAGTACCCGCAGCAGGGGCAGCAGCCGCAGTACCAGACGCCGCCGCCGGCCTACCAGACGCCGCGTCCGCAGGCCCCGCACACCCCGCACCCGCAGTACCTCCAGCAGGGGCAGCAGCCGCAGTACCAGACGCCGCCGCCGGCCTACCAGACGCCGCGTCCGCAGGCCCCGCACACCCCGCACCCCTTCGCCCAGCAGGCGCACACCCCGCCGCCGCAGCCGATGCCGCCGTACCAGCAGCCGAAGGCGTCCGGCGGCGGTGGCTGCTCGACGGCCGTGGTCGTGGTCGGGATCATCGTCGGCGTGCTCGTGCTGGCCGGCATCATCATCGCGATCGTGGTCAACAACGCCGACAAGAAGACGAATGGCAAGTTCGGCCACGCCGAGCGTCCGGCGAACGTCCTGGTGGTCGACCTGCCGGCCGACCGGAATGGCCGGCTCTGACGGATTCCGACCGGTTCACGGGTGCCACGGCTGCGCGCCGGAAGCGGTAGCGTTCGGGGATACGTAGGCGACAGGGCACCGCGATCCGAGCGAACGCCCGGGGCGAGGAGCGATGGCACAGACGCAGCAGCCGGATGACGACGCGGGTGCCCGAGCGGCCGGCCGGACCGGCGGGACGCCGAGGATTCCCGAGCCCGGCAGCGATGCCGCGACCTCGGCGCTGCCGCCCGTCTTCGGCTCCGGCGGCCCGCACACCCCCGGTCGCGGCACCGCCGCACCGCTGGGCACCGTCGGCGACGGCCGCTACCGGCTGACCCACCGGCTGGGCCGCGGCGGCATGGCCGAGGTGTTCGCCGCCGAGGACGTGCGGCTGGGCCGCACCGTCGCCGTCAAGCTGCTGCGCGGCGAGCTGGCCCAGGACGACGTCGCCCGGCTGCGGTTCACCCGCGAGGCGCACGCGGTCGCGGCGCTCAACCACCACTCGATCGTCTCGGTCTACGACACCGGCGAGGAGTACGTCGGGGACGAGTCCACGCCGTACATCGTGATGGAGCTGGTCGAGGGCCGGACCGTCCGCGAGCTGCTGGCGGACGAGGAGGCGCCGCCGGTCGACCAGGCGCTGATCATCATCGCCGGGGTGCTGGAGGCGCTCGCCTACAGCCACCGGCACGGCATCGTCCACCGCGACATCAAGCCCGCCAACGTGATCATCACGACCGCCGGCGCGGTCAAGGTGATGGACTTCGGCATCGCCCGGGCGCTGACCGGCGGGGCCACCACGATGACCCAGACCGGCATGGTCATGGGCACCCCGCAGTACCTCTCGCCCGAGCAGGCGCTGGGCAAGCCGGTCGACCACCGCTCCGACCTGTACGCGGCCGGCTGCATGCTGTTCGAACTGCTCACGCTGCGCCCGCCGTTCACCGGCGACACCCCGCTCTCGGTGGTCTACCAGCACGTCCAGGACCTGCCGATGCCGCCCTCGCAGGCCAACGGCCGGGTGCCGGTCGGCCTCGACCCGCTGGTGCTGCGCTCGCTCGCCAAGAACCCGGACGACCGCTTCCAGGACGCCGACGAGTTCCGTGCCCACCTGCAGCACGCGCTGCGCGAGATGCACGGCGCGGCCGGGGCCGGCTGGGTCGGCGCGGGCGGGGCCCCCGGCGACACCGGCGCGACCCAGGTGCTCCGGCCGGACCAGGCGGCGGCCACGGCGGCCTTCGGCGTGGTCCGCCCGGGCGACCAGACCTCCGTGCTGCCCTACCAGGGGGCGGGCGGCTCCACCCCCGCGACCTCCTACTCGGGGGGCGGCGGCCTGTACGGCGGTGGCGGCGAGGGCGACGGCGACGACGGGCACGGTCGGCGGCGCGGGCCGTGGGCCTGGGTGGCCGGCGCCATCGCGGTGCTGGTCGCGGCCGGTGCCGGAATCGCGTTCGCGCTCAGCGGCGCCGACAACGGTGGCACCAAGGACCACGTCCTGCCTCCGACGCCCGAGCCGGTGGTCAGCACGACCGAGCCGACCACGCCGACCCAGAGCGGTCTGCCGAGCCCGCCGGCGTCGGTCTCCGGCAGCAGGAAGCCGCAGCAGCCGACCGAGCCCGGCAACAACAGCGGGAACAACACCGGGAACAGCGGCAACAACATGTCGCCGTCGGCGAGTTCGGGCAAGCACACGCCGACTCCGACGCCGACGCCGACCCCCACCCACTCCGCGACGGGCAGCTCGTCGGCGACTCCGACCGGCGGGTCGACCGGGGGGTCCACGTCGACCCCGGGCGGCGGGGGCGGCACGCCCACCAACCCGGCCCCGCCGAGCTCCACGAAGGGGCCGATCTCGCCGCCGACCCTCGGCTGAGCCGGTCAGTTGGCGAAGGCGTCCAGGACCTGCTCGTACTCCTGGCACCACCACGCCAGCTGGCCCGCCGAGGCGGGGTAGAGCGGGTCGGCCCGGTGGTCGGCCCGCTGGTAGCGCCACTGCAGCATCCAGAAGTCGTTCAGCCGCTCCCACCACACCCGGTGGGCGGCGGCGGCCAGGTGCTCGGAGGTGGCGGCGCCGGAGGCCCGGTAGGCCTGGGAGTAGCGGCGGACCCGGACCAGGTCGAGGACGCCCGATGCCCGGTCGTTGAACAGCAGGGTGGCGGCCCGGACGGCCTCCTCGGCGCGCGGCTGCGGGCCGAGCTTGTCCCAGTCCAGGACGGCGGCCACCCGGCCGCCCGCCGGGTCGTCGTCGTACAGCAGGTTGAGGCCGTGGAAGTCGCCGTGGGTCCAGCCGGTGGGCGGGGCGGCCTGCGGGGCGGGGCGGCGGTGGGCGTGTTCGGCGAGCAGTTCCAGCCGTTCCGTGAGCCGTTGCTGGACGAGCGCGTCCAGTTCCCCGTACGGGCGGTGCTCGCGGGCGCGGCGCCGCAGGTCACGGGCGAGTTCGGCGCTGTCGGCGGGGTCGGCGCTGCGGTAGCCGGCGGGCGGGTCGAAGGGGGCGCAGACATCGTCGAGCGCGCCGTGCAGCCGGCCGAGCAGCGCGCCGAGCGCCTCGCACTGCGGGAGGTCGAGCTCGGTACCGTGCCGGTGTCGGCCGTCGGTCCACGGGAACAGCGCGAACAGCCGGCCGCCCCAGCCGGCCATCGTGCCCGAGCGTCCGGCGCAGGCCAGCGGGGGTGCGACGGGCAGTCCGAGGGTGTTCAGCGCGGCCATCGCGCGGTGGTGGGCGAAGATCTTGGGACGGCTGGCGGTGGCGGTGTCGACGTAGCACTTCAGGAAGTACGGACCGGCCTCGGTGATGACCCGGTACCCCCGGTTCAGCAGGCCTTCGGCGACCGGTTCGGCGGTCAGCAGGCGCCCCACCCGGTAGCGGGTCAGGACCTCGGCGAGCGCGGTGTGCGGGACGGGCGGGCTGAGGGTCCCCATCGGCGGTGCGGAGAGGTCGGGGCGGGCCGGGGCGCAGGCGAGGGTCTGGCTGAAAGTCACAGCCAGAGGTTATGGCCCCCTGGCGGGGGCCCTTGACAAACCGTCAGACCTGTGAAACTTCCACGTCAGTGCTGGTGGTCGGCCTGGTGCCGCGCCACGAAGGCCGCCGCTTGGGTGCGTCGCTCCATGCCCATCTTGGCGAGCAGACTGGAGACGTAGTTCTTCACCGTTTTCTCGGCCAGGTGCAACTCGTTGCCGATCTGACGATTGGTCATCCCCTCGCCGATCAGATCGAGGATCCGCCGCTCCTGCTTGGTGAGTTGGGCCAGCCGTTCGTCCTCCTTCTCGCCGCCGTCGCGCAGTCGGGCGAGCACCCGGCTGGTGGCGACCGGGTCGAGCAGCGAGCGGCCGGCCGCGACGTCCCGGACGGCGGTGATCAGGTCGGTGCCGCGGATCGCCTTCAGGACGTAGCCGGAGGCGCCCGCCATGATCGAGTCGAACAGCGCCTCGTCGTCCGAGAACGAGGTCAGCATCAGGCACTTGATGTCCGGCAGCCGGGACCGGATCTCGCGGCAGACCTCGACCCCGTTGCCGTCCGGCAGCCGGACGTCGAGCACCGCGACGTCGGGGTGGACCGCGGGGATCCGGGTGAGCGCCTCGGCGGCCGTGCCGGCCTCGCCGACCACCTCGATGTCGTCCTCGACCGAGAGTAGATCGTGCACACCCCGCCGGACGACCTCGTGGTCATCGAGCAGGAATACCCTGATTTGTCCGTTGTCAGTCACGTCCAAAGCCTCCCATATCGCCATACGAAAGACCTATCACTCGCAACGCCGTGACGACGTGATCCGGCCAGAGTCACCGAAACCGATACCGAGAACCCCCTTACGTACGGGCGTCTGCCCGGATAACGTGCGCTGGTGTCCTGAAGGCGCTCGAATTGAGAGCTGCGTCACGTCGCCCGTCACCCCCACCCTTCCGACGGCGGTCCGAGCGCGGCACCCTCGGGGTTGTAGGCCCTGAACAAGTAGGACGTCCTAGCGCAAGCGCGCCAAGGGCGGACGCTGGGTAACGTTCTCGTGAGGGACGCCGTCGGAACAGGATCACCACCTGCCCCGCAGTAGGTGCGCACACCCACGCGCGCCCCGCGAGGCGGTGACCGGACCGGTCACCGGCGACCCCGGGCGGCCGGACAGACCGAGGAGTGAACGTGACCGTCAAAAGCACGGCGAGGGCTCGCAAGAAGGCGGCCCCCGCTGTTCCTGACACCCTCCGCGCCACGGGTACGGACGCCCAGCCGGAGCTCGTCCAGTTGCTCACGCCGGAAGGCGAGCGGGTCGAGCACCCGGACTACCCCCTCACCACCACTCCGGAGGAGCTGCGCTCCCTCTACCGCGACCTGGTGCTGGTGCGCCGGTTCGACGCCGAGGCCACCGCGCTGCAGCGCCAGGGCGAGCTGGGCCTGTGGGCCTCGCTGCTCGGCCAGGAGGCCGCCCAGGTCGGCTCCGGCCGCGCCATGCGCACCGGCGACTACGCCTTCCCCACCTACCGCGAGCACGGCGTGGCCTGGTGCCGGGACGTCGACCCGCTGAACCTGCTCGGCATGTTCCGCGGCGTGAACCACGGCGGCTGGGACCCGAACGAGAAGAACTTCCACCTGTACACCATCGTGATCGGCGCGCAGGCCCTGCACGCCACCGGTTACGCGATGGGCATCAGCAAGGACGGCACCGACGACGCGGTGATCGCGTACTTCGGCGACGGTGCCTCCAGCCAGGGCGACGTCAACGAGGCCTTCACCTTCGCCTCGGTCTACAACGCGCCGGTGGTGTTCTTCTGCCAGAACAACCAGTGGGCGATCTCCGAGCCCACCACCACCCAGACCAAGATCCCGCTGTACCGTCGCGCCTCGGGCTTCGGCTTCCCCGGCGTGCGGGTCGACGGCAACGACGTGCTGGCCTGCCTCGCGGTCACCCGCTGGGCGCTCGACCACGCCCGCAGCGGCAACGGCCCGGTGCTGATCGAGGCGTTCACCTACCGGATGGGCGCCCACACCACCTCCGACGACCCCACCCGCTACCGGCACTCCGAGGAGACCGAGGCCTGGAAGGCCAAGGACCCGATCTCCCGGCTCCGGGCCCACCTGGACAAGGAGGGCCTGGCCGACGAGGAGTTCTTCGCCTCCGTCGACGCCGAGAGCGAGAAGCTGGGGCTGCGGGTGCGCGAGGGCGTGCGCAGCATGCCGGACCCGGACCCGACCCTGATCTTCGACCACGTGTACAGCGAGCCGCACACACTGGTCGATGAGGAACGGGCCGAGTACGTCGAGTACGCGGCCTCCTTCGAGGCGGGGGAGAACCTCTGATGGCCGGTCAGCTGAGCATCGCGAAGGCGCTGAACGGGGCGCTGCGCAAGTCGCTGGAGAACGACCCGAAGACCCTCCTCATGGGCGAGGACATCGGCAAGCTCGGTGGCGTCTTTCGGATCACCGACGGCCTGCAGAAGGACTTCGGCGAGGGCCGGGTGATCGACTCCCCGCTCGCCGAGTCCGGCATCGTCGGCACCGCGATCGGCCTGGCACTGCGCGGCTACCGCCCGGTGGTGGAGATCCAGTTCGACGGTTTCGTCTACCCGGCCTTCGACCAGATCGTCTCCCAGCTGGCGAAGATGCACGCCCGCGCGCTCGGACACGTGAAGATGCCGGTCACCATCCGCATCCCGTACGCGGGCGGCATCGGCGCGGTCGAGCACCACAGCGAGTCGCACGAGGCGTACTTCGCGCACACCGCCGGTCTGCGCGTGGTCAGCCCGTCCAGCGCGCACGACGCGCACTGGATGCTGCGGCAGGCGATCGAGTCGGACGACCCGGTCATCTTCCTGGAGCCCAAGCGCCGTTACTGGGACAAGGGCGAGGTCGGCGACGCCGCCGACCTGGGCCTGCACGACGCCCGGATCGTCCGGCCCGGCACCGACGCGACGCTGATCGCGTACGGCCCGATGGTCAAGGTCTGCCTGGAGGCCGCCGCGGCCGCCGAGGAGGACGGCCGCCGGCTGGAGGTCGTCGACCTGCGCTCGCTCTCCCCGGTGGACTTCACCACCCTGGAGGAGTCGGTCAAGCGCACCGGCCGCGCCGTCGTGGTCCACGAGGCACCGGTCTTCCTGGGCATGGGCGCCGAGCTGGCCGCCCGGCTCACCGAGAAGTGCTTCTACCACCTGGAGGCGCCGGTCCTGCGGGTCGGCGGCTACCACGCGCCGTACCCGCCGTCCCGGGTCGAGGAGGCCTTCCTCCCCGACCTGGACCGCGTGCTCGACGCCGTCGACCGCGCACTCGCGTACTGATCCAGGGGGCGAAGATGACCACCGAAGTTCGCTCGCTCCGCGAGTTCAAGATGCCCGACGTGGGCGAGGGCCTCACCGAGGCCGAGATCCTCAGCTGGTACGTCAAGCCCGGTGACACCGTCACCGACGGGCAGGTCGTCTGCGAGGTGGAGACCGCCAAGGCGGCCGTGGAGCTGCCCATCCCGTTCAACGGGGTGGTCGAGGCACTGCACTTCCCCGAGGGCACGACGGTCGACGTCGGCACCGTGATCATTTCCGTCGCGGTCGCCGGGGAGGCGGGGGCCGCGGCTCCGGCCGCCCCCGCCCCCGCCCCCGCCGCGGCGGCGCCTGCCGCGCCGGCTCCCGCCGAGGAGGCCGAGCCGGAGCGCCGCGAGGTGCTGGTCGGGTACGGCCCGCGCACCGGCGTCGCCCAGCGTCGGGCCCGGCGGACGACCACCACCACGGTCACCGCGACCACGCCGGTCCCGGCACCGGCTGCTCCGGTCGCTCCGCCTGCTCCGGCGCCGGTGGCCGAAGCGCCCACCGGGGACCGGCCGTTGGCGAAGCCGCCGGTCCGCAAGCTGGCCAAGGACCTGGGCGTCGACCTGCGCGACGTGACCCCGACCGGCCGGGACGGCGTGATCACCCGCGAGGACGTGCACGCGCACGCCACGGCCAAGGCCGCTCCGGCCGCCCCGGTGGCGGAGGCCGCCGTGGCCGCCGTGACCGAGCCGGTCGCGGCGCCGGTGCCCGTGGCCGGGTCCGCCACGGGCGATGTCCGGGTGCCGATCAAGGGCGTCCGCAAGGCGACCGCGCAGGCGATGGTGGCCTCGGCCTTCACCGCCCCGCACGTCACCGAGTTCGTCCAGGTCGACGTGACCCGCACGATGAAGTTCGTCCGCCGGCTCAAGGAGAGCGGCGAGCTGGGCCGGGACGTCCGGGTCAGCCCGCTGCTGCTGGTCGCCAGGGCGCTGCTCACCGCGGTCAAGCGGCACCCCGAGATCAACGCGCAGTGGGACGAGGCGGCCCAGGAGATCGTCATCCGGGGCCAGGTGAACCTCGGCATCGCCGCGGCCACCCCGCGCGGCCTGATCGTCCCGAACATCAAGGACGCCGGGTCCAAGACCCTGTCGGGGCTGGCCGTTTCGCTCGGCGAGCTGGTCGAGACCGCCCGCCAGGGCAAGACCTCGCCGGCCGACATGCAGGGCGGGACGATCACCATCACCAACGTCGGCGTCTTCGGCGTCGACACCGGCACCCCGATCCTCAACCCGGGCGAGGCCGCCATCCTCGCCTTCGGCGCGGTCCGGGAACTGCCGTGGGTGCACAAGGGCAAGGTGGTCCCGCGTCAGGTGACCACGCTGGCGCTCTCCTTCGACCACCGCCTGGTGGACGGGGAGTTGGGCTCCAAGGTGCTGGCCGACACGGCTGCCCTGCTGGAGCGTCCCAAGCGCCTGATCACCTGGGGCTGATCGCGCACAGCACGCCGAAAGGGGCCCTCCTCCGCACCATCGTGCGGGGGAGGGCCCCTTCGTTTGCGCCCGTCCGACGTCAGCGCTGGGGACGGAGTCGACGGACGGCGATCAGGACGCCGGCCCCGAGGGCGAGCAGGGCGGCGGAGGAGAGGGCGAGGAAGGTGTTGGTGGAGGATGCGCCGGTCTGGGCCAGCTCCGGGGTGCCGGTGGGGGCGGTGGCGGCCGGCGCGGCGGAGGGGGTGGCGACGGGCGCGGCCGGGGCCTTGGCGGGGGTCTTGTCCGCAGCGGGCTCGGCCGCAGCGGGCTCGGCCGGGGCGGGCTTGGCCGGGGCGGGCTTGGCGGTCTCGGTGTGCGCGGGCTTGGGCGTGGCCGGGGCGGTCGGCTGGGCGGGGGCGGCGGTCCGGGCCACGTGGTAGGTGTGCGTGTCCCCGACCACGTCCGGGAAGCCGGGAGCCTTGGCGACCAGGCCGACCTGGATCTCGGCCACGTCCTTCGGCGCCTTCGCGGAGAGGCCCACGCGGAACATGAAGTCGGCTGCCCGGCCGTTCTCCAGGCGCGGGGTGGTGGTGGCGGGGGAGGTGACGGTGAAGAGCGTCGGGTCGCAGCCGTGGCGGAGGGCGACGGGCTTCCAACCGCCGGCGGTGGCGACCTCGACCGTGAAGTCCTGGAGGTTGGTGCCGCCCTTCGGGTTGAACAGCGAGAGCATCGCGGAGACGTTCTGGTACGGGGCGCCGGTGAAGTTGGTGACGCCGACGCCGACCTCGACCTTGGGGCCGCCCGCGGTGATGGTCTGGCCGTCCGGGGTCATGTGGAAGCCGACGGTGTAGGCGCCGTCGTGCTGTGCCGGGGCGGCCGGGGCCGTCACGGCGGTGGTGTCGCCGTCGCTGTCGCCGCAGGCCCAGGCGGTGTCGGTGGCGAGGAACTGGATGCCGCCGGCGAGGACGGTGGTGGCGGCGAGGACGGCGATGCGGCGGCGGCCGGAGAAGGCGCGGTCGTTCTTCGCAAAACGGGTGATAACGGACGTGCGCATGACGTGACTCCCCAGGGTCATGTGACTGACGGTGTGTTGGTGAAGACGACCGGCCCCGCTCTTACCGAGCGGAAGCGCCCCCCGGCTCTGCCGGTCTTGCTCTCCGTGCCTTCATCCGTATAGACGCGCATCCCCGCCGGGGGTTGCAGGTGGATTCAAAACTTTTTTCGGGAGTCTTCGGAAGGCCGCTTCGGGATACTTCCGGGATGACGGATGAACTGACGATCAGACCGGAAACGGCGCCGGTCGGGAGCGGGGAACGTCGGTCGCTGCGGCGGGACGTGTCGGGGCCGGCGCTGTTGGCCGGGCTGGTGTGCGTCGCGGTGTCCTTCTCGGGACCGCTGGTGGTGGTGCTCGCGGCGGCGGCCGCCGGACGGCTGGATCCGGCGCACACCGCGTCCTGGATCTGGGCGGTGGCGATCGGCAGCGGGGTGAGCGGCTTCGCGCTGAGCTGGTGGACCCGGACGCCGGTGATCACCGCCTGGTCCACCCCGGGGGCCGCGCTGCTGGTGACCAGCCTGGGCGACTACCCGTACCGGGAGGCGGTCGGGGCGTTCCTGGTGAGCGCGGTGGTGGTCACGCTGTTCGGGGTGACCGGCTGGTTCGGCCGGCTGATCGCGGCGGTGCCGGTGGGGATCGTGAACGCGATGCTCGCGGGCATCCTGTTCTCCTTCGGTGCCGGGATCTTCGGCGCCGTGCACAGCGCGCCGGTGCTGGTGGTGGGCGGCTTCGCGGCCTTCCTGCTGGCCAAGCGGTTCGCGCCGCGGTACGCCGTACCGGTCGCGCTGCTGGTCGGCGGGGTGCTGGCGGCGCTCACCGTCGGGCTGCCGCTGCACCTGGGCTCGGGCGGGCCGACCGTGCCGGTGCTGACGGTGCCGGCGTTCTCCTGGTCGGCCCTGGTGGGGCTGGCGCTGCCGCTCACGATCGTCGCGCTGGCCTCGCAGAACGCGCCCGGCCTCGGGGTGATGCGGGCCTCCGGCTACCGGGCGGACGACCGGCTGCTGATCGGCTCGACCGGCGCGGTGTCGATGCTGATGGCGCCGTTCGGCTCGCCCGGGGTGAACCTGGCGGCGATCACGGCGGCGATCTGCTCGGGCCCGGAGGCCCATCCGGACCCGCGCCGCCGGTACGTCGCCGGGATGTCCTCGGGCGTGCTGTACGTGCTGGTGGGCAGCTTCGGCGGGGTGCTGGTCAGCCTGTTCACCGGGCTGCCGAAGGAGCTGATCGCGGTGATCGCCGGGGTCGCGCTGCTGGCCTCGCTGCAGGGCAGCCTCGCGGCGGCGGTCGCGGAGGAGCGCGGGCGGGACGCGGCGGTGGTGACCTTCCTGGCGAGCGCCTCGGGGATGAGCCTGTTCGGGATCGGCTCGGCCTTCTGGGGGCTGCTGTTCGGGCTGGGCACCCATCTGGTGCTGGGCTTCCGGAAGGCCTGAGCGGGGATGTGGTTGGTATGACCCGTATGACTGGGAGGATGCGGATCGTTCGGCCAGGTCGGTGACATTTGCGTCCTCCGGTGGGGGCGACACGCCGGTCCGGGTACGTCTCCGCTCCACCACCCGGGCGACGCCGGGTGACCGGAGCCCCGAGGACGCACCCGTATGCCGCCTGGCAACCCTGGCCGTCTCGTCCGGAGTCTGGCCGCGCTCGTGCTGGTGTCCACCGCCCTGCTCCCCGCCGCCCTGGAGCTGGCCGGCCCCTCGCCGTTCGGCGTGATCGGGCCGGGAGCCCCGGCCGACCGGGCGGTGCCACCGCACACCGCCCTCCGCGCCGACCAGCGGATACCCGCGGCCGCCCCGACCGTCGACATACGCCGCACCGGGGACCCGGCCAACCGGATCACCCTGGTCCTGCTCGGCGACGGCTACACGGCGGGCGAGCAGGACGTGTTCCGGCAACAGGCCGACAAGGCCTGGCACGCACTGATGGACATCGAGCCCTTCCGCACCTACCAGGGCTTCTTCAACATAAGGCGGGTCGAGGTGGTCTCCCCGGTCTCCGGGATAGCCGAGACCGAGAGCCGAGGCCGCAACCCGGCCACCCCGCTCGGCATGCACTTCTGGTGCGAGGGCACCGCCCGGCTGCTCTGCGCCGACGAGGCCGCCACCGCCCGGTACGCGGGGGACGGCGCCGGGCCGCAGTACCTGATCGCGCTGGCCAACTCCACGGAGTACGGCGGCGCCGGCGGCACCGGGGTGACCACCCTGGCGGGCGGCAGCCAGGATGCCGGACGGATCATCCAGCACGAGATCGGGCACACCGTGGGGGACCTCGGCGACGAGTACGACAGCGCCCCCGACGATGCCGACTACCCGAACCTCTCCACCCTCAACGCCGACGACATGCGCAAGAAGCAGACCAAGTGGTGGCGCTGGCTGGGCGCCGTGTCCCCGGACGGCGCCGGGACCGTCGGGGCGTACCGCAGCGGCAACGGCCTCTACCGGCCGACCCCGGACTCGGTCATGCGCACCCTGGGCAGCACCTACAACCTGCCCTCGCGCGAGGCGATCATCGAGGAGCTGTACCGCAAGATCCGCCCGACCGACGCCCCGCTGCCGCCGCCCGGCGAGGTGACCGGGCGGCCCCGGCTCGACGTCCGGCCGCTGCCGCTGACCGGACCGCGGCAGCTGAAGGTGGAGTGGAAGGTGGACGGCGTCCCGGTGGCGTCGCAGTCCGCCGACGGCTCCTGGCTGGACACCGCGCGGCTGGACCTGGCCCCGGGCCGGACGGCCACCGTGACGGCCACCGTCCGGGACACCACCGACTGGGTGCGGGACGAGGCCTTCCGGGACCGCTTCATGACCCGGTCGGTGTCCTGGACGCTGACCGGCTGAGGCCGCTGACCGGCTGAGGATGCTGCCCGGTTGAGGCCGCCGACCGGCTGAGGCCGGGGTGGCGCACCGGCGGATCCACGGGTCCGAGGGGGCGCGGGTTCGCGCCCGGACGACCGAACCCCGCCCTGGGCCTCCCATCATGGGATGACTAATCTGGGTCGCACTATGACCGTGGAGCCCGCCCCTTCAGCAGCGCCCCTGTCCGCCTCCGCTCCCCTCCCCGCCGCCGGGCCCCCGGCCCTCCCCGCGCCGGTCCCCGTGGCTGTCTCCGCGCCCGCGCCGCCCGGTGGCCGTGCGGCCTGGCTGGCCTGGTCCGTGGGCGTCAGCGTCTACGTCCTGGCCGTCATCCACCGCACCAGCCTCGGCGTGGCAGGGCTGGACGCCGCCGACCGCTTCGGCATCGGCGCCTCGGCGCTCTCCACCTTCTCGATCCTCCAGGTCCTGGTGTACGCGGCCATGCAGATCCCGGTCGGCCTGCTGGTCGACCGGTTCGGTCCGCGCCGGGTGCTGCTGCTCGGCGTGCTGCTGCTGAGCACCGGCCAGCTGGCCTTCGCGTTCAGCTCCTCCTTCGCCCCCGCGCTGGCCTCCCGGGCGGTGCTCGGCTGCGGCGACGCGATGACCTTCATCAGCGTGCTGCGGATCGCCGCCCGCTGGTTCCCGCCGGCCCGGAACCCGTTCGTGGCCCAGCTGACCGGTCTGGCCGGGATGGGCGGCAACCTGGTCACCACCGTGGTGCTGGCCCAGGCGCTGCACAGCGAGGGCTGGACGCCCACCTTCGCTGCGATCGCGCTGCTCGGTGTGGCGGTGTTCGCGCTGGTCGCGCTCTTCCTCCAGGAGGCTCCGGCCGCCCCCGTACAGCCCCTGGACCGATCGGTGGACCGTCCGGTGGACCAGCGGACCCGGCCGGGCCTGCGTCGGCAGGTGCTGGACTGCTGGCGGGAGCCGGGCACCCGGCTGGGCCTGTGGGTGCACTTCACCACCCAGTTCCCCGGCAACGCCTTCGGCCTGCTCTGGGGCCTGCCCTACCTGGTCGAGGCACAGGGCATGTCCCGGGCCGGAGCCGGCGGGCTGCTGACCCTGCTGGTGCTCTCCAACATGACCTGCGGCTTCGTCTTCGGGCGGCTGCTCTCCGCCTCGGCGCGCACCCGGATGCCGATCGTGCTCACCACCATCACCGCCACCGCGCTCGGCTGGGCGCTGGTGCTGGCCTGGCCCGGCGGTCACCCGCCGACCTGGCTGCTGGTCGGAATCATCCTGGTGATGGGCAGCAACGGCCCGGCCTCGCTGGTCGGCCTGGACTACGCGCGCTCACGCAACCCCTCGGAGCGGCTCGGCACCGCCTCCGGGATCGTCAACATGGGCGGCTTCATCGGCACGATGATCACGCTGTTCGGCATCGGCGTGCTGCTGGACGCGCTCTCCCCGGACGGCGCCGGGGCGTACTCGGCCACCGCTTTCCGCTGGGCGTTCTGCTGGCAGTACGTCCCGTTGGCGGTGGGCACGGCGATGATCCTGCGGCTGCGCCGGAAGGTCGCGGCCCACGGCTGAACCGGCCGGGGCCGAACCGGCCCAGGGCTGACCTGGCCCAGGGCTGACCGGCCCGGGGCCGAACCGCGGCCCCGGGCCTCTCGCGGCGCGGGCGTCAGATGGTGACCGAGAAGTTCGCCAGCACCCGCTCGGCCAGCTCCTTGTCACCCTCGACGGAGACCGGCCCGGGCCGACCGCGGCCGCAGGCGAGCCGCAGGTACGTCTCCCAGTCCATGGCGAGCTGGACGTCGGGGGCCAGACTGATCGACTCGTCCACGGTGCAGTGGCCGGTGGCGTCCACCCGGACGGTGCGCAGGAACTCCACCGGGCCGGTGACGTCCAGCACCAGGGCCGTCCCGGCCGGGACGCCGGCCTTGTTGGCGACGGCCTTGGGCAGCAGCTCTAGCAGCAGGTCCCGGGCGATCAGGGCGGCCGGGGCGTCCAGGTTGCCGGGGGCGTCCAGGGCCCGGCGCAGGTCCTGCTCGTGCACCCAGACGTCGAAGGCCCGCATCCGCAGCAGCTCGTGGTACGGGACCTCCCTGGCGAGCGGTCCGGCCGGCCAGCGCACCGGCTCGTCGGGCGTCTGCTTGGCGTTCCGCAGCGCCCGGGAGCGGCGGATGATCGTGTACTCCAGCTCGCCGGTCATCTCCAGCGCGGTGTGGCAGCGGCGCTTGTCGACGGGCAGTTCGACGTAGCGGGAGAACTCGGTGGTCACGTGACGGAGGTCACGCGGCAGCGAGTGGATCGGGCGCGGGTCGCCGAGCAGCTCGGACTCGACCGCGATGACGTGCGAGACGACGTCCCGGACGGACCAGCCGGGGCACTCGGTGGCCCGGTTCCAGGATCCCTCGGGAAGGGGGGCGACCAGCTCCGATATGGACTCGATGCTCTGGGTCCACGCCTCGGTGTAAGCCTGCACCGTCTGGTTGTCCGTCACGGGAATCTCCGGCCCTCCGTCAGCTTCCTTGCCGTCTGTGCCCCGCCGTCACCGCCGGTCGGGATGGTCCGGCTTCCGGGCGCACACGCTAACCGCACGTTACGCTGCCGGGAGACAGCTGGGCAGCGCTTTCGGGTGACGATCGTAGGTCTCTTGCCGTGGACGGTGGTACTGTGCGCGCTTCATTGATCCAACTCGCGGTCTCCGACACGGAGCCGCCCGCCGAGCGGCGGGCCAGGGCCGCGGCGCTGGTACGGGCGCAGCAGGGCGCCGACCTGGTGGTCCTGCCGGAGTTGTGGCCGCTCGGTGGTTTCGCGTACGACCTCTGGTCGGACGGCGCGGAGAGCCTGGACGGGCCCACCTCCGACGCGATGGCGGCCGCCGCCCGGGCCGCCGGGGTCTGGCTGCACGCCGGTTCGATCGTCGAACGCGATCCGGACGGGCCGATCTACAACACCTCGATGCTCTTCGCCCCGGACGGCGAGCTGGTGCACACCTACCGCAAGATCCACCGCTTCGGCTTCGACAGCGGCGAGGCGGTGGTGATGGGCGCCGGTCAGGAGATCGTCACCGCGCCCACCGACTTCGCCACGCTGGGCCTGGCCACCTGCTACGACCTGCGCTTCCCGGAGCTGTTCCGGGCGCTGCTGGACGCCGGCGCGCAGCTGTTGGTGGTCCCGGCGGCCTGGCCGGCCCGGCGGCGCGAGCACTGGACGCTGCTGGCCCGGGCGCGAGCGGTGGAGGAGCAGGCCTTCGTGCTGGCCTGCAACACGGCGGGTACGCACGCCGGGGTGGAGCAGGCCGGGCACAGCATCGTGGTGGATCCGTGGGGGCGGGTGCTGGCCGAGGCGGGGACGGAGGAGCAGGTGCTGACGGTCGAGTTCGACCCTGCCGAGGTGGCCAAGGCGCGCCAGGAGTTCCCGGTGCTGCGGGACCGCCTGCTGGGGATCCCGGCGCCGGTCCAGCGCTGAGCGCAGCCCGGTCCGGCGCAGCGCCGGCCCCGGTCCGGCGCTGCGCGGAGCCCGGCTCCCGGCGTTTTCGGAGGGTTGGTTCGTACGTGGCCCGGGCGGGTTTGAGAAGATGAGCACTCGTCGTGTTCCCGCCGGTCCGTCGAGGCCCGGCACGGTTGGCCCGCCCGAGGAGGTCGCGCCCATGCCTGGCAACGGCGCAGGCGACTCCCCCCGCCCCGTCATCCACCGCAACAGCCTGCGCGAGCAGATCGCCGGCGCGCTGCGGGAGGAGATGATGGCCGGCCGACTGGAGGCCGGCCGCAACTTCACCGTCAAGGAGATCGCCGAGCTGTACGGCGTCTCCGCGACCCCGGCCCGCGAGGCGCTGGTCGACCTCGGCGCGCAGGGACTGCTGCGCGCCGAGCACCACCGCGGCTTCACGGTGCCCGAGCTGTGCTGGGACGACTTCCTGGAGATCTTCGAGTCCCGGGTGCTGCTCACCGACAGCTTCCACCGCCAGTTCTCCGCCCGCCGGTCCCTGCCCGACCTCAGCCGGCTGCCCTCGCTGCACCGCCGGGCCGACGCGGCCGTCCGGGCCGCCCGGGCCGGGAACCTGGACGTGATGGTGGGCTGCGACCGCCGGTTCTGGCAGGAGGTCGCCGGGCTGCTCGGCAACCGCCGGATCGCCGACTACCTGGACTGGCTGCGGGTGCAGTCCTGGATGTTCGCCGCCCCCTACCTGCGGGAGATGCCCAGCCTGGCCGGGGTCTGCTGGGACCGCCACCCCGACCTGGTCGAGGCGATCGAGGCAGGCGACCTGGCCGGCGCGCACCGGATCATCTGCGAGTACAACCTGTACACCGCCCGGCTGCTGGCCGAGCTGGCCGGACAGCCGCTGGAGTCGGTGACCGTCCTGGGACTGCTCGCCGAGACCACCGGGACGGAGCCGCCGCCCGTCCCGGCCCAGTCGTCGTCCGAGCCGTCGGCCGGTTCGTCGGCCGAGTCGTCGTCCGCGGAGCCCGCGCCCGCGTTCGGGCCTCTGTCGCGGCCCGCCGCGGGCCCCGCCGAGCCCGGCGGGGCCCGCGGCGAGCGGTCGCTGCGCGGTGACGAGGTCGGCCGGGAGCTGGGCCGGGAGCTGGGCCTGGGCCTCGGCCTGGTGCCGCAGCCCCGCTCGGTGCCGTACGGCCGGTTCGGCCGACGGCTGCCTTCGTCGGCCCCCGAGGCTCCGCGGGGACGGCCCGACCCGCACACCGCCCCGGGCCGGTAGGGTGAGCGGGCGTCGAACCGGGCGCCCCCCGAAAAGGGCCGTCCGAGTACCGACTCCGCCCCCGTCGTCGCCCCGCCCCGCGGGCGATCCCCGCCGCCCGGAGAGGAACTGCCGGCCATGGCTTGCGACCTCTGGCTCGTCCCACTGGTGGACGTGCTGAGCCACAGCCCCGACAACCCGTTCCGGGACGATCTAGCCCTCTACAACGCGGTGTTGACCTCGTACGGGCTCCCCGAGGTGCCGGTCTACGAGTTCGTCCCGGGCCTCAGCGGCGCGGTCGAGCCGATAGCCGCCTTCGACTACGACTCGCTGCACTTCCTGCGCCGCGCCTACCTGCTGGGCCTCACCGGCCTGGACATCACCCCGGTCGACGCGCTCGGCGGCGACTACGAGCAGCTGCTGGAGATGTTCGAGAGCAGCGCCGAACAGTCGCACCTGGTCTGGCACTTCGACCACGCGGGCGCGTACGTGCCGATCGAGTTCGCGGTGCCGCTGGTGGACGACGCGCTGCTCGCCTCCGGTGGCCCGCTCGGCTCCAGCCACGGACTGCTGCGTGAACTGCAGGCCGTGGCACCGGCGCTGGGCATCGACCCGCTCAACCCGCCGGACCCGACCCGGCCGCTCGGCCCGACCGGTCTGGAGCAGCCGTTCGGGCCGCCGATCGACGACGTGCACCCCTTCGCCCGGGAACGGCACGCCTGGTCGGGCCTGTACGCGGCGGCGGCCCGGAGCGTCACCCAGGGCTCGATGATCGTCTTCGCGTAGCGCCCACGGCCTGGGCGGCGGCCGCTACGACCACCGCTACGACCGCCGAGGCGCCCTACCGCAGCGGCCCCTCCGGCGGCCGCTGGCGCGGCATGGTGGGCCTGGTGCCCGGCGGCGGCAGCACCCGCACCTGGGCGCCGACCCCCGGCTCGGAGCGCCCGCCCCAGCTCCCGGGGGCCTGGGTTGGCAGCTGGGTCATCGAGGCGCGGAACTCCAGCATCCATTCCGAGGTCTCGGTGCGGATCATGTCCGAGACGTCCTCGCAGAACCGGCGCAGTACGCCCAGGCAGCGCTCGGCGGCCTCGCCCGCGGTGCCCTCGGTCGGGCCGAGCACCTCGCGCACGCACTCCGACGCCCAGTCGAACTGGAACGCCTCCAGGCGGCGTTGCAGGGCCTGCGCGGTGGAGACGTCCCGCATCCAGCCGGAGGTGAGGCCGAAGGCCCGGTCGACGCCGTAGCAGGCGGCGGAGAGCGCCAGCCCGACGTAGCCCCAGCCGGTGCCGTGCGCCAAGCTGCCGGCCAGGTCGACCAGCGGGGCGGTCGCCCCGCCCACCGCGAAGCCGGCCGTGCCGAAGCGCAGCAGGCGTGCCCACCGGCGCTTCCAGATCCGGTCCCGGCGGTACCACTCGATCGCCTCGACCGCCCGCTCCTCGGACCAGCGGTAGAGCTCCTCCAGCCGTTCGGCCGGCTCGCCCCAGTCCCCGAGCGGGAACTGGCGGGTGCTCAGATCGGTCCGACGGCGGGTGGAGGCCGGCTGGACCACGGCGGTCGCGGGCGGGTCCTCCTCGCCGATCTCCTTGCCCCAGGCACTCTCCTCGGGCTGCATTTCCGGCTGGCTCACCTGTGGGGCTCCCTGTGGCGGGCGGGCGGCTGGGTACTGGCGGCGCATCGGCTGACGTGACGTCTGCCGGTGGTTGTCCAACAGCACTTCTTACCGCCAAATGGCTGACCATGGGGGAGCTTCCCGGTTGATCGTTACCGGTTTAGGCCATCGGAACCCGAGGTGAGCGGGTTGCGGGGCTCGGCGAGATTTCACCCGTCCGAGCGAGGGCCCGGTGACCCGCGGTCGTGACTCGCGCACCCACCGCCCACCGGACCCCCGCGGGCTTGGAGGATCCTCCGGCATCGTCGGCGTACGGAGCTCTTCTCCTGGAGGATCCGACGGGACCGGAGGGCGGCCGGAACGGGCCACCGACTACGCTTCCAGGCGTGAAGGTCCTCGTCATCGGCGGCGGCGCCCGCGAACACGCCCTGTGCCGCTCTCTGTCCCAAGATCCCGCCGTGACCGAGCTGCACTGTGCCCCGGGCAACGCCGGGATCGCACAGGTGGCGACGGTCCACCCGGTCGACCAGCTCGACGGCGCACAGGTCACCGCGCTGGCCGAGCGGCTCGGCGCCGACCTGGTCGTCGTCGGCCCGGAGGCCCCGCTGGTCGCCGGCGTCTCCGACGCCGTGCGCGCGGCCGGCATCCCGGTGTTCGGCCCGTCCGGCGCGGCCGCCCAGCTGGAAGGCTCCAAGGCCTTCGCCAAGGACGTGATGGCCGGCGCCGGCGTCCCCACCGCCCGCTCCTACGTCTGCACCACCGCCGCGGAGGCCGCCGAGGCGCTGGACGCCTTCGGCGCCCCGTACGTGGTCAAGGACGACGGGCTGGCCGCCGGCAAGGGCGTCGTGGTCACCTCCGACCGCGAGGCCGCACTGGCGCACGCCGCCTCCTGCGAGCGCGTGGTCATCGAGGAGTACCTGGACGGCCCCGAGGTCTCGCTGTTCGCGATCACCGACGGCACCACCGTTGTCCCGCTGCAGCCCGCGCAGGACTTCAAGCGGGCGCTGGACGGCGACGAGGGCCCCAACACCGGCGGCATGGGCGCCTACTCGCCGCTGCCGTGGGCGCCCGCCGGGCTGGTCGAGGAGGTCCTGGAGAGCGTCCTGCAGCCGACCGTGGACGAGCTGCGCCGCCGCGGTACCGAGTTCTCCGGCCTGCTCTACGCGGGCCTGGCGCTCACCTCCCGCGGCACCCGGGTGATCGAGTTCAACGCCCGCTTCGGCGACCCGGAGACCCAGGTCGTACTGGCCCGGCTGCGCACCCCGCTGGCCGCCGTGCTGCTGGCCTCCGCCACCGGCACCCTGGACCAGCTGGAGCCGCTGCGCTGGGACGAGGGCGCGGCCGTCACCGTGGTCGTCGCCTCCGAGGGCTACCCGGCCGCGCCGCGCACCGGCGACCCGGTCGAGGGCCTGGCCGAGGCCGAGGCGGACGGTACCGCGTTCGTGCTGCACGCCGGGACCAGGGCGGGCGAGGACGGGCAGGTGCTGAGCGCCGGCGGCCGCGTGCTGTCGGTCACCGCGACCGGCGCCGACCTCGCCGAGGCACGCGAGCGCGCGTACGCCGCGGTGGACCGGATCTCGCTCAAGGGCGGCCAGCACCGCACCGACATCGCGCTGAAGGCGGCCACCGCGTAGGGAAGTTCGGCTGCTCCCGGGGTGTTTCGAGGGAGGCGCTGCGGACCGTGGGAATCAACCCCATGGGCGCAGCGCCTCCGGCGTTTCGGGACGGGAGTGATTCCAGGGGCGGACACACCGTTCGGTCGACGGATTCCAGCCCATCGGGTGACAGCAACCGCATCCAGCTGACGTAACCGGCTGCCCGGCCTTATGGTGCGCTGGATCGCAGCGCACGGGGCCCGCGCGCCGGGGGCGCCGCCGGGTAGCGGCGCTCCCGCGGGGGGATGCTGGACGGCGTCCGGCCGGGCGGTCGCCGGGTGCTTCGCACCGGACCGGTGGCGGGCGTCCGGAATTCGGGCGACGTCACCGGGACGAGTGGAAACCGGGGCGATCCGGAACGACCACCCGGACCGGGCGTCGAAAATGTCAGTAGCGCCACGCAGCATGCACTACCGGGATCGGACGCCTCCGCTTCCCGGTCGGAACTGATCGTTCGAGTCGGCTCAGGGCCCGTAGCCGGGCACCCGAGGGCTCCGAAGGGGGTGCCGCACCGTATGGCCGCTATCGACACCGCGCGCCATCACGCCCAGGCGGTCCTGCGGGTCCGAGGCCTCGCCCTGGCCTCCGCCGTCCTGCCCACCGCCGTGGCGGTGGTCCTGCTCGCGGGCCGGTTCACCGGCCGGATCGGCGCGCCCGGCGCCGCCGACGCGACCGGCTGGGACGCCGCCCGCTGGACGGTCTGCGCGGTCGCCGCGCTGACCCTGCTGGTCGCCGGGTTGACCGCCCGCGCCCTGCGCCGGGCCGAGCCGCCCCGGACCCCCGCCGTCCCGCTGGACCGCGCCGAGGCTCCCGAGCTGTACCGGCTGATCAACGAACTCGCCGACCGGCTGGACGTCCCCGCGCCCTCCGCGATCGCCCTCACCCCGGACTGCGACAGCTGGCTGGAGGACGTCCCCCCGCTGCGGCACCCGGGCCCGCTGCGGCCGCACGCCGAGCCTGCGGCGCCCGTCCTGGTCATCGGCTCGCCCTTCCTCTGGTGGATGCGGGCCGGCGAGCTGCGCGCCCTGCTGGCCCCCGTGGTGGCCGGCACCGCCGCCTCCGCCGACCCGGAGATCGCCGCCGCCCGCCGCTTCCTGCGCGGCCTGGACGCCTGCCTGGACTCCGGCCAGGGCGCGGCCCCCGGCCTCGGCGGCGGCACCCTGGCCGCCCCGCCCCGGCCGCCCCGGCGCGGCCCGGCCGCACTCGCCGACCGGGTCACCCGCCGGGTCACCCGCCGACTGCTCGGCGCCTGCCGCGGCCACTCCGCCGAACTGGAGCGCTCCGTCGCGAGCTGGGCCTCCGAGCAGGCCAGGACGGTCGACTACGGTCTGCGGATCGCCGCCCAGGAGCAGGTCGGCCTCGCCTACGCCGGCTGGGACCGGCTGCTCACCCGGGTCGCGCTGCCCGCCTGGCGGCTCGGCCGCCACCCCGCCCACCTCAACGCCGGCGTGGTCGCCGCCCTCACCGAGCTGTCCCGCCGCGACCGGCTGGCCGACGGCTACGGCAGTCGGCTCGGCGACCGCCCCGCCTGCGACCTGCTGGAGGAGCCCGGCACCGTCGACCGGGCGGTCTCCCGGCTCGCCGCCGAGCTGTTCTTCGGCCGCCCGGCGGCCGGCGCCTGGCACGAGCTGGAGTGGGCCGACTACCCGGCCGAGGTGGTGGACGCCGGCTGGCGGGCGGGCGCCGCCGGCCTGCAGGCCGCCCTGGACCGGCCCGCCCCGCAGTCCCGCCCCGGCTCCCCGACCCTCACCCGGCTGCTGGTCCGGCTCGCCGAGGGCGACGGCGAGCGGCTGGCCGCGGCGCTCGCCGCCCGGCCGGACCGCACCACCGCCCCGGCCCCGCTGCTCGAACCCGACCGCTCCGGCCGCGACCTGCTGGTCGACCACGTCACCGCGATGGTCTGCTGCGCGGCCGTGGACACCGCCGGCGGCGTCCCCGGCCTGGACTGGCTGGACGGCCCGGTGCTGCTGCTCGGCGGGGTCCGCCGCACCGACCTGGCCGGCCCGGTCGCCCAGGCCGTCGAACAGGGCCAGGACGGCCCGCTGCGGGCCTGGCTGGACGCCGCCGACGTCCGCCTGGAGAAACCCGTCCGGCTGTGACGGGTGGGACGGCGCTCGACGCCCCCGCACGCGCCCCCGGACGGGTCGGCCGCCGGTCGTCTCCGCAGGCCGGAGGCCCCCTCCGGGCGGACCGCAAGATTCCCGGCACCAATTGGCACCGGAAGGTGACGGAGCGCCGGCACTCTGTGGTGTATTAGACCGCACGCACATCCGGGGGGCACGTGCCAACCGGGCCTCGGGGGCCGAAGGGCGCGCCGGTGCCGAAAGCGACGAGCGAGCGCAGCGAGCGTGCGAGCGAGGACCGTCGGCACCGGACCAGGAGCGCCCGGAGGTGAGCGAGGAGTCACAGAAGTGCATCTGGGAGGGGCGCGTGGGCACCGAACTCAACCGCCGCTGGGAGTCCGGAACGCATGCCTACAGCGTCTCCGACCCCTTCGGCCAGGGCCCGCTGCCCTGGCTGCGCAGCCCGGACCAGTACCTGGCCGGGGCGGAGGGCGCCGTCCCCTGGTACGTCTCGGTGGACGCGCCCGGCCAGCAGCCGCTGACCGCCGGCGCCCGGCCCAAGCCGCCGGTCGGCACCCCGCAGAGCTCCAACGACGTGGACCAACAGATCAAGGGCTTCGCCTCGGCCGGAGTGATCCGCCCCGGCGGCTCGGTGGACTTCCGGGTCACCGTCAACCCGCCCCGCGAGTTCACCGTGGACGTCTACCGGATCGGCCACTACGGCGGCGACGGCGCCCGCCACATGACCTCCAGCCCGCTGATCGCCGGGCTCGCCCAACCCGCCCCGTTGGTGGTCGACCGCACGGTCTCCTGCCACCACTGGTGGCACTCCTGGCGGCTGCAGGTCCCGGCGCACTGGAAGCCCGGCTCGTACGTCGCCGTGCTGACCACCGCGGACATGCTGCACCGCAGCCACATCCCGTTCACCGTCCGGGACTTCGAGGACCATGGGCACACCGCCGAACTGCTCCTGGTGCTCCCGGACGTGACCTGGCAGGCGTACAACCTCTTCCCCGAGGACGGCCGCACCGGCGCCAGCCTCTACCACGCCTGGGACGGCACGGGCGGCCTGGTCGGCGAGCCGGAAGCGGCCGTCACCGTCTCCTTCGACCGCCCGCACGCCACCGCCGGGCTGCCGCTGCACGTCGGCCACGCGTACGACTTCATCCGCTGGGCCGAGCGCTACGGCTACGACCTCTCCTACGCCACCGCCACCGACCTGCACGCCGGCCTGGTCGACCCGTCCCGGCACCGGGCGCTGGTCTTCCCCGGCCACGACGAGTACTGGTCCGAGCCGATGCGCCGGGCCGCCGAGCGGGCCCGGGACGGCGGGACCTCGCTGGTGTTCCTCTCCGCCAACACCATGTACTGGCGCGTCGAGCTGACCGCCGCCGCCTCCGGCGAGCCCAACCGGCTGCTCAACTGCCGCAAGCGGCAGAAGGCCCCGCCCGGCAGCCCGGCCGCGGGCGCCACCGGCGCCGCCAGCGCGCTGTGGCGGGACGCGGGGGAGCCCGAGCAGCACCTGCTCGGGGTGCAGTACTCGGGCCGGGTCGCCGCGCCCGTCCCGCTGGTGGCCCGGCACACCGCGCACTGGCTCTGGGACGGCACCGGCCTGCAGGAGGGCGACGAGCTGCCCGGCCTGGTCGCCGGCGAGGCCGACCGGTACTACCCCAAGGTGGCGCTGCCCGAGCACACCGAGCGGGTCCTGCTGGCGCACTCCCCGTACCAGGACCTGGCCGGCCGCACCCGCTACCAGGAGACCTCGCTCTACCGGGCGCCCAGCGGCGCGTACGTCTTCGCGGCCGGCACCTTCGCCTGGTCGCCCGCGCTGGGCCGCCCCGGGCTGACCGACGAGCGGATCCAGCGGGCCACCGCCAACCTGCTGGACCGGCTCTGCAAGAACTGAGGTCCACACCGGAAAACCGTCGTCCGGGCGGTCGTGAAAGACTGCGGGGGCAGTGACCTCCCCTTTCGCAGTGCCCCACGCCCGCGAACGACCCCTGAGGACTGAGACACCTTGAGCGGATTTGTCACCAAGCCCGAGCCGGTCCAGGTGCCCGGCCTGGTCCACCTGCACACCGGCAAGGTGCGCGACCTCTACCGCACCGAGTCGGGTGAGCTCGTCATGGTCGCCAGCGACCGGACGTCCGCCCACGACTGGGTGCTGCCGAACGAGATCCCCGACAAGGGCCGCGTCCTCACCCAGCTCTCGCTGTGGTGGTTCGAGCGGATCGCCGACATCGTCCCCAACCACGTGATCTCCACCGAGGTCCCGGCCGGCGCCCCCGCCGACTGGAAGGGCCGCACGCTGATCTGCAAGAGCCTGGAGATGATCCCGGTCGAGGCGGTCGCCCGCGGCTACCTGGCCGGCTCCGGCCTGACCGAGTACAACGAGCACCGCACGGTCTGCGGCATCGCCCTGCCGGAGGGCCTGGAGAACAGCTCCGAGCTGCCCGCCCCGATCTACACCCCGGCCCTCAAGGCCGAGGTCGGCGAGCACGACGAGAACGTCCCCTACGAGGAGACCGCCCGCCGGATCGGCGCCGAGCTCGCCGCCCAGCTGCGCCGCACCACCCTGGACGTCTACGCCCGCGCCCGGGACATCGCCCGCGACCGCGGCATCATCCTGGCCGACACCAAGTTCGAGTTCGGCCTGCTGGACGGCGAGCTGGTGATCGGCGACGAGGTGCTCACCCCGGACTCCTCCCGCTACTGGCCCGCCGACCAGTGGCAGCCGGGGCACTCGCAGCCGTCCTTCGACAAGCAGCTGATCCGCGACTGGCTGGTCTCCCCGGCCTCCGGCTGGGACCGCTACAGCGAGCAGCCGCCGCCGGCGCTGCCCGCCGAGATCGTCGAGCAGACCCGGGCCAAGTACATCGAGGTGTACGAGCGGCTGACCGGCACCACCTGGGCGTAACGCCCCCGGCGACGCCCGCGAGCGCGGCAGGTCCTAGATCCAGCCGTGCTCGCGGGCGATCCGCACCGCCGCGTGCCGGTTCTCCGCGCCCAGCTTGGTGGCCGCCGAGGACAGGTAGTTGCGGACGGTGCCCTGGGAGAGCGCGGCCCGGGCGGCGATCTCGGCGATCGGGGTGCCGTCGGCGGCCAGCTCCAGGACGTCGGTCTCGCGCGCCGTCAGCGGGGTCTCGCCCGCGCTGATCGCGTCCGCCGCCAGCTCCGGGTCCACGTACCGGCCGCCGGACCGTACGGTGCGGATGATGCCGGCCAGGTCCGCCGCCGAGACGGTCTTCGGCAGGAAGCCGCGTACCCCGACCTCCAGCGCCCGCTTCAGGTAGCCGGGGCGGCCGTGGCCGGTGACGATCATGCAGCGGCAGTCCGGCAGCAGCCGGCGCAGCTCGGCGGCCACCTCGATGCCGTCCTTGCCGGGCATCTGCAGGTCGAGCACCGCGACGTCGGGCCGGTGCGACTGCGCCATCGCCAGCGCCTCCGGACCGGAGCCGGCCTGTGCGACCACCTCGATGTCGTCCTCGAGCGAGAGCAGCGCGGCCAGCGCGCCGCGGATCAGGTGCTCGTCGTCGGCGAGCAGGACGCGGACGGGCGCGGGGTTCTCGGTCATCAGGAGGCCTCTCTCAGCCCGGCAGCGGGACGATGGCGAGCATCCGGAAGGTGCCGGGTGCGGCGGTCGGGACGGTCAGTTCGCCGTTGTGGGCGGCCAGCCGCTCGCGCAGGCCGCGCAGCCCGGTGCCGCCGCCCTGCGAGGGCAGCGGCACCTCGGGCACCCCGTCGTTCTCCAGCTCCAGCACCGCCCGGCCGTCCTCCTGGCGCAGCCGGATCAGGCAGCGGGCGGCCTCGCTGTGCCGGAGCACGTTGGTGGTGGCCTCGCGGATCACCCAGCCGAGCACCGACTGCACCGGCAGCGGCAGCCCGTTGGCGTTCTCGCCGAGGTCGATCTCGCAGGCGATGTCGGCGGAGCGCAGCACCGCGCGGGCGCCGATCGCCTCGGCGTGCAGGTCGGCGGTGCGGTAGCCGCGGATGACGTCCCGGACCTCCCGCTGCGACTCCTGGGCGATCTTCTGCACCTCGGACATCTGGTCGGCGGCCTCCGGGCGTCCGCGCCGGGCGAGTTGGACGGCGAGTTCGCTCTTCAGCGCGATGGTGGTGAGGTTGCGGCCCATCACGTCGTGCAGGTCGCGGGAGAAGCGCAGCCGCTCCTCGGCGACGGCCAGCCGGGACTGCGCCTCGCGGGCGGCGTCCAGCTCCCAGACGATGGCGGTCACCCAGGCGAAGCTGCGGCAGCTGCCGATCAGGATGAGCGTGCCGATGACCGCGCCGCACACCCACCCCGAGGTGGTGGCGGGGCTGACGCCGGCCAGCAGCATCGCCGGGGCGATCGCGATCGGTAGCGCGGCTCCGGCGAGGAAGGCCCAGCGCAACCCCAGGCCCACCCCCGCGGGGCCTGCGGTCGCGCCCACCAGGGCGGCGGCGATCACCACGGTGAACGGCTGGCCGGGATGGGGCGACACCCCGTCGGAGGACGGGCCGAGCAGCAGCACGGCCCAGGAACCGGCCACTGTGAGGAGGGCGTTGGCGGTCAGCCAGCGCCGGTAGGTGCTGGGCCGCCCTAGGTAGCGGTCGAGCGAGGTGCGGTAGGCCCTGAGGGTGACCAGGACCGAGGCGAGCGACAGGACCAGGGCGACCCGGACGGCGGGGGTCGTACCCGTATTCCGCACCGAGGAGGCGCTGGCCAGCAGGTTCAACGGCAGCATGAACCATGCCACCAGGTAGAGCGACCAGCGGAAGTACAGCTCGGCGCGTTGCGGCTTGCCGTAGCCCTTCCAGCGGCGAATCGGCCCCCGGACCATCGCAGTGCCCCCGTCTGATCACGATCGTGTTGGTGCCTTCATATCAGAGGCGGAACGGGGGCGGATCCTTCGGATTCCCTTCTGCCGGGCTCAGCGGCGCGGTTCCCAGCGGAAGTAGCGGACGGCGCCCCAGACCGCCAGGCCGAGCCAGACCGTGCCGGTGACCAGGTGCGGGGCGGCGGCGCCCCAGCTGCCGAGGAAGTCGGTCGGAGCGGCCGAGCCGTCGGTGCCGAACCAGCCGACCCGGATCAGCTGGAAGGCCGGGGTGGTCGGCAGCAGGCGGCACACGTCGGCCAGCTGCGAGGGCATCACCTCCAGCGGGACGAACAGGCCGGAGCCGAACTGCATGACCAGCATGACGGGCATGGTGGTGATGCCCGCGCTCTCCACGGTCTTGGTGAAGGCGCTGGACAGCGCGGCCAGGGCGATCATGGTGGCCAGCGTTAGCACCAGGCCGACCAGCATCAGCAGCGGGTTGACCGGCACCGCCAGGTGCAGGCCGAGACTGCCGCCGACCCCGATCAGGGCGGCCATCAGCAGGCCGAGGGCGAGCGAGGGGACGGCGGTGCCGAGCAGGATCTCCAGGTCCCTGGCCTCCCCGGTGCGCAGCCGCTTGAGCACCAGTTCGCCGCGCCGCCCGACGTAAGCGGCGGTCAGGTTGTAGTACACGACGAAGGCCAGGACCATCCCGACCGAGCCGTAGACCAGCATCGAGTCGATGTCCAGGCCGGGGTTGTCCTCGGCCTGCTTCTTGAGGATTCCGCGCAGCGAGCTGATCAGCACCACCGGCAACACCACGGCGGTGAACAGGGCGGTGCGGTTGCGCAGCAGCAGGGTGGCCTCGGCGCGGCCGAGGGCGAGCAGACGGCCGGCGGTGGTGCTCGGGGCACCCGTGCGGGTGGCGGGGGCGGCGGTGGTCATCGGGCGGATCCGATCAGGCGGCGGCGGGCGGGACGGGCGGGGGCGGCGGGCCCTGAAGGCGGTGCGGTGCGCGGCGGGGCCTGGTGGGCGGCCTCGGAGGCGATGGCGAGGAAGGCCTCCTCCAGGGAGGCACTGCGGGCGTCCAGGGCGCCCAGTGCGATCCCGTGGTGCCGGGCCCAGCCGAGCAGGTCGGTGAGGGTGTCCTGGAGGCCGGTGCTCTGCACGGTGACCTTGCGGCCGTCGACGGTGACCTCGGCGCCGGCCAGGACGGGCAGCGCGACCCCGGCGAATTCAGGGAGTTCGAAGGTGATCCGGGACGGCCGTCCGGCGATCACCTCGGCGACGGTGCCGGTGGTGACGACCCGGCCGCCGTGCAGGATCGCCAGCCGGTCGGCGAGCTCCTCGGCCTCCTCCAGGTAGTGCGTGGTGAGCAGCACGGTGGTGCCCTGGGCGCGCAGTTCGCGGACCAGCCGCCAGACGGCGGCGCGCGCCTCGGGGTCGAGGCCGGTGCTGGGCTCGTCCAGGAACAGCACCTCGGGGCGGCCGAGCAGGGCCATCGCGAGGTCGAGCCGGCGCCGTTCGCCGCCGGACAGCTGCTTGACCCGGACGGTGCGGCGGTGGGCGAGGCCGACCAGTTCCAGGGCCTCCTCGACCGGACGGGCGCCGCTGGTCATCCCGGCCCAGGCGCGGCCGGTCTCGGCGGCGGTGAGGTCGCCGGGGAAGCCGCCCTCCTGGAGCATGATGCCGATCCGCGGGCGGACGGCGGCGCGCTCCCGGTGGGGGTCGTGGCCCAGCACCCGGACGGTGCCGCCGCTGGGGGCGGCCAGGCCCTCGATGAGCTCCATGGTGGAGGTCTTGCCCGCGCCGTTGGTGCCGAGCAGGGCGAACAGTTCGCCGCGGCCGACGGCGAGGTCGACGCCCTGGACGGCGTGGTAGCCGGTGGCACCGCTGCCGTAGTGGCGGTGCAGGTCGGTGACCTCGATCACGGTGTCGCGGTGGCTGGCGGGCCGGCTTGTTTCCATGCCCCAAGCCTTCCGCCGCCCGGGCCGCGCGGGCAGTGCGCGCCGTCATGACATCGCGGTGCGGATCCACGGGTCGGCGATGACAAATGTCATGGACCATTTCGAGGTTCGAGGCTCGGGGCTCGCGGCGGGAATGCCGAAGGGCCCCCTCGATCGAGGGGGCCCTTCGTTCCTGAGCGGACGACGAGATTCGAACTCGCGACCCTCACCTTGGCAAGGTGATGCTCTACCAACTGAGCCACGTCCGCAGGTCTAACTATTGAGTTGTGCTGTGCTCGCGCACTGCGAGCGGACGACGAGATTCGAACTCGCGACCCTCACCTTGGCAAGGTGATGCTCTACCAACTGAGCCACGTCCGCACGGTGCCTTGTGGGGCACCGGCCGCCTCTTCGGATCTCTCCGTTGCGGCGACGAGGAATACTCTACAGCATCGTTCGGGGTGGTCGCCCCACCCTTTCGGTCCAGGCCATTGGGCCTGGGCAGGCAGGGCGACCGGGGGAGCGGGTGCCCCCGAGGGGCGGGGTCAGTTCGCCTCGGCGAACGCCTCGTACACGTGCTTGGGGATGCGGCCGCGGGCCGGCAGTTCCATCCCGCGGGACAGGGCCCAGGCGCGGACGGCGGCCGGGTCCGGGGTGAGCGCGGTGCGGCGGAAGGACTTTCCGGTGCGGCTCTGGCGGCGGCCCGCGGCGACGAACGGGGCGAGGGCCTCCCGCAGCTTTTCCGCGTTGTCCACGGACAGGTCGATCTCGTACGACTTCCCGTCGACGCCGAAGTGGACGGTTTCCGCGGCGGCGCCGCCGTCCAGGTCGTCGGAGAGCGTGACAACTACACGCTGAGCCATGGGTGTCAATCCTCTCGGGCAATTCGGCCACCGGTCCGCGGGGGTACGCCCGGGGCCTGATGTGCACCAACTCGCGCAAGCGCATACGGGCAGGCCTGGTGGCCCGCCTGATACGCAGCACTTGCCGCGACAGGTGGCCCTATTCTGCACCCGAAGGGGGTCGAAATCGAAGAGTCCGGCATTCTTTTCCGGATATTCACGTGTCTTCGCGGGACTGTCGGATACCGGTGAGCGGGACGGGCGGATCTGTCCCCAAGTGCCGTATTCGGGTGTTCTTCGGAGGGGGCCGTTCCGGGCGCCGAATCCGGGGAAACCGGGGGTGTCGGACGGGGGGTCAGGAGGCCGGATCCCTTGTGGCGTAAGGGGCTCGGGTCTACGCGCGTCGCTATCCCCGGCCAGCAATCCGGCCCGAAACCACCGGTAGTCTGGAGTTCCCCCGCCTCACCGAAGACACCACCGGGAGTGCCAGTGGCACGCGTCGTAGTCGACGTCATGCTCAAGCCGGAGATCCTCGACCCCCAGGGACAGGCGGTGCAGCGTGCACTGCCCCGTCTCGGATTCACCGGGATCGCCGACGTCCGCCAGGGCAAGCGTTTCGAGCTGGATGTGGAGGGCCCGGTCGACGACGCGGCGCTCGCCCGTATCCGCGAAGCCGCCGAGACCTTTCTCGCCAACACCGTGATCGAGGACTTCACCGTCCGGGTCGAGGAGGCGGCGAAGTGACCACCCGCGTCGGCGTCGTCACTTTCCCCGGCTCCCTCGACGACCGCGACGCCCAGCGGGCGGTCCGCCTCGCCGGCGCCGAGCCGGTCGCCCTCTGGCACCGTGACAAGGATCTCCACCAGGTCGACGCCGTCGTCCTGCCGGGCGGATTCAGTTACGGCGACTATCTGCGCTGCGGGGCGATCTCCCGCTTCTCCCCGGTGATGGAGACCGTCATCGAGCAGGCGAAGCTCGGAATGCCGGTGCTCGGTATCTGCAACGGCTTCCAGGTGCTCTGCGAATCCCACCTGCTGCCCGGTGCGCTGACCCGCAACGACTCGCTGCACTTCATCTGCCGCGACCAGAAGCTGCGCATCGAGAACGCCGACACCGCCTGGACCCGGGATTACTCGGCGGGCCAGGAAATCGTCGTCCCGCTGAAGAACGGCGAGGGCCGCTTCGTCGCCGACGCGCACGTCCTGGACGAGCTGGAGGCCGAGGGCCGGGTCGTCGCCCGTTACCTGGACGTCAACCCGAACGGTTCGTACCGCGACATCGCCGGCATCACCAACGCCGCCGGCAATGTCGTCGGCCTGATGCCGCACCCGGAGCACGCCGTGGAGCCGCTCACCGGTCCGACCACCGAGGGCCTGGGCTTCTTCACTTCCGTCCTGAAGCAGCTGGTGAACGCCTGATGAGCCTCGACACCGTCAAGAACGCCGAGCAGACCCCGGACGCCGCCCAGCCCTGGGCCGAGCTCGGCCTCAAGGAGGACGAGTACACGCGCATCCGGGAGATTCTCGGCCGCCGCCCCACCGGCGCCGAACTCGCGATGTACTCGGTCATGTGGTCGGAGCACTGTTCGTACAAGAGCAGCAAGGTCCACCTGAAGCAGTTCGGCGACAAGAAGCCGGATTCGGACGCGATGCTCGTCGGCATCGGCGAGAACGCCGGTGTGGTCGACGTCGGCCAGGGCTACGCGGTCACCTTCAAGGTCGAGTCGCACAACCACCCGTCGTACATCGAGCCCTACCAGGGCGCGGCCACCGGCATCGGCGGCATCGTGCGCGACATCCTGGCGATGGGTGCCCGCCCGGTCGCCGTGATGGACCCGCTGCGCTTCGGCGCGGCCGACCACCCCGACACCCGGCGCGTGCTGCCCGGGATCGTCGCGGGCATCGGCGGCTACGGCAACTGCCTGGGCCTGCCGAACATCGGCGGCGAGGTCGTCTTCGACTCCTGCTACCAGGGCAACCCGCTGGTCAACGCGCTGTGCGTGGGCGTCATGAAGCACGAGGACATCCACCTCGCGCAGGCCTCCGGCGCCGGCAACAAGGTCATCCTGTACGGAGCCCGCACCGGCGGCGACGGCATCGGCGGCGTCTCGGTGCTGGCCTCCGAGACCTTCGACGACACCAAGCCGGCCAAGCGCCCGGCGGTCCAGGTCGGCGACCCGTTCCAGGAGAAGCTCCTCATCGAGTGCACCCTGGAGATCTTCCGCGAGAAGCTCGTCAAGGGCATCCAGGACCTCGGCGGCGCCGGCCTGTCCTGCGCCACCAGCGAGCTGGCCTCGGCCGGGTCCGGCGGCATGCGGATCGAGCTCGACACCGTGCACCTGCGCGACCACACGCTCTCGCCGGAGGAGATCCTCATGAGCGAGTCGCAGGAGCGCATGTGCGCGATCGTGGAGCCCGACAAGGTCGACCGCTTCCTCGAGATCTGCGAGAAGTGGGACGTCATCGCCAACGTCATCGGCGAGGTGACCGACGGCGAGCGCCTGGAGATCTACTGGCACGGCGAGCTCGTGGTGGACGTCCCGCCGCGCACCGTCGCCCACGAGGGCCCGACCTACCAGCGCCCGTTCGCCCGCCCGAGCTGGCAGGACGCGCTGCAGGCCGACGTCCCGACCGCCGAGCGGCTGGCCCGCCCGACCACCGGCGAGGGCCTCAAGGCCGACCTGCTGAAGGTCACGAGCCACCCGAACCAGGCCTCCAAGTCCTGGATCACCGACCAGTACGACCGCTACGTGCTCGGCAACACCGTGCTCTCGGTCGGCGAGGACTCGGGCATGATCCGGATCGACGAGGAGACCAACCTCGGCGTCTCGGTCGCCACCGACGGCAACGGCCGCTTCGCCAAGCTGGACCCGTACACCGGTGCCCAGCTGGCCCTGGCCGAGGCGTACCGCAACGTCGCGGCCGGCGGTGCCAAGCCGCTCGCCGTCTCCGACTGCCTCAACTTCGGCTCCCCCGAGGACCCGGACGTGATGTGGCAGTTCGCCGAGGCCACCCGCGGCCTGGCCGACGCCTGCCTGGTGCTCGGCACCCCGGTCACCGGCGGCAACGTCTCGCTCTACAACCAGACCGGCGAGGTCGCCATCCACCCGACCCCGGTGGTCGCGGTGCTCGGCGTCATCGACGACGTCACCCGGCGCACCCCGCTCGCCTTCGCCGAGGAAGGGCAGCTGCTCTACCTGCTCGGCGACACGGCGGACGAGCTCGGCGGCTCGGCCTGGTCCCAGGCCGTCCACGACCACCTCGGCGGCCTGCCGCCGAAGGTGGACCTGGAGCGCGAGCGGCTGCTCGGCGACATCCTGATCGCCGCCTCGCGCGACGGCATGATCGACGCCGCGCACGACCTCTCCGACGGCGGCCTCGGCCAGGCGCTCGTCGAGAGCTGCCTCAAGGGCGGCCACGGCGCGCGGATCATCGTGCCCGAGGGCACGGACCCGTTCGTCCTGCTGTTCTCGGAGTCGGCCGGCCGCGCCGTCGTGGCGGTGCCGCGCAGTGAGGAGCTCCGCTTCAACGACATGTGCACCGCGCGTGGCCTGCCGGCCACCCGGATCGGTGTCGTGGACGGCCAGGAGCTGGACGTCCAGGGGCAGTTCAGCGTCTCGCTGGCCGAGCTGAAGGACGCCCACACCGGCGTCATCGAGGCCCTGCTGGCCTGATCGCAGCACCCAGAGGGGCGGACGGTCCGATACGGAACCGTCCGCCCCTCGGCGTATGTTGGGGCCCATGCCTCCCAAGTCCCGTACGTACCAGCCGCAGAAGACGAGCGCCGCGCTGGCGGCGCAGAACGAGGCGCTGCGTGCCGTGGTGCACCGGCTGACCGCGCCGGACCTCGACCGGCCGACCCGGCTCGGCTCCTGGCGGGTGCGGGAGCTGGTGGCCCACCTGGGCCTGGCGCTGGGCCACCTGCCGGCCTCGGTGGACGACCAGGGGCCGGACGGGCCGGTGCTCTCGCTGGCCGGCTACGCGGAGCTGAGCAGGACGATGGCCGAGGCCGTCGACACCGCGGTGACCGAGCACGCGGTGACCGGGTTCGCCGGCCCGCCCGAGGAGGTGGCCGCCGCGTTCGACCGGCCGCTCGACGCCGTGAAGGCCGTGCTCGACGGGCCGCTGGTGGCGGAGCCGGGGCGGCGGATCACCATCCTGGGGGGCCGGTCGATGCTGCTGACCGACTACCTGGTGACCCGGCTGGTCGAGGCCGTGGTGCACGCCGACGACCTGGCCGACGCGCTCGGCCTGGACGCCTTCCCGCACGACCGCCGGGCCCTCGCCGCCGTCACCCGGATGCTGGCCGACGCCTTCGCGGAGCGCGCCCCCGGCGGTGCGGTCGAGCTGCGGATCCCGCCGTACGCCGTGGTGCAGGCCGTCGAGGGCCCCCGGCACACCCGGGGCACCCCGCCGAACGTGGTCGAGACCGACCCGCTGACCTGGATCCGGCTGGCCACCGGTCGGACCGACTGGCCGACGGCGGTGGAGGCGGCCGCGGTGTCCGCCTCCGGCGAGCGCAGCGACCTGGCGGCCCACCTGCCGGTGCTCGGGTAGCGCTCAGCCCAACTGGTCGGCCAGCGCCTGGGCGGCCTTGCGCAGCGGCTCGCCGGTGAAGGCCCGGTCCGGTTCGCCGTCGCCGACGTCCTGGGAGAGCAGCAGGGCGATGTCGCCCGCGCCCCTGGCCCTGATCCGGGCGACGGCCGCGGTGCCCTCCCCGGGGACGAGCTTGGCCTGCCCGGCGTCGGGCTGCTCGGTGGCGAACTGCCGGACCTGCGCGGCCCCGATCCGTGCGGCGACCTGGATGCGCGGGAGCAGCAGGTTGACCGCGCCGTACTGCGGGATCGCCAGCAACTCGATGCCGATCCGGGTCTCGCCGACCCGGTAGCCGCAGGTGACATCGGCGGTCGGGGGCACGGCCGGGACGGACGGCATGGTCGGCGGGTGGCTCATGCCGGACGGCCACGGCTGTGGCGACGTGCCGTCGCTGACGCTGCCGTCGGCCGCGGGCCCGTCCGCGGTGTCGGGGCCGACCGATCCGGGGATCCCGGCGGCCTTGAGGGCCTTGGCGAGGTCGAGGCCGAACGGGCAGCTGTTCTGCTGGTCCTGGTGCAGTTGCCGGGCGACCGACCGGACGCCGTCGTAGGAGACGCTGCCGGAGCCGGGCGGGCCACCCGGGGAGGAGGAGCAGGCGGCCGTGCCGAGGAGGATCCCGGCGGACGCGAACACGGCGGCGAGCCTACGGCGTTGGGCAGCGGTCATGGCCGCAGGTTACGGCGCCGCGGCCCCGCCGGTTGCCGATTCGACCTCAACTCTGTTCCGAATCGGCGCTGTTCCGACTCCGCGCTGTTCCGCTCGACGGGGTCTTACGGGACCGGGGGCCCGCTCAGGTAGGTGCCGTCCGCCGAGTACGGCCAGGCGTTGGGCGTGCAGCCCTTGAGGCCGTAGATCTGCTGCATCATCGCGGGCGCGGGCTTTCCCGGGCCGGCGCAGCCCTCGTGCCCGTGGCCGATCCGGTGGCCCACCTCGTGGTTGACGATCAGGGCCCGGTACTCCTCGATCGGCCCGCTGAACTGCGGTGATCCGATGTTCCAGCGCTTGGAGTTGACGAGCACCTGGTTGCCGACGTTGCAGTTGACCTCGCCGTGGGTGTCCAGGCCGGAGGCGCCGCAGATCTTGTCCACGGTGGCGGGCGAGGCGATCTTCACGGTGAAGTCGTACGAGCCGTTCGCGACCAGCTGGAAGCCGTTCTTGTGGTCGTTGGTCCAGCCGCGCGGGTCGCCGAGGATGCCGTGGATCTGGGCGGCGGAGGCCGCGGCGTCGATCCCGATGCCGTCCTCGACCTCGACCCGGTAGCGGCGCACGGTGCCGCGCCCGACCGCCTTGGCGGTGGCGGGGGCGATGGTGAAGGTGCCCGCGCCCGCGGTGGGGCCGGGGTCCGGTTCGGCGGGGGTGGGCGGGGCCGGCGGCGGGGGCGTCGGGGTGGGCGGCGGGGCGGTGACCGGGGCCGGGGGCGGTGACGCCGTGGTGGTCACCTCGCCCGGCGGGACGGCCCTCGCCTGGGTGGTCGCAGTGGCGGTCGGCGTGCCGGAGGGCCGGTGCAGCATGACCGCGGTGGCGCCCAGCACCAGGGCGGTCAGCACCAGTGCCGTGAGCATGCCAGGCCTTACTCTCCGGCGCGGCCGGCGGCGTCTGCGGCCGCCGTTTCGGGACGGGGCGGCGCGCCTGCTGGCGGGTCGGACTGCGGGCATGATCGTCACCTTGGCATGGCGAACGGGTGAATGTCCATGTACCCGGTATGCACATCTCGGGCCGGATCTCCGCCCGGCTCCCGTGGACCCGGGCGACCGGCAGGCCCAGCGAACGGACCGGGTCCAGCAGCTTGCGCACCGAGCGCACGGCGGCATGGGCACGCCGACCGCGGTGCGGCGGTTGACCCCTGCGTCTCGGGTGGCAGACTTCAGCTCATGGCGATTCACAGGAATCTTCTCGACGGCCCCGAACCGACCCACCTGCCCGAGGAGGAGCGGCCCTACCGGATGCTCGCGGAGGAGTCGGCCTCACCGACCCAGGTGGCGGCCGAGTTCCCGACCTTCTGCCTGGCCTGGGCCATGCTCGCCGACGACGCCTACGCGGCCGGCCGGTACGTCGAGTCGTACGCCTACGCCCGCACCGGCTACCACCGTGGCCTGGACGCGCTGCGGCGCAGCGGCTGGAAGGGCCACGGCCCGGTGCCGTGGGAGCACCGCGGCAACCGCGGCTTCCTGCGCTGCCTGGCGGCGCTCGCGCGGGCGGCCGGCGCGATCAAGGAGACCGAGGAGGAGACCCGCTGCTGGCAGTTCCTGAAGGACAGCAGCGCGGAGGCGTACGCGGAGCTCAAGCAGTAGGAACCCGACGTGCGGGTGCCCCCGGCGGTCCTCCGCCGGGGGCACCCGTGTCTCACGCGGCTATCGCGCCTGGTTCACGCGGCTATCGCGCTCACTTCACGCGGCTGCCGTGCTCACTTCACGCGGCTGCCGTGCTCACTTCAGGCGCTTGCCGGCCGAACGCAGCTGCTGGGCGGCCTCGAGCACGCGGGCGGCCATGCCGGCCTCGGCGAGCTTGCCCCAGGTGCGGGGGTCGTAGGTGTTCTTCTTGCCGACCTCGCCGTCGACCTTCAGCACGCCGTCGTAGTTGGCGAACATGTGGCCGGCGACCGGGCGGGTGAAGGCGTACTGGGTGTCGGTGTCCAGGTTCATCTTCACGACGCCGTTCTCCAGCGCGGTGGCGATCTCCTCGGCGGTGGAGCCCGAGCCGCCGTGGAAGACGAAGTCGAACGGGTCGGTCTTGTTGTACTGCTTGCCGATCGCGTCCTGCAGCTCGCGCAGCAGCTCCGGCTTCAGCACGACGTTGCCCGGCTTGTACACGCCGTGCACGTTGCCGAACGAGGCGGCCAGCAGGTAGCGGCCCTTCTCGCCCAGGCCCAGGGCCTCGGCGGTGCGCACGGCGTCGTTGACGGTGGTGTACAGCTCGTCGTTGATCTCGTGCGTGACGCCGTCCTCCTCGCCACCGGTCGGGGTGATCTCGACCTCGAGGATGATCTTGGCGGCGGCGGCCTGGGCCAGCAGCTCCTGGGCGATGGCCAGGTTGTCGGCCAGGGTCTCGGCGGAGCCGTCCCACATGTGCGACTGGAACAGCGGGTTCTCGCCCTTGGCCACGCGCTCGGCGGAGACCGCCAGCAGCGGGCGGACGTAGCCGTCCAGCTTGTCCTTCGGGCAGTGGTCGGTGTGCAGCGCGACGGTGATGTCGTACTTGGCGGCGACGATGTGGGCGAACTCGGCGAGCGCGACCGCGCCGGTCACCATGTCCTTGTTGTGCTGGCCGCCCAGGAACTCCGCGCCACCGGTCGAGATCTGGATGATGCCGTCGCTCTCGGCCTCGGCGAAACCACGCAGCGCGGCGTGCAGGGTCTGCGACGACGTGACGTTGATGGCCGGGTAGGCGAACTTGCCCGCCTTGGCCCGGTCCAGCATCTCGGTGTAGACCTCGGGAGTTGCGATGGGCATGCGATCCGCTCCTGTCGGGTTGCGGCGTACGGACGGTGCTGTCCGACGCTGTGTACGCCTTCGTGACGACTCCGTGCCGGCCCGCCGACGCGCGGCGTTGCGGTGTGGCTCTCCGGCACCAAGCTTCGAGGCGACCTCCGCGTACGGCCATGAGGGTGGTGGGCCGCCGCGGACCGGACGCCTGGGCCATCTTCCCAGACTCGTGCCCACAGGTCAGCAGGAGCCCGCCTGTCGGAACAGGGGTCCCGGGCACGGTACGCCCGCTCGCCCGCAAGGTCCGCCCGCTATCCTGCGCCCGTGGACTACAACCAGTTGGCCGTCAATCTGCTCGACGCCAAATCCCTGATCTCGTCCCTCGGCGCCATCGGGCTGATCGCGATCATCTTCGCGGAGACCGGCCTGCTCGTGGGCTTCTTCTTCCCGGGCGACTCGCTGCTGATCATCGCGGGCGTCGCTTCCTCGAGCGCCGCCTCGTCGGTGCTCGGTGAAGGCGCCAGGCTGCCGATCGGGGTCCTGCTCGTCGGCTGCCCGATCGCGGCGATCGCCGGCGCCCAGCTGGGGCACCTGATCGGCGCCAAGGTCGGGCCGAAGATGTTCGACAAGCCCGACTCGAAGATCTTCCGCCGCGAGTACGTGGTGAAGGCGGAGGAGTACTTCAACAAGTTCGGCTCCGGCAAGGCCGTGCTGCTGGCCCGCTTCATGCCGATCGTCCGCACCTTCCTGAACCCGGTCGCCGGCACCCTGGAGATGCCCGCCAAGACGTTCTTCCTGTGGAACGTCATCGGCGGTGTGCTCTGGACCGAGTCCATGCTGCTGATCGGCTACTTCTTCGGCGACGCGCTCGCCCCGGTCATCGACAAGTACCTGATCCCGGCGGTGCTGCTGATCGTGCTGCTGTCGATCTCGCCGATCCTGATCGAGGTCATGCGCGAGCGGAAGAAGAAGAAGGCGGGCGGCGCCGACCACACCGACGACACCTCGGCCCAGGCCGGCGGCGGCCGGCACCGGCGGGGCTGACCGCAGACGCACCAGAGGGCCGGGTCTGTTTCACGTGAAACAGACCCGGCCCTCTGTCGTTCGTCAGGCGGTCCCGTCAGGCTCCCGGCAAGGCGGTCCCGTCAGGCGGTTCCGTGCTGCGGCTCGGACGTCAGAGACCCAGGTCGTCCAGGGTGTACGCGGTCACGTACTCCAGGCCCTGCTCCGCGATGGCACCCGCGCCGCCGCGCTCCACGATCACCGCGACGCCGACCACCTCGGCGCCCGCCTCGCGCAGCGCCTCGACCGCGGTCAGCACCGAGCCGCCCGTGGTGGAGGTGTCCTCGACCGCCAGCACCCGGCGGCCCTTCACCTCGGGGCCCTCGATCCGGCGCTGCAGGCCGTGCGCCTTGCCCGCCTTGCGGACCACGAAGGCGTCCAGCTTCTGCCCGCGCGCGGCGGCGGCGTGCAGCATCGAGGCGGCCACCGGGTCGGCGCCCAGGGTCAGACCGCCGACGGCGTCGTACTCCAGGTGCGAGGTCGCATCCAGCATCACCCGGCCGACCAGCGGGGCGGCCTCGCCGTCCAGCGTGATCCGGCGCAGGTCGACGTAGTAGTCGGCCTCCTTGCCGGAGGAAAGGGTGACCTTGCCGTGCACGACGGCCTTGTCCTTGATCTGTGCCAGCAGGGCGTCGCGGTCGTTGCTCATGAGCGTTCAGTCTAGGGCCTGGCGATCCCCGCGGCGCTCCGGCCGACTAGCGGCGGCGCAGCGCCCTCACCAGCACCACGGCACCACCCAGCAGCGCCACCGAACCGCCGATCACCCACGGCACCGCACTACGGCCGCCGGCACCCGGCACCACGATCCCGCCCGCCTCGCCGCCCCAGCGGGACGCCGCCCGGGCCCGCGCGCTGCGGGACGGCAGCGCCGGGGCGTACGGACCGCGCGGCGGGGCGTGATCCACCTCCTCGGCGGACCGGCCGACGATGCTGCGGCGCACCGGGCCGGTGAGCACCGGCTCCTCCTCGTACGCGAAGAGCGGCTCGACGGGGATCTCCTCGGCGACGGCGTCCTGCTCGGCGGAGCCCTCCTCGACGTCGTCCGCCACCTCGGCGCCGCTGTCGTCCCCGTCCTCGTTCTGCCCGTCCTGGGCGTCCTCGTCCTCGTCCTCGTCCTCGTCGTCGGCGGAGCCGGTGGGGAGACCGAAGCGCTCGGCGTCGGCGTCGGAGAAGGCGATCAGATCGGAGAGGTCGTCGTCGAGGTCGTCACCGGGCTGGTCCAGGCGGTCCTCGATGAAGACCACTCCGGCGGTCCCGGCCTCGGCGTCCTCCTGGTCCTGGTCCTGCTCCTGGTCGCCCTCCTGGTCGCCCTCCGGGGCCACCAGGGCGGCGGCGAACCTGTCCAGCAGTCGGCGGCCGGTGGCGTCGAGGGACTCCCCGTCGAACTCGGTCAGCCGACCGGTGGCGCTCAGATCGCCGGTGAAGCGGATCACGGCGGTGCCGTCCTCGGCGCCGTCCGCGACGCTGACCCGCACGGTGGCCGTCGCCTCACCACTGCCCCGGGCCTCCTGGCCCTCGGCGAGCACGGTCAGCACGCCCTCCCGGCCCCCGATCAGCGACAGCACACCCTTGTACGTGATCGTGGAGCTGCCGATCCGCAGCTTCAGCCGCCCGCTGATCTCCTCGGCCGGCCCGCCCCCGACCGCAGCCGGCTCGGTGCTCAGCCCCGGCACACTCCGCGCCAGCAGTGCCGGATCCTGCAAGGCCTGCCGCACCAGCTCGGCGGGCATCGGGACGACAACCTCATGCTCCATGCCACGGAGCCTACCGACCCGAACCCGCCCGGTCCCTACCCACCACCACCCGACTTTCCCCACCTCACCCGCCCCACCCCGACCGACCCCTCACACCCCCGCCCGGCGCCTCGCGACCCGCCCGGCCCACCGTCGTTCCGATCGCTCGTGCTCCCCCGGAGGCCCGACTGCTCCTGAGGGTGCCTGTGACCGCCGGTCAGCGGGGGCTGAGGAGGGTGAGGGCGGCCAGAGGGTGGGCGGGGCGGAGGGTGGTGAGGCGGGTGGTGGAGGCGTGGAGGGTGTCGGGGGTGAGGGCGAGGGGCGGCGGGGCGTCGGGGGCGAGGGTGAGCGGGGGGCGGGTGGCGGCGGCGAGGAGGTAGTTCTGGGTGGTGTCCGGTGGGCCGGGGCGGCAGGTGGCGGTGGGGCTGCCGGGGACGGCGTACGGGGTGGTCTGCAGCCCGGCCGTGCGCAGACCGGAGTCGATCTGCCAGAGGCCGTCCAGGTCGCTTCCGGCCCGGACGGCGATCCGGCCGCCGGGGGAGAGCAGCCGGGCGGCGAGGCCGTAGAACTCCTGGGAGTGGAACTTGACCGGCCCGCCGTCGGCCGGTGCGGGCAGGTCGGCGAGCACCACGTCGTACGGTCCGTCGCCGCCGGAGGCGTCCGCGTCCGCGTCCGCGTCCGTGCCCGCTCCGCGCAGCCAGGCCATCGGGTCGGCGGCGGTGGTGCGGACCCGGGGGTCGTCCAGGGAGTGGCCGCCGAGGGCGGCGAGGGCGGGGTCGGTGCGGGCGAGCCGGGGGAGGGCTGGGTCGGCGTCGACCAGCCGGACGGAGCGGACGCCCCGGTGTCGCAGGACCTCCCGGAGGGCGAGCCCGTCGCCGCCGCCGAGCAGCAGGACGCGGGTGTCGGGGCCGGCGGCCATGGCGGGGTGGACCAGGCCCTCGCCGGCCCGGTACTCGTCGGGGCCGCAGACCGCGAGTCGTCCGTCGAGGTAGAGCCGGAGGGGGCCCTCGGCGGGGCCGGTGAGCACGATTTCCTGGTGCCGGCTGCGGGTGGCGTAGCGGACCTGGTCGCCGTAGAGGGCGTGCCGGGCGGCGCGTTCGATGCTCTCGGAGCCGGCGGCGGCCGCGGCGAGCACGGCGAGGACGAGCAGGCAGCCGCCCCAGAGGAGCCGTCGTATCGGCGGGGCCGGTTCTTCCCGGAAGAGCCAGAGCACGACGGCGGCGCCGGCGACGGCGTTGACGGCGCCGGTGACAAGTGCGCCGTCGCCGGGGCCGAGCGCGGGCAGGATCAGGAACGGGAAGGCGAGTCCGCCGATCAGCGCGCCCACGTAGTCGGCGGCGAACAGGTCGGCTGCGGCGCGGCCCGCGTCCTCGCGCCGGATCCGTTGGATGAGGGTCATCAACAGGGGGATCTCGGCGCCGATCAGGGTGCCGATGAGGCAGGTGAGGCCGACCATCGCGGCTTGGTAGCGGCCGAGCCAGGCCCAGCAGGAGTAGAGGGTGAGGACGGAGAGTCCGCCGGTGAGGGCGAGCGCGCACTCGACGAGGGCGAAGGCGGTGGCGGGTCGGCGGGTGAGCCGTTTGGCGAGCAGGGAGCCGAGGCCCATCGCGAACACCATGACGGAGAGCACGACGGAGGTCTGGGTGACGGTGTCCCCGAGCAGGTAGTCGCCGAGCGCGACGAGTTCGAGCTCGTAGACCAGTCCGCAGGCCGCGCAGACGAACGCGGCCATCAGGACGGTCAGGCGGGCGAGCCGGGGGCGGCAGCGCAGCCGGGACCGACGGCGGGCGGGCAGTGGGGCGAGGCCGTGCCCGGGGCGGGGTGGGGTGCCGTCGTCGAGGTCCACTCGCGGGCGTGCGGGCGGACCGGCCGGATGGTTGATCACGAACAAACGCTAGGGGACGTGCGGGACGGATAGCTGCGCCCATCCGACGGACAGTGAGCGACGTCGGATTGACGAATCGTTCCTGCGTACGATTCGGAGGCCTTCGTTTTGCGGCGTATGTCCGGATCGGTGCTTCCGTCCTGGCCTTCGGTGGTCATGGCCCCGACACCACGAGCGAGGAGCGGGTGCACACCAGCTGCCCCTCCTGCGGGTAGGCGTGCCAGGTCCGCCAGAGCAGGCGGTCCGTGCCGCCCTGGGTGACCAGTGCGGTGAAGGCGCTGGGGTCGCCCGGGAAGACCCCGGCGAGGCCCCGCGGGTGGCCTTCGACGAGGGTGAGCAGTTCCTGGGCGCGGGCGGCGAAGTCGTGCGGCGGCAGCGCCTCGATCCGGGCGGCGAACTCGTACTCCCAGCCGCCGACCTGTTTGGCCACCCGGGCCGGCAGTGGGGTGCGGCGGCCGGGCAGGCAGGCGACGGTCTCCAGGCACCGGCCGGGACCGGCGTCGATCACCACTTGGTGCGAGGCGCCCAGCAGCCGCAGCTGGAGGGTGCCGGTCGTGCCCGGACGGCCGCCTCCGGAGAGTCTCAGGTCGCGGACCGCGAGAGCGGGCAGCGGGTCGCCGCCGAGGCACCAGGCGAGGTCACCGGCGCGGGTGTCCGTGTAGGAGGTCTGCAGTGTGGTGAGCATGCTCGGCTCCGCGTTTCAGCTCCGTGCGCGCCCGCCGAGCAGCAGCGAGTAGGCCTAGGCGATCGCGAGGCTGTTCGTGGCTGTGCGGCCCTGGGCGCGGCCGACCGTGGAAGGAAGGATTCCGGCTGGAGATTCAGCAGCAGAGAAGCACGAATACGCCGGGTCCGCCGGTGATTTACCCAACTTTGTCAAGCATTCACCGTTTCGAGCACACCTGCTTCCCGGCTCTGATCGACCCGGTGTGCGAGTTTGCACAGCGCGCGCCCCTACCGCCGGGTCGTGCGCCGTGCGCGCCGGGTGTGCGCCGCCCGCGCGCATCACGCGCCGCCGCCCTCCCTGCACGGGGCGGAGAGGGCGGCGGAGGTGTGCCGGAAAGGCCGTCGGATGTGCCTCGCTGGCAGTAAACGGGCAAGCCGACCAAGCAAGTTGATGGTGCCTCAGAACTGTTGTCGGGGCGGGACCGCTCCTGTTCGAAGGGCGCGAAAGGGGGCGCGCGGGCCCTCAGAGGCGCTGCAGACGGGTCACGGCCTCCTGGAGGACATCGTCCTTTTTGCAGAAAGTGAAGCGGACCAGGCTACGGCCGGCGTCGACGTTGTCGTAGAACACGGCGTTCGGGATGGCGACGACCCCGCAGCGCTCGGGCAGGGCGCGGCAGAACTCGACGCCGTCCTTCTCTCCGAGTGGGGTGATGTCGGTGGTGACGAAGTACGTGCCCTCGGGGGTGAAGGCCCGGAAGCCGGCCGCCGCCAGGCCGTCGATCAGCAGGTCCCGCTTGCGCCGCAGGTCGGCGCGGAGGCTGTCGAAGTAGCTGTCGGGCAGCCGCAGCGCCTCGGCGACGGCGTACTGGAAGGGTCCGGCGCTCACGTAGGTGAGGTACTGCTTGGCGGTGCGCACGGCCGCGACCAGGGCCGGGCTCGCGGTGACCCAGCCGACCTTCCAGCCGGTGAAGGAGAAGGTCTTGCCGGCGGACGAGATGGTGACGGTGCGTTCGCGCATGCCGGGGAGGGCGGCGATCGGGTGGTGGGTGGCGCCGAAGACCAGGTGCTCGTACACCTCGTCCGTGACCACCAGCAGGTCGTGCTCGACGGCGAGTTCGGCGATGCCGCGCAGCTCGTCGGCGGTGAGGACGGTGCCGGTGGGGTTGTGCGGGGTGTTGATCAGCAGCAGCCGGGTGCGCGGGGTGATCAGGGCGCGCAGCTCGTCCAGGTCCGGGCGGAAGTCCGGGGCCCGGAGGGTGAGCGGGATGCGGACGGCGCCGGCCATCGCGATGCAGGCGGCGTAGGAGTCGTAGAAGGGCTCGAGGGCGATCACCTCGTCGCCCGGCTCCAGCAGGGCCAGCAGGGCGGCGGCGATGGCCTCGGTGGCACCGGCGGTGACCAGCACCTCGGTGTCCGGGTCGTACGACAGGCCGTGGAAGCGCTGCTGGTGCTCGGCGATGGCGGTGCGCAGCTCGGGGACGCCGGGCCCGGGCGGGTACTGGTTGCCCCGGCCCTCGCGCAGCGCCCGCACGGCCGCTTCGCGGACCTCCTCGGGCCCGTCGGTGTCCGGGAATCCCTGCCCGAGGTTGATCGAGCCGGTTGCCGTGGCCAGGGCCGACATCTCGGCGAAGATCGTCGTGCCCATCCCGGCCAGTCGGCGGTTCAACAGCGGCCTCGTACCCATCAGCGGCTCCTCACGGCTCGTAGTGACGGCCATCCTCTGACGGCCGGCGAGCAATGGAAAGCACGCGCACCCGCCGAGCCCGCCCGGCCCGAGGAGAGGCGGCCGTCCTGGGACAGCCGGGGGCCGGGGACAGGTACGGCCCGCCACCGACGCGAGCGTGGTGGCGGACCGTACCGGACGGTGCCGGGGTGTGCCCGGCGGTGCCGGGCGGGGTGCCGGGGCGGGATCAGGCCTCGTCGGTGCCCTCGGGGGCCTCGCCGTCCTCGCCCTCGATCTCGTTCTGCAGGCCCAGGCGCTCGACGATCCACTGCTCGAAGCCGACCGCGGCCTGGGTCCAGTTGGCGGTGGTGCTCACGAAGTAGTCCAGGTTGACGCCGGTGCCGACGATCATCTGGGCCTCGCCGATCAGGCGGACCACGCCGTCCTCGTGGGTGTGGGTGTACACCTTGGGCCAGAGGGTCTCGCGGTTCCACTCGTCGATCAGGTCGAGGATCTCGCCCTTCTTCTCCAGCGGGTACGCACGGTCGTAGAACGCGCGCACCGCGAAGAGCTCCTTCTGCTCGCCGCGGAACATGTAGTAGACGCGGAAGCCCTCCCAGGGGGCGGTGAGGTCGCCCTCCTCGTCCACGACGTGCTTGAGCTGCATCTGGTCGAGCAGCTGGGCGACCAGGCTCTGGTCCGGGACGATGATCGGCGGCGGACCGGCCGGGCCGCCGCCCTGGCCGCCGGGCTGGCCGCCCTGGGGCGCGCCGAACGACGGGATGGACGACGGGTCGATGCTCATGGGGGTCCTCTTCCTCAGTGCACGTGGTGGCCGGCAATGAGAGGCCGCCCTTTCCACCTCCCATCCTGCCTCATTCGGGGCCTCGCTCACAGGGGCACCCGGAGGCGCGTCGATCTTCGTTCCGGCGCTGTTCGGGGGTGCTCGACGGGGCTCGCACGGGGCTCGCACGGGGCTCGCGACGGGTGTCGGTCACGGAGGGTGTCCGGGGGTGGGAGGGGGCCGCGTGACGGGGTCTTGAGTGAGCCACGTCACGCGCCCGGCGCACGGGTTCGCCTGCCGTGCGGGCCGGATGCGGTTAGCGTGCGACGGAACTCACTTCACGCAAAGCCCGTCCCGCACGGGCAAGTTGAGCTGTTCTGAGTTGAGGGGGGAACAAACATGGACGGAACGGTGACGGGGGAGGGCGCATCGCTCGGTGCGCTGCTGCGGACCATCCGGCTGGACCGGGGGATGACGCAGGAGCAACTGGGTGACGCGACGGGGTTGAGCGTGCGGTCGATCCGCGACCTGGAGCGGGGCGTCTCCTGCCCGCGCGTCTCGACGTTACGGCTGCTGACCCAGACCTGGGACCTGCCGGAGGCCCAGGTGGCCGAGCTGCACCGGCTGGCGCGCAGCTGGCGGGACCGGTCGAGGCGGCGGCAGCGCCGGGGCGCGGCCGACTGACCCTACGGGGGCCCTACGGGGGCCCTACGGGGCTCTACGGGGCCCGCTGACCGTACGGGCGCGGTCGACCGAACGCAGCGGCGCGGGCCGCCCTCCTTCCACACGGAAGGAAAAGCGGCCCGCGCACGGCACTGCTTCACTACTTCTCCAGCGGCCCCCGGCCGCGGACGGTGAGGCGGTCGCCCTCCTCGTCCCGTTCGACCAGGACGGTGTCCCCGTCGTGCACCGCGCCGGACAGGATCGCCCGGGCCAGCTGGTCGCCGATCGCGGACTGCACCAGCCGGCGCAGCGGGCGGGCGCCGTACGCCGGGTCGTAGCCGGTGAGCGCCAGCCAGTCGCGGGCGGCCTCGGAGACCTCCAGGGTGAGCCGCCGCTCGTTCAGCCGCTCGCCGAGGCGGGCCAGCTGCAGGTCGACGATCCGGCTCAGCTCGCCGGTGCCCAGCGGCTCGAAGACCACGATGTCGTCCAGCCGGTTGAGGAACTCCGGCTTGAACGCGGCCCGGACGGCGCCCAGCACCAGCTCCCGCTTCTCCGTGTCCGGGGTGGTCGGGTCGACCAGGAACTGGGACCCCAGGTTGGAGGTGAGGATCAGGATGGCGTTGCGGAAGTCCACCGTGCGGCCCTGGCCGTCGGTGAGCCGCCCGTCGTCGAGCACCTGGAGCAGGACGTCGAAGACCTCCGGGTGCGCCTTCTCGACCTCGTCCAGCAGGACGACGCTGTACGGGCGGCGGCGGACCGCCTCGGTGAGCTGGCCGCCCTCCTCGTAGCCGACGTACCCGGGCGGGGCGCCGACCAGGCGGGAGACCGAGTGCTTCTCGCCGTACTCGCTCATGTCGATCCGGACCATCGCCCGCTCGTCGTCGAACAGGAAGTCGGCCAGGGCCTTGGCGAGTTCGGTCTTGCCGACCCCGGTCGGGCCGAGGAAGAGGAAGGATCCGGTCGGGCGGTCCGGGTCGGCGATGCCGGACCGGGTGCGGCGCACCGCGTCCGAGACGGCCTGCACGGCCTCCGCCTGGCCGATCAGGCGCCTGCCCAACTCCTCCTCCATGCGCAGGAGTTTGGCGCTCTCTCCCTCCAGCAGGCGGCCGGCCGGGATGCCCGTCCAGGAGGCGACCACATCGGCCACGTCGTCCGGGCCGACCTCCTCCTTGACCATCGGGGCGGAGGCCGCCCCGGGCTCGTGGTCCGCCGTCGCCGCGCGCTCCTGGGCGTCGGTGAGCTCCTTCTCGGCGGCCGGGATCTCGGCGTACATCAGCTTGGACGCCCGCTCGAAGTCCCCGTCGCGCTGGGCGCGTTCGAGCGCGCCGTGCAGGTCGTCCAGCCGCTCCTTGAGCTCGCCGACCCGGTTGAGGCTCTTCTTCTCCTGCTCCCAGCGTGCCGTGAGCACGCTCAACTGCTCGTTCTTGTCGGCGAGATCGCGCCGCAGCCGGGCCAGTCGGTCGACCGAGGCCGGGTCCGACTCCTTCTCCAGGGCCAGCTCCTCCATGCGCAACCGGTCGACGGAGCGCTGGAGTTCGTCGATCTCGACCGGGGAGGAGTCGATCTCCATCCGCAGCCGGGAGGCCGCCTCGTCGACCAGGTCGATCGCCTTGTCGGGCAGGAAGCGGGAGGTGATGTAGCGGTTGGACAGGGTGGCCGCGGCGACCAGGGCGGCGTCCGAGATCTGCACCTTGTGGTGCGCCTCGTACCGGCCCTTGAGGCCGCGCAGGATGGCGATCGAGTCCTCGACGCTGGGCTCGCCGACCAGCACCTGCTGGAATCGGCGCTCCAGGGCCGGGTCCTTCTCGATCCGCTCGCGGTACTCGTCCAGCGTGGTGGCGCCGACCATCCGCAGCTCGCCGCGGGCCAGCATCGGCTTGAGCATGTTGCCCGCGTCCATCGCGGAGTCGCCGCCGGCGCCCGCGCCGACCATGGTGTGCAACTCGTCGATGAAGGTGACGACCCGGCCGTCGGAGGCCTTGATGTCGTTCAGGACGGCCTTCAGCCGCTCCTCGAACTCACCGCGGTACTTGGCGCCCGCGACCATCGCGCTGAGGTCCAGCGCGACCAGCCGCTTGCCGCGCAGCGACTCCGGCACGTCGCCGGCCACGATGCGCTGGGCCAGGCCCTCGACCACGGCGGTCTTGCCGACGCCCGGCTCGCCGATCAGCACCGGGTTGTTCTTGGTCCGGCGGGAGAGCACCTGGACGACCCGGCGGATCTCGTGGTCGCGGCCGATCACCGGGTCGAGCTTGCCGTCCCGGGCGGCCTGGGTGAGGTCGGTGCCGTACTTCTCCAGGGCCTTGTAGGTGCCCTCCGGGTCCGGTGAGGTGACCCGGCTGCTGCCGCGGACGTCCTTGAAGGCGGCGAGCAGGGCCTTCGGCGTCGCGCCCTGGTGCGCCAGCAGCTCGGCGACCGGCCCGCCCTCGGCGGCCAGGCCGACCATCAGGTGCTCGGTGGAGACGTACTGGTCGTCCAGGTCGTCCGCGCGCTTGCCGGCCTCGGTGAGCACCGCCAGGGTGTCCCGGGCGAGCTGCGGCGCGGCGACCGTCGAGCCCATCGCGCTGGGCAGCGCGGCCGACTGGCGGCGCGCCTCGGCGCCGACCCGGGCGACGTCGGCCCCGACCGCTTCCAGCAGGGGCCGGGCGATGCCCTCGGGCTGCTCCAGCAGGGCGATCAGGATGTGCACCGGCTTGACGTCCGGGTTGCCGGCCGCGCCCGCCTGCCGGATCGCGGCGGACAGGGCGTCCTGCGTCTTGGTGGTGAACTTGCTGGCGTCCACTGCTGGGGGGTCCTCCCTCGTCGTCGGTTCACTACTGCTGGCTACAGCATGCACTAAGTTGAGTCTATTCCGCTCAACCTTTGGTTCAATCCCCTCGCGCTCAACCTCTGGCTGAACGCTTGGGGGCGTTCCTCCGGGTCAGCACCAGCAGCTCCCGGGCCGGGCCGCTGGGCCGCTGACCGGCCGGCCACACCGCGCGCAGCGGCCGCCGCAGGTCCAGGCCCTCCGCCAGCGGCACCTCGACCAGCCGCCGGGTCGCCAACTCCTCCACCACCGCCAGCTCGCTCAGGCAGACCGGCCCCGCCCCGGTCATCGCCGCCGCCTTCAGCGCGGTGGACGAGGCCAGTTCGAGGCGGGGCTGCGCGGCGCCCCCGAACGGCCGCAGCGCCATCTCCAGCACCTCCCGGGTGCCCGAGCCGGGCTCGCGCAGCACCAGCGGGGTGGCCGCCAGCTCGGGCCCGGTCAGCGGGGCGCGGCGGCGCGCCCACGGGTGGCCGGGCGCCACCACGACCACCAGCCGGTCCGCCGCCACCACCGCGCCGGCCAGCCCGGGCGGGGTGGCCGGGCCCTCGACGAAACCCAGGTCGGCGTGCCCGGCCAGGACGTGCCCGGCGACCTCCGCCGAGTTCGCCGTCCGCAGCGTCACCGCGGTGCCGGGACTGGTCTCGTAGAGCCCCAGCAGCCAGCCCGGCATCAGGTACTCGGCGACGGTCAGACTGGCCACCACCCGCAGCTTGGCGTCCCGGCGCTCGCGCAGCGCGTCGATCCCGGCGTCCAGCGCCTGCGCCGCCTCCACCACCTGCCGGGCCCACTCGACCACCAGCCGGCCCGCCTCGGTCGGCTTGCTGCCCCGGGGCGAGCGGTCCAGCAGCGGAACGCCGATCTGCCGCTCCATGCCCTTGATCCGGGCGCTGGCGGTCGGCTGGCTGACACCCAGCTCGGCCGCCGCCCGTCCGACGCTGCCCAGCCGGGCGACCGCGAGCAGCAGTTCCAGGGCGCCGAGTTCGGGGACGTGCGGGGAGAGGGCCATAGATCCAGGCTATGCCCCCATAGGATCCTCGGCGCTACCGGTGGCCCGCCTTCGGACCGATGGTGGGGAGCATGTCCACCTTGGCCGAGCTCCGCCCCCTCACCCGCCCCGCCGTCCGCCGCTCCCGGTACGACCTCTCCGAGCTCGGCCCCAACTGGTACGCCGCCGTGATGGGCACCGCGATCCTCGGCAACGGCGCCGCCGCCCTGCCCGTACGACTGCCCGGGCTGGTCGGCTTCGGCGAGGTGATGTGGGCGCTCGGCCTGGCCGCCCTGCTGGTGCTGGGCTCGGCCCGGCTGGTCCACCTCACCCGGCACCGCGAGGCCGCCCGCGCCCACCTGCTGGAGCAACCGGCCGTCGCCGTCTTCTACGGCTGCCCGCCGATGGCCCTGCTCTCGGTCGGCCTCGGGACGATGACGGTCGGCTCGCGGGTCATCGGCACCGGCCCGGCCGTCGCCGTGGACGCCGTGCTGTGGGGCGTCGGCACCCTGTACGCGCTGGCCGTCGCCGGCGGCATCCCGTACCTGATGATCACCCGGCACCCGGTCTCCGTGCTGGAGTCCAACCCCACCTGGCTGCTGCCGGTGGTCGCGCCGCTCGTCGCCTCCGCCTGCGGCCCGGTGCTGATCCCGCACCTGCCGGCCGGGACGCCGCAGCAGGCCATGCTGTACGCCTGCTGCGGACTGTTCGGGGTCGGGCTGCTGGCCACCCTCGTGCTGCTGCCGGTGGTGTTCGCCGGGCTGCTCCACAGCAAGCTGCCCACCCTGGCGCTCACCCCCTCGCTGTTCCTGGTGCTCGGCCCGCTCGGCCAGTCCGTCACCGCCGTCCACCAGCTCTCCGACGCCGCCCGCCCGGTGCTGCCCGCCCTGGCGCCCGCCATGCTCGACCTCGCCGAGCTGTACGGCGTCGCGGTGATCGGGGTCGCCATGCTCTGGCTGGCCGTCGCGCTCGCCGCCAACCTGCGTGCCCGCCGGGCCGGGATGCCCTTCGCGATGACCTGGTGGGCGTACACCTTCCCGATCGGCACCTGCGTCACCGGCGCCTCCGCGCTCGCCCGGCACACCGGCTTCGGGGGCTTCACCGCGCTGGCCGCCGGGCTGTACCTGCTGCTGGCGGTCGCCTGGGTGCTCGCGGCGGGTGGCACGGCGGCCGGGCTCGCGCGCGGGCGGCTGCTGGCGCGCTGAGGCGGGCGGGCGGACCGTGGGTGCGCCGAGGTGTACGGGCGGACCGCGCCGGGGATCTCGCCGGTGACAGCGGGGCGGCCGACGCCGTCCCGCTGTCACCGCGCGTAGACACGCAGCTCAGGACCATGCCGCCGTTGCAGGAACGCGCACCCGCAGCCTGACCGGAGACAGCCAACCGGCGGTACCGCCGGGCGCCGCCCGCGCCCCCTGCTGGCCTCGGCCTTTACCGGAATCCGCCCCGCCGCCTCCCTCCTCGCGCCCGCCCCGCAGTGCAGGTAACTGCAATTGCGCGAACATGCACTCGGGCGGCACTTGTTCACCGGCCGTCACACTGTGAGGGTGGAGACACGCCAAGTCGCCCGGGCAACCGCAGCCCGACGGTGGCGACTTGCTCTTCGGAACTGACCGCAGGCGCACCATTCCCGCGCCGGTGGAACGGGGGGGAAGAGCGCCGGCCGGGGACCATGTGTGGTGATGGCCCCCGGACCCGGAGCCGTCGAGGCGTTGCTGCTCCGCCTCGACGGAATCGCCGTGGCATTGGCGTGCAGACGGCGGGCCCCGATGTCCCGGTGTGCGACGGCACCCGGGCCCGGGTGCCCGCCGTTCCGACCGCGGTACCGCGACCGCCCGAGCGCGGACCGCCGGACCGCATGATCGCGTCGGACCGCGTGATCACGCCGGACCGGCACCCGGTACCGTGAGCCCGCCCGGCACCCGGTACCCGCGGTTCGCGCGGCGGTGGAGCGCGGGCAGCACCAGGGGAGACACGTCCGGCAGGGAGAGTGCGACGTGACGGCGGAACCGGCGGTCGCGCCGCACCAGGCAGGACCCGTGGGCGAGGAACCCGACGAGGCCGCCCGACAGCTGTACCTGGCGATCATCGCCGAGGGCGGCCGCATCCCCTGCGGAGCGGTCGCGGACGCCGACCGGGGCGCCCTCCAACAGCTCATCGACATCGGCCTGCTGATGGTCAACCCGATGGACCGCTGCTACACCGCCGTCAGCCCCCGCTCGGTCAGCGACCGCCTCGGCTCCGAACTCCGCAGCGAGGCCACCCGGTTGCTGGTCCGCGCCGAAAACCTCCCGGGCGCCCTGGACGGCCTCACCCGCGCCTACGACGCGATGCCCCGCCCCTCCGGCCGGGCCGGCGGAGCCGTCCACGTCGAAGGGCACGTCCACATCCGCCAGCGGATCTCCCAACTGGTCTCCGACTGCCGCTCCGAAGTCCTCACCGCCCAGCCCGGCCACCGGCCCGCCGACACCCTGCAGGTCGCCCTCCGCCAGGACGTCCAGCTCCTCCAACGCGGCTGCTCACTGCGCACCATCTACCAGCCGATCGCCCTCGCCGAACCGCCCGCCCTCGCCTACGCCGAGGAAGTCACCCGGCACGGCTCCCTCATCCGCGTCCTCGACGAACCCTTCCAGCGGCTCATCGTCTTCGACCGGACCGTCGCCGTGATCTCCGCCAGCGACGACAACAGCACCGCCGCCTTCATCAGCGACCCCGCCACCATCACCTTCCTCGTCGGCACCTTCGAACGCGACTGGGCCCGCGCCGACAGCGCCGAAGCCACCGCCGCCCTCGGCCAAGGACCCGCCCGCACCATCCCCGACCGGGTCGGCCGCCTCCTGGCCCGCGGCCTCACCCAGCGCGCCGTCGCCACCCGCCTCGGCCTCAGCGAACGCACCGTCGCCGGCCACATCTCCCGCCTCCGCGACCGCCACGGCGCCCAAACCCTCTTCCAGCTCGGCTGGCTGATGAGAGGCGCCCGCGATGACCGATGAACCCGGCCCGGCCGAGCAGGCCCTCTACCTCAACGCCGTCCGCTGCGGCGGCCGACTGCGCCCCGAACGCCTCGCCCCCGCCGACCGCCCCGCCTTCGCCGCCCTCGTCGCCCGCGGCCTCCTCACCACCACCGCCACCGGCTGGACCGCCGCCAACCCGCGCGCCCTCGGCGACCGCCTCGGCGCCGAACTGCGCACCCGCGCCACCCGCCTGCTCCAGCACGCCGAACGGCTCCCGGACGCCCTCGCCCCGCTCACCCTCGCCTACGACGCCGTCCGCCGCCCGGACGGACCCGGCGGCGACCCCGTCCACGTCGACGGCAACGCCGACATCCGCCAGCGCATCTCCGAACTCATCTCGGAATGCCAGGAAGAAGTCCTCGCCGCCCAACCCGGCCCCCGCCCCGTCGAGGGCCTCCGAACGGCCCTCGCCCAGGACCTCTCCCTGCTCCGCCGCGGCTGCTCACTGCGCACCATCTACCAGCCGGCCACCCTCACCGACCACACCGTCCAACGCCAGATCGCCCTCCGCACCCGCCAGGGCGCCCGGGTCCGGCTGCTCGCCGAACCGTACGAACGGCTGCTCGTCTTCGACCGCAAAGCAGCCGTCATCCGCGCCGCCGAGGACCGCAGCCGCGCCACCTTCCTCACCGACCCCGCCGTCGTGGCCCACCTGGTCGCCCATTTCGAACGCGACTGGGCCCGTGCCACCCCCGCCGACCGCCACCTCGAACCCCCGCACCCCACCACCGTCCGCATCGGCCGCCTCCTCGCCCGCGGGCTCACGCAGCGGGCGATCGCCAGCCGGATGGGGCTGAGCGAGCGGACGGTGGCCGGTCACATCGCGCGCCTACGGGAGTCGTACGACACGGAGACGCTGTTCCAGCTGGGCTGGCAGATGAGGGGAGCCCGTGATGCCTGAGCCCGATCCGCCCGACGCCGCCGCCCGTGAGCTCTACCAGGAGATCCTCAGGGAAGGTGGGCGGATCCGCGTCAGCGACATCCGGCCGGAGGACGAACCGGTGGTCAAGCAGCTTGTCGACCTCGGCCTCCTGGTCCTTCGGATCGCCGACAGCGCCTACAGCGCGGTGAATCCCGACCCGCGAACCGTCGAATACGCGATGCGGTCGACGCGGGTCGGTGCCCCGATCCGGCTGCTGGAGGGCCCCTTCACCAAGACGCTCGTCTTCGATCGGGCCGTCGCGCTGATCCCGGCCACCGCCGATCACACGGTGGCCGCTGTGGTGGAGGATCCCGCGATGGTCGCCTACCTGGTCGACGTCTTCGAGCGGCAGTGGGAACAGGCCCAGGTGGTGGACCGGCAGACGCTCGCGGACGGATCCGCCGGGCCCACGGCGTTCGAGCAGGTGGGCCGGCTGCTTGCCCGCGGGCTCACGCAGCGGGCGATCGCCAGCCGGATGGGGCTGAGCGAGCGGACGGTGGCCGGTCACATCGCCCGGCTGCGTGAGCTGTACGACGCGGAGACACTGTTCCGACTGGGCTGGCAGATGCGGGGAGCCCGGACGGGGAGTCCGGTGGGTGAGCGCTGCTCAGCCGGTGGCGGCGCCGGTCGGCCAGTAGCCGGGGACCGGGGGCTGCTGCCGGGGGACGTTGAACTGCTCGCCGGGGGCGGTCCAGAAGCCCTCCCGGAGGGAGAGCGCCATGCCGGCCCAGTCGAGGGCGGTCTCCACCGTGTGGTTGAGGGCCTCCTGCGACCAGGTGTCGTCGAACACCAGCGGCAGGACGGGGGCGACCTGCTCGATCGTGGCGATCAGCGGGTTGTGGGTGATGGCCTCGTCGACGAGGAGGACGATCGGCTTCCGCAGCGCCGACGCCCACCCCAGCTCCAGGCTCACGCCGGCCGAGAGCGGCGCTCCCACGTAGGCGAACACGAGGTCCGCGGACTGCAGGGCGCGGAAGTCGGACGGAACGCGGGGCTCCGGTGCGCGGCCGGAGATGGTCCAGGCGTCACTGTGGTGCGCGCTGTACACGGCGGCACCGCTGCGGAGCAGGGTGGTGCGAAGCGTCGTCAGCCGCGTCCGGCTGGCGAGCGTCACCACACTGTCGGCCGGTCCGGTCAGCCGCATCAGCGGCGCGGCCAGGAACACACGCGCACGCCGACCCTCGGGGGCCTGGCTGTCGTGGTGACGCAGGTAGGGCTCGGTCATGTCGACTCCGGGGAAAGGCCGACCGGGTGAGAAACGTGGTGCCGGCGGGCGCTGAGGACAGTGGTTTTCGCGTCGGAGACCCGGTGGAGATTTGGGCGGATATTTGACGGTACAGCGGCAAGTTCGCTATCTCCGTGGGACCGTCGGTGGCGAACTGATCGTCTATCAGTGGTCGCGGTTCCGTCCAGCGATCCGCCCTGTCATCTCGATGCCTGGCAGAGAGATGACGCTCGACGGAGCGGCCGGGAGATGACACCCTTGCGGAACGTACGGCATCATGTGGATGCTAGTTCTATTGGTCCGGTTCACAGAGTTCGAGAGAAGGAGGGTGGGTCCGTGTCCGTACGTCGACTCGTCCGTAAGGCCGCGCTTCCGATCCTCATCGGAGTAGCGGTGCTCACCACTGGTCTTCTCTCCTCCGGCGGCGGGCAGGCGGCCACTGCCGACACCGCAATCGTTGCCGTTGCCGACGACCTGCACTGGAACTGAACCTGACAGCGACTCCTGATCGAGGCGGCGCGCGGAACGGCCGGATCCGGTGCCGCGGACGGGGCGCCTCCGTCTTCCGGCTTTCAGTCGGTTTCTGCTCGCGGTGACCGGCCGAGCACATATCCGAGCTGGAAGAGTGAGTCGACGTTGTGCTCCTCTCTCATCTCCGCGATGTGCCGCGCGAGCGTGCGCTCGCTGATGCCGAGCCTCCGTGCGATGGCCCGGTGGTTGGTGCCGGCCAGCATGAGGTCGATGATGGTCTGCCGGAGCCTGGACACCACCTGGTGCGGGACGGCCCGATTGCCGTCGAATTCCAGGGCTCTGCCCCAGCTCCGTTCGAAGACCTCCTCGATCAGGAAGCTGATGACGGCCGGATCGTGGACGAAGGCGGCCGCGCTGTAGTCGGCGGCGACCGGGATGACGGCCACGCGGCGATCCACGATGATCAGCCGGGCGTACGGTTCGTCCAGCGTCCGGAACTGCCACCCTTCTGCCGTCAATTGCGCCACGTAGTCACGTGTTGGCTGGTGGTAGCGGGTGCTCGCGTGGTAAATCGTCCGCATCGAGGCGCCGTGGCGGAGGATTTCCAGGTCTCGTTCCAGAAACGAGGTGAGCATTTCGGCGGGCCTTGGTCCACCGGGCTGCATGGAAAGTCCTTCCAGGACCCCCGGGGCTGCCGACTGTTGGAGCCTCTGATTAATCAGAGCCTTTCCGTGGACATATTCGACGGAGCCGCCGGTGGTGTCCGGGGCGTGGAATGCCTCGGAGAGGTCGCTGAGATCGGCCGGCAGGGAAACTGCTTTTGACAGCAAATCGAGTGCTTGTCGTTGCCATGCCGAACTCAGGCTGCTCGCGAGTTGTGCCGGATCGGCAGCCAGCAGTGCTCCGGGTTCTTCGCTGTCGGGTATGAGTAGCCCGAGATCAAGCAGCTCTTCGAGAGCGGGGCTTCCGGCAGCCGGGCCGGCGTCCGGAGTGATACGACCGTTTTCATTCACGGCCTGCAGGTAGAGCTTCCGGGCGTCCTCGGACAGGATCCGTGATGCGGCAGGTCCCGTCCCTGCGTGCTCTTGCCCACTCATCTTCGGCTCCTAGTGCTGACCGTCACGTAGTCAACGCGATTGTCGTCTGCTGTGGCAAGGATCTTAGGTGGCGGTGATGAGTCGACTGACGAGACGCCTTGCCACAGGTAGATCGACGACTTCTGCCTAGAACAGAACTCTCTCACTGCAAAAGTGCCGCCGGCACCCCCCGAACAGGAGGGGGCCGGCGGCGGTGTCTGTGCGGCCGTGGTCAGCGCTTGGGGCGCCAGACGACGAGGGCGCTGGACTGCGGCGTGGGGGGCTGGTACGGGACGAGGTCGCGGCGGTAGGAGGCGTGGACGGCGGCCTCGCGTTGCTGGAGGGCGGCGGCGGCGCCTTCCAGGGAGTCGGCGAGTTCCGCGACGCGGGACCGGAGGGCGGTGACCTGGTTCTCCAGCTCGATGATCCGCTTGATGCCCGCCAGGTTGATGCCCTCGTCCTGGGAGAGCCGCTGGACCTCGCGCAGTTGCTGGATGTCGCGGGAGGAGTAGCGGCGGCCGCGGCCCGCGGTGCGGTCGGGGCAGACCAGGCCGAGACGGTCGTACTGGCGCAGGGTCTGCGGGTGCAGGCCGGACAGTTCGGCGGCCACGGAGATGACGTACACCGGAGTGTCCTCGGTGAGGACGTACGGCGGAGGGGCCGAGGGGGCCCGGCGGGGGCGGCGGTTGCCGTTGCCGGGCAGGCCTTCGCCGATGCCGGGGCCGATCGGGGTGTCGGGGTTGATCGGATTCATCGGGGACATCTGGTCGTCACGCTCCCTTCGCCGCCCGGAAGAGGGCTGCTCGCGGATCGTCGGAGGCGGTGGCCTCGCGGTACTGCTCCAGGGCGTTCAGCGCGTCGCCGGTGACGTGCTGCGGCACCACGACCTCGACGGTGACGAGGAGGTCGCCGCGGGTGCCGTCCTTGCGGGTGGCGCCCTTGCCGCGGGCACGCATGGTGAGGCCGTTGGCGCTGCCCGGGGGCAGCTTGAGCTTCACGGCGGGGCCGCCGAGGGTGGGTACCTCGATGGTGGCGCCGAGGGCCGCCTCGGGGAAGGTGACCGGGACGGTGACGGTGAGGTTGTCGCCCTTGCGGCCGAAGACCGGGTGCGGGTCGACGTGCACGGTGACGTAGAGGTCGCCGGGCTGGCCGCCGCGTTCGCCCTGGGCGCCCTTGCCCTTGAGCCGGATGCGCTGGTCGGCCTGGACGCCGGCCGGGATGCGCACCTGCATGGTGCGGGCGGAGGTGGCCCGGCCGCTGCCGTGGCAGTCGGTGCACGGGTCGTCGACGATCATGCCCCGACCGCGGCAGTCCTTGCACGGCTCGGAGAGCGCGAAGGCGCCCTGGCCGCGGCTGACGGTGCCCGCGCCGACGCAGGTGGGGCAGACCCGCGGGGTGGTGCCGGACTTGGCGCCGGTGCCGTTGCAGGTGCGACAGGGGGCCTGGCTGGTCATCCGCAGCGGGACGGTCGCGCCGTCGACCGCTTCCTCGAAGGAGAGCGTCACCTCGGTCTCGACGTCGGCGCCGCGCCGGGGCTGGGCCTGCCGGGTGCCGCCGCGGTTGAAGAGGCCGCCGAAGACGTCGCCGAGCCCGCCGCTGCCGCCGGCGTTCTGGTTGCCGCTGAAGAGGTCGCCGAAGTCGAAGCTGTAGCTGCCGGCACCGCCGGGTCCGCCGCCGGACCGGAAGCCGCCGTTGGCGAAGAGGCTGCGGGCCTCGTCGTACTCCTTGCGGCGCTTCTCGTCGGAGAGGACGTCGTACGCCTCGGAGATGTCCTTGAACCGCTCCTCGGCCTTGGCGTCACCCGTGTTGGCGTCGGGGTGGAACTCGCGCGCGAGTTTGCGGTAGGTCTTCTTGATCTCGGTGGCGGTGGCGTCCTTGGGCACGCCGAGGACCTTGTAGTAGTCCTTCTCGACATAGTCCTTGCCACTCATGCGTCCACCTCGCTTCGCTCGGCAGCCGCTGAGCGGTACACGCGCCCCTTAACGGTTCGCTCGCTGCGCTCGCTCACGGCTCCCGTCACCTCCCGATGTCCATCGTCACTGTGCTGTCAACAGCAAGGGAACGCAACGCCGTTGACAGCGCGCTGCGGAGCCGGCCGCCGTTCTGGCCGGCGTACGACTCCGCAGCGCACTGGTTGTCAGCTGTCACAGGTTGTCAGCTGTCCGAGCCACCGTCGGACTCGTCCGCGTCGCCGGACTTCGCGTCGGCGTCGCCGACGGTCTGGGTGCCCGGCTGGGGCTCCGCGACGGCGACCATCGCCGGGCGGATGATCCGCTCACCGATGCGGTAGCCGGGCTGGAGGATCTGCACGCAGGTGTCCTCGGTGACGTCCGAGGAGTAGCTGTGCATCAGCGCCTCGTGCATGGTCGGGTCGAAGGGCTCGCCCTCCTTGCCGAACTGCTGCAGGCCCAGCTTGGCGACGACCGTCTCCAGGGACTCGGCGACGGACTTGAAGCCGCCCGTGACCTCGCCGTGCTCGCGGGCGCGGCCGATGTCGTCCAGGACCGGGATCAGGGACTCCAGGATGTTGGAGACCGCGATCTCGCGGACGGTCAGCCGGTCGCGCTCGACCCGCTTGCGGTAGTTCTGGTACTCGGCCTGCAGGCGCTGCAGGTCGGCGGTGCGCTCGGTCAGCTCGCGCTTGACGGTGGCGAGCTCCTCCGGGGAGCCCTCGGCGGCACCGGCCGCCGCGGCTTCCTCGGCGGCCTTGATCACGGCCTCTTCGGCGGCGGAGTCGTCGCCGGGCTTTCCGCCCTGCGGCTTGTCCGTCATGCCGACGCACCACCCTTGGGCTTCTCGTCGTCGACGATCTCGGCGTCGACGACGTCGTCGTCGGCCTTGGCCTGGGCGGAGTCGTCGGCCGCGGCGGCACCGGCGGGGGCGTCGGCGTTGGCGTAGAGCGCCTGGCCGAGCTTCTGCGCGGTGGTGGAGACCTTCTCCGAGGCCTCGCGGATCGTCGCGATGTCCTCGCCCTTCAGGGCCTCCTTGAGCTCGCCGATGGCGGTCTCGACCTCGGTCTTGACGTCGGCGGGGAGCTTGTCGGTGTTGTCGGCGATGAACTTCTCGGTCGAGTAGACGAGCTGCTCGGCGGAGTTGCGGGTCTCGACGGCCTCGCGGCGCTTGTGGTCGTCCTCGGCGTACTGCTCGGCCTCGCGGCGCATGCGGTCGACCTCGTCCTTCGGCAGCGAGGAGCCGCCGGTGACGGTCATCTTCTGCTCCTTGCCGGTGCCGAGGTCCTTCGCGGCCACGTGCATGATGCCGTTGGCGTCGATGTCGAAGGTGACCTCGATCTGGGGCAGGCCGCGCGGCGCCGGCGGCAGGCCGGTCAGCTCGAACATGCCGAGCTTCTTGTTGTACGCCGCGATCTCGCGCTCGCCCTGGTAGACCTGGATCTGCACGGACGGCTGGTTGTCCTCGGCCGTGGTGAAGATTTCGGAGCGCTTGGTCGGGATCGTGGTGTTGCGCTCGATCAGCTTGGTCATGATGCCGCCCTTGGTCTCGATGCCGAGGGACAGCGGGGTGACGTCGAGCAGCAGGACGTCCTTGACCTCGCCCTTGAGGACACCGGCCTGGAGCGAGGCGCCGATGGCGACGACCTCGTCCGGGTTGACGCCCTTGTTGGCGTCCTTGCCGCCGGTCAGCTCCTTGACGAGCTCGGCGACGGCCGGCATGCGGGTCGAGCCGCCGACCAGGACGACGTGGTCGATCTCGGAGAGCGAGATGCCGGCGTCCTTGATCACGTTGTGGAACGGGATCTTGCAGCGCTCGAGCAGGTCGGCGGTCAGCTGCTGGAACTGGGCGCGGGTGAGCTTCTCGTCCAGGTGCAGCGGGCCCTCGGCGGAGGCCGTGATGTACGGCAGGTTGATCGAGGTCTCGGAGGACGAGGACAGCTCGATCTTGGCCTTCTCGGCGGCCTCGCGCAGACGCTGCAGGGCCATCTTGTCCTTGGACAGGTCGACGCCGTGGCCGCTCTGGAACACCTTGACCAGGTGGTCGACGACCTTCTGGTCCCAGTCGTCGCCGCCGAGGTGGTTGTCACCGTTGGTGGCCTTCACCTCGACGACCCCGTCGCCGATCTCCAGCAGGGAGACGTCGAAGGTGCCGCCGCCGAGGTCGAAGACCAGGATGGTCTGGTCGTCCTTGTCGAGGCCGTACGCCAGGGCGGCCGCGGTCGGCTCGTTGACGATGCGCAGGACGTTGAGGCCCGCGATCTCACCGGCCTCCTTGGTGGCCTGGCGCTCGGAGTCCGAGAAGTACGCCGGGACGGTGATGACGGCGTCGGTGACGGTCTCGCCCAGGTACGCCTCGGCGTCGCGCTTCAGCTTCTGCAGGATGAAGGCGCTGATCTGCTGGGGGTTGAAGTCCTTGCCGTCCAGGTTGATCTTCCACCCGGTGCCCATGTGGCGCTTGACCGAGCGGATGGTGCGGTCGACGTTGGTGACCGCCTGCCGCTTCGCCACCTCGCCGACCAGGACCTCGCCGTTCTTGGCGAAGGCGACGACGGACGGCGTGGTCCGGGCGCCCTCGGCGTTCGTGATGACGGTGGGCTCGCCACCTTCGAGAACGCTGACGACCGAGTTCGTCGTGCCGAGGTCGATGCCGACCGCGCGTGCCATCGTAAATACCTCCACGGAAGAGTTGAGCTTTACGGGCTCAAGGATGCATGACTCGACGGGCAGCGTCAACAGCCATGAGTGGAAGTCGCTCAACTTTGCTGAGCGGGATCATGGAGCGGGGCCGGTGCGGTGCGGGTTCGGCGCGGTGCCGGTGCGGTCACGTGACTGCCGCCATAGCTTGGGAACCTTCTGGAGAACTGTTGGCGACCGGTATTGTCCGGGCCGTCGGCCCGGCAAGTTACCGACCAGTACACTCAGTCGAAGTCCGCAGAACCGCAGAGCCTGCTCAACCGCAAAGCCGCAGGAGACGGAGAGCCGATGCAGCTAGCAGCGATCGTCATCTCGCTGGTCACATTCGTGATCGGCACCGCGCTCGCCCTTCGTGCGGCGTGGCACATCTTCAAGGTGGTGCTGACCGGCGCGCCGGACACCACCCGCTTCGGGAAGCCCGCCCAGCGCGTGAAGACCGTCGCGGTCGAGTTCATCGGCCACACCAGGATGAACCGCTGGGGGATCGTGGGCATCGCCCACTGGTTCGTCGCCGTCGGCTTCTTCAGCCTGGTGCTGACCATTGTCAACGCCATGGGCCAGCTCTTCGACGCCGAGTTCGAGCTGCCGATCATCGGTCACTGGATGATCTGGCAGCTGTTCGTCGAACTCGTCGGCACCCTGACCACGCTGGGCATCGCGACCCTGATCGTGATCCGGCTGATGAGCCTGCCGTCCAGGTCGGGCCGCAAGTCCCGGTTCGCCGGCTCGATCGCCTGGCAGGCCTTCTACGTCGAGTACACGATCCTCGGCATCGGCCTCTGCATCCTGATGCTGCGCGCCCTGGAGGGCGCCCTCCAGGGCGTCGACTCGTACGGCCCGGCGCACCTGGTCTCGTACCCGATCGTCTCCGCGCTCAGCGGGCTCTCGCACGGCACGCTGGAGAACCTGGTCTGGCTGTTCGCGATGCTGAAGATCTGCATCTCGTTCGCGTGGGCCATCACCATCGGCATCAACCCCTCGATGGGCGTGGCCTGGCACCGGTTCCTGGGCTTCTTCAACATCTACTTCAAGCGCGCGGAGGACGGCGGCACCGCGCTCGGCGAGCTCCGTCCGATGACCAGCAAGGGTCAGCCGATCGACTTCGAGGACCCGGCCGAGGACGCCGTCTTCGGCGTCTCCCAGGTCGAGCACTTCTCCTGGAAGGGCATCCTCGACTTCTCCACCTGCACCGAGTGCGGCCGCTGCCAGTCGCAGTGCCCGGCCTGGAACACCGGCAAGCCGCTCTCCCCCAAGCTGCTGATCATGAGCCTGCGCGAGCACGCCTACGGCAAGGCGCCGTACCTGCTGGCCGGCGGCGGCAAGGACATGGAGGGCAACGAGCAGGCCACCTCCGAGCAGCTCAAGGACGTCCCGGCGGCCGCGCTGGCCGAGGCCGAGCGCCCGCTGATCGGCACCGCCGAGGAGAACGGCGTCATCGACCCGGACGTGCTGTGGTCCTGCACCACCTGCGGCGCCTGCGTCGAGCAGTGCCCGGTGGACATCGAGCACATCGACCACATCGTCGACATGCGCCGCTACCAGGTGATGATCGAGAGCAACTTCCCGACCGAGGCCGGGACGATGCTCAAGAACCTGGAGAACAAGGGCAACCCGTGGGGCATGGCCACCAAGGCGCGCCTGGACTGGGTCAAGGAGCTCAAGAAGGAGACCGGCATCGAGGTGCCGGTGATCGGCGAGGACATCGACCCCGCCGAGGTCGAGTACCTCTACTGGGTCGGCTGCGCCGGTGCCCTGGAGGACCGCGCCAAGAAGACCACCAAGGCCTTCGCCGAACTGCTGCACACGGCGGGCGTGAAGTTCGCCATCCTCGGCAAGGAGGAGACCTGCAGCGGTGACTCCCCGCGCCGCCTGGGCAACGAGTTCCTGTTCCAGATGCTCGGCGCGCAGAACGTCGAGACGCTGAACGCCGCGCTGGAGGACGCCCCGACCAAGCGGATCGTGGCCACCTGCCCGCACTGCTTCAACACCATCGCCAACGAGTACCCGCAGCTCGGCGGGCACTTCGAGGTGATCCACCACACCCAGCTGCTGCAGCACCTGATCGACGAGGGCAAGCTCGTCCCGGTCAACCCGGTCGAGGGCCTGATCACCTACCACGACCCCTGCTACCTGGGCCGCCACAACAAGGTCTACAGCCCGCCGCGCGAGATCATGGACAAGGTCCCCGGTCTGCGCCAGCAGGAGATGCACCGCCACAAGGAGCGGGGCTTCTGCTGCGGCGCCGGCGGCGCCCGGATGTGGATGGAGGAGCGCATCGGCAAGCGGATCAACACCGAGCGCGTGGACGAGGCGCTGTCGCTCAACCCGGACATCGTCTCCACCGCCTGCCCGTTCTGCCTGGTGATGCTCTCCGACTCGGTCAACGGCAAGAAGAACGAGGGCGCGGCCAAGGAGCACCTGAAGGTGGTCGACGTGGCCCAGCTGCTGCTCGACTCGGTGAAGGCCACCCCGCCGGCCGAGGCCGAGGAGCAGGCCGCGACGGTGGACGCGTAGCCGTCCGCTGACCGACAGCCCCGCTGTTCGACAGTTCTGCTACAACTGCCCGGCCCGGTGGACGCCGCCAACGCGCCCACCGGGCCGGTCTTTTGGGCCGACACGACGGCTCCCGGCGACAGCCCGGGCGGGCGGGGAGTGATGTCCGTCGCACAGGCGCCGGACGGGCATTCGGTTGGAAGGAAATACAGTAGGCGCCGGACCGGCTTCGTGCCGGTCGACCCGTTCCGGACACAAGGCCGCACGGGTGCCGACCCGAGCCGGCCGCCCGGGTCGAGAACACCGACGGAGGCATCGGCCCGCCGGGCCGGGCCGCAGAGACACAAGGGGAACAGCGCAGACCATGACCGAGGCGATCATGCTGGTCGGTGGTAAGGGCACGCGACTGCGTCCGCTGACCACCCACACCCCCAAGCCCATGCTGCCGGTGGCAGGCGTCCCGTTCATCGCGCACCAGCTGGCCCGTGCGGCCGCCGCCGGCGTCACCCGCGTCGTGCTGGCCACCTCGTACCTGGCCGAGGTGTTCGAGGACCACTTCCAGGACGGCACCCCGTACGGCATCGAGCTGGTCTACCTGACCGAGCGCGAGCCACTGGGCACCGGCGGGGCCATCCGCAACGCCGCCTCCGGCCTGACCTGCGGCCCCGACGAGCCGGTCCTGGTCTTCAACGGCGACATCCTCTCCGGCGTCGACATCGCCGCCCTGCGTGACGGCCACGTCGCCGCCGGGGCCGACGTCACCCTGCACCTGACCCGGGTCGAGGACCCGCGCGCCTTCGGCCTCGTCCCGACCGACGAGACCGGGCGGGTGCTGGAGTTCCTGGAGAAGCCGGAGACCCCGGAGCAGATCGTCACCGACCAGATCAACGCCGGCTGCTACGTCTTCACCCGCTCCGTGATCGACCGCATCCCGGCCGGCCGCGAGGTGTCCGTCGAGCGCGAGACCTTCCCGGAGCTGCTGGCCACCGGCGCCCTGCTGCGCGGCGTGGTCGACACCTCGTACTGGCTGGACCTCGGCACCCCGGCCGCCTTCGTCCGCGGCTCGGCCGACCTGGTGCTCGGCAAGGTCGACTCCCCGGCCGTCCCCGGCCCGACCGGCGACGCCCTGCTGCTGCCCGGCGCCACCGTCCACCCCGGCGCGGTGCTCAGCGGCGGCACCGTGGTCTCCGCGGACGCGGTGGTCGAGGCCGGCGCGATCGTCGAGGGCAGCGTGATCCTGCCCGGCGCGGTGATCGGCCCGGACACCCTGGTCAAGGACTCGATCGTGGGCGCCTACGCGACCGTCGGCGACCGCTCGGCACTCGACGGCGCGGTGATCGGCGACGGCGCCATCGTGGAGTCGGACAACGAGCTGCCGAACGGCATCCGGATCGCCTGCGGCACCCTGCTGCCGGTCGGCGCCGTCCGCACCACGGCCGGCCCGGGCGGCTGCCCGGCCGGCACCGCCGCCGCGGCGGCGGTGCACGGGCCGTCGGTCACCGCGCAGCGGTAGCTCCGGGTTCCCGGTAGCCCTGTTTCCCGGCAGCCCCGTTTCCCGGTGGCTCCGGTTTCCCGGCAGCCCCGCGCTCCGGTTTTCCGGAGCGCCGGGGCGGCTTTCGGCCCCGTTCGTCTCAGCCTCGCTGCAAACCGGCCCCGGCTTCGTTCGGGGCCGACGCGCGTTGGGCCGGACGGGTACCTTCAGAGCGTGGCTGGTAATCGATACGACAGCGGTCAGGGTGCCGACCGTCCGCACGGCGGGTGGTCGGCACCTCCGCCGCCGCCGGCAGGGGCGTCCGGGGGGCACGGGCAGACGGACGGGCCGGAGTACTTCACGGCCCCGCACCCGGGAGCCGCGGGCGGACCCGGGGGGACGGCAGGCGACGGGTACGACCCGTACGCGGCCGACCGGCCGGGGAACACCCGCGCCTTCCCGACGGGCGACCCGTACCCGGGCGGCGGCCCGTACGGGCAGGAGCCGCCGCACCAGGGCTACTACGACCAGGGGCAGTACCCGGACCAGGGACAGCAGCCGCCGTACGGGCAGCCGCCGTACCAGCAGGAGGCGCCGTACGGCCACGGCCCCTACGGCCAGGACCAGGACGGCCAGGACCCCTACGGCCAGGACAACGTCGCCGTCTACCGGGCCGGCGGCCAGTCCGCCCCGCACGTCGCCGGCCCCCGGCCGCACTGGCGCGAGCTGTTCATCGGCCTCTTCCGCAGCCCGACCGCGATGTTCGACCGCACCCGCGACCACCAGGTCTGGCTGCCCGCCCTCACCGTCTCGCTGCTGTACGGCTCGCTCGCGGTGCTCGGCATCGGGCTGACCCACGACGACATCGTCAACTCCACCTTCACCGTGGCGCTGACCGGCATCGTCGCCGCCGCCCTCGGCTTCACCGTGGCCGGCGCGGTCTTCGGCACGGTCACGTACGCGCTGGCCCGGCAGCTGGGCGGCGACGGCCCGTGGAAGTCGACCGTCGGCCTGGCCGCGCTGATCGGCTGGCTGACCGACGCGCCCCGGCTGCTCCTCGACCTGGTCCTGCCCTCCGGCAGCGCCGTCGTCCAGGTCGTCGGCTGGGCGACCTGGGCGCTCTGCGCGTTCCTGCTGGCCGGCATGGTCCGACGGCTGCATGACCTGCCCTGGGGCAAGGCCGCCGCCGCGTCGGCGCTGCAACTGCTCGCCCTGCTGGTGCTGATCAAGCTGCCGACGCTGGGCTGACGGGCGAAGGGCAGAATGGTGGACGGGCCGCGGTCGAGCGCCGGGGCCCGTCCACCCTCGTCGTCCCACGTCCACCGGAGCCAGGCATGACCCTCCCCACCACCCACGTCAGCTTCCCGGCCGGGGCGGTGACCGGCGAGTCCCCGGTGCTCGCGGTGCACCCGCTGGCCGACGGCCGGTACGCTGTCGTGACCGGGGCGACCCCGTTCCACCCGCTCGACCACACCTGGCCCGACCAGCCGGCCGACCTCGGCACCCTCACCGTGGACGGCACCGAGCTGGCCGTGGTCGACTGCCTGACCGGCGCCGTCGGCCCGGCCGACGACGCGCTGCTGGTCGGCGCCGACATCCCGGTCCGGCGCGGCGACGAGGAGTGGTCCTGGCTGGTCCTGCACGTCCTCGCCACCGACCCCGGCGACATCGTCGGCCGCACCGCCGCGCTCGCCGTCGACGCCGAGCGCCGGGGCGCTCTCAGCGCCTCGCACAGCGGCTGCCACCTGCTCGCGCTCGCCCTCAATGCCGCGCTCGCCCCGCGCTGGCGCAAGGACCCGGGCCGCTCGGACGCCTTCGGCAACCCGGACTTCGACAGCCTCGCCATGGCGAGCTCGGTGATGGACACCCAGGCCAGCACCGACACCTACCGGCTCGGCAAGTCGCTCAAGAAGAAGGGCTTCACGGCGGACGCCACCGAGGAGTTCCCCGCCCTCGCCGACGCCCTGCCCGCCCTCACCGAGGCCGTCAACGCCCGGCTCGCCGCGTGGGTCGCCGCCGACGCCCCGGTCCGCATCGAGGTGCCCGGCCCCGAGCTCACCGCACGCCGCCAGTGGCACTGCGAACTGCCCGAGGGCGGCGCGCAGATCTTCTGCGGCGGCACCCACCTGCACCACCTCGGCGAGCTGGCCGAGCTGCGCACCGAGCTGCGGCTGTCCGAGGACGGCACCGAGCTGATCGCCGTCACCAGCCCCAAGCGGGCCTGAGAAACGCCGCGGGCGGCCACCCCTCGCTGAGGGGTGGCCGCCCGGTTGCGTGCGGCTCCGCTGGGTCCTCGCTGCTGGGTCGTCGCTGTGCGCTCAGACCTTGCTGCGGTGGAAGTTCAGGTACGAGCGGGACGGCGTCGGGCCGCGCTGGCCCTGGTAGCGCGAGCCGTAGCGCGCCGAGCCGTACGGGTGCTCCGACGGCGAGGAGAGACGGAACAGGCAGAGCTGCCCGATCTTCATGCCCGGGTACAGCTTGATCGGCAGCGTCGCGACGTTCGACAGCTCCAGCGTCACGTGGCCGCTGAAGCCGGGGTCGATGAAGCCGGCCGTGGAGTGGGTGAGCAGGCCCAGCCGACCCAGGCTCGACTTGCCCTCCAGCCGGGAGGCCACGTCGTCGGGCAGCGAGATGACCTCGTACGTCGAGGCCAGCACGAACTCGCCCGGGTGCAGGATGAACGCCTCGTCCCCGTCCGGCTCGACCAGCCGGGTCAGGTCCGGCTGCTCCTCGGAGGGGTCGATGTGCGGGTACTTGTGGTTCTCGAACACGCGGAAGAAGCGGTCGAGGCGCACGTCGATACTCGACGGCTGGATCATCGCCGGGTCGAACGGGTCGATCGAGACCCGGCCCAGGTCGATTTCGGTCCGGATGTCCTTGTCAGAGAGCAGCACGCTTCGAGGTTACGTGCAAGAAAGGGCCCCGGACGAATCCGCCCGGGGCCCACCTGCCCGTCCGCCTGCCGTCAGGCCAGGAACTCCGCGGCCTCCAGCCGCATCGCCTGCGCCAGTTGCGGCTCCGACAGCTCCCGCACGTCGGCCAGCACCGAACTCCGCAGCCGTCCGCACTGCGGACAGCGGATCAACCGCCCGGGCCCGATCCGGCCGGGACCGAGGTTCTGCATCGGGAACGTGGTGGTGCTGAACAGGTGCCCCTCGGCACAACGAACGACGGCGCGCTGCTCCATCGATCCCCTTCCCATCCCTAACCCAGTACTCACCCGTACTCACACGCCCCGGCGGCCGAGCCCCGGGACAGCGTCACATTAGGGGATGTTCCGGACATTCCTCACCGTGGCTCGCCGCCCCGACCCCACCCGCCGGAGCACTCGTGCGCGGCCCACACAGTACGCCTCCACCCCTGCCCCCACCCGGCTCCGCCGCACCCCCGGAGCCCCCGTGCAACGGCAGTCGCGAATGGGGTACAGTGACACTGGATCGAGCGGTCTCTGACGGCTCATCAGGCGGGCGTAGTTTAATGGTAGAACATGAGCTTCCCAAGCTTAGAGCGCGAGTTCGATTCTCGTCGCCCGCTCCAGCAGTAAAGGCCCAGGTCAACGACCTGGGCCTTTACGCATTGTCTAGACCAATCCGACCCCGCCGTGCCAGATCCCTGCCAGAACGCGGCTGGGTGATCTTTGAAGTCACGCCTCTTCCGATCGCTGCGCGCCTGGAAGGCCGAGCCGCAGGGCGGCTCTCGGGGCGATGGAGGCGCTAACGGCAGTGAGCCGGGCTGGCGGCGATCCTCTGCTCGGGGAGAAGCGACTGTCACCGTGGCGAGCCGAGTCGTCTGGCCTGTGTGCCCCGTGGAAGGCGGGGGCGCGGCTTGCCGCCGACCGCTGCTGTCCTGATCGGTGTGCTGATTCACAACTCTTGACCTCTATTTGATAGTTGATCGATAGAAGATTTGATCGTCCCATCGCAGGATGGGATAGGTCGCCGCAGTGGGTTCCACGGCAGCCGGGGCGGGATGTGATGCCGGCAGGGTGCAAGGGGGATGTGGTGCAAGACGGTTACTCGGTAGATCTGGGTGCGTTAAGGGACGCGGCCGCAGGCGTGAATGGCACTCTCGGGCAGGTGAGCCAGCGGAAGGTCGCCGACATACCCCATGACTCGTCGGCGATCGGTCATGGCCACCTGGCGAGCACGCTGTCCGATTTCCTGAGTCGATGGAATCGTGGTGTGGACAACCTTGCCAAGGATGGCAAGGAGATCAGAAGTCGGCTGACGCTCAGTGTGAATGCGTACACCAAGGCTGAGCAGGACGCACACCAGCATGTCGTGCAGAGCGGCAACATGGTGACCGCTCCCGGGGCCGATCCCGGAGTGCGCTGATGGCGGCCGAACTCGGGACCACGAGCGATCCGAAGTCGTTGGTCCCCGGAAGTCCGGCGGCGATCTACGCGATGGAGGCCGAACTGCGTTCCTATGGAGACCACCTGCATCAGGCAGGAGCCGGACTCCAGCGGATCGACACGGTTGACGGCTGGCGTGGAGACGCCGGAGACGCCTTCCGCCACGCATTCCATGGGCAGCCGGGAAAGTGGCTCCAAGCTGGCGACGCATTTCACGATGCCGCAGACGCACTCAAGAGCTATGTCTCGACTCTGGTGTGGGCACAGGCCCAGGCAGCTACAGCGGTCAGCCAGTGGAACTCCGGCGACAAGGCAGCCGCGGGTGAAACGCTGCGCGGTGCCAGAGAACAGCTGTCATCTGCTGGTGACAGTGCAGCTTCCAAAGTTGGGAAGGCCCGTGACCTGGCGCCGAAGCCGGGTTTCTGGTCCCGCCTGGGCGACGACATCGGTGGGTTCTTCTCCGATGCCGGGCATTTCGTCGAGAAGGCCGGAGAGGTGGTTCTTGGCGACCTCGCGTCGGTGGGCAACGCCATGGTGCATGACCCGGGTGCTGTGCTCCAGCTGGCAGGTGGGCTCGGCCTGGCGGTGCTCGGCGCGGGCGGCGAGATCGGCGGCTTCGCTCTCGACGTCACTGGTATCGGGGCGGTGCTGGGTGTGCCGGTCAACGTCATCTCAGCCGTGGCCATCACCGGCGGTCTCGGGATGGCCGGCATTGGTCTGAACACGATCATGCATGACGCGGCTGGTCCAGATCGGGTCAACATGAACTCCGACGGAGGCGGTGGCGGTGGTGGGGGAGAGACCGGCGGCGAGCCTGTCTCGAATCGCGTCCGGCCCCCTCGGGAGGGTGACACTAACTACGTTGTCGACAATCCCTCTGATCTTTCGGATACGATCACCGATATCGATCGGGTGGAGAACGGGACCCCCTGGGAGGAGAAGACGGCCACTGGCCAGGACCCGCGGATGGACCCCCAGAAGTGGGTGCAGAAGAATGTTGTCAAGAAGCTCGACTCCTATATCCGCGCTCGTCCCTATCTTGAGGGTTACGAGAATGCCCCACTTGGTATGGACTTCACGGAGCCGGGAGCAACACCCCAGTTCAGGGCTGCGGTTGAACAAGCTGTTGAGGATTGGAAAGCCGCCAATCCGGGCGTAGATGTGTCAGTTAGGTGGGCGCAGTGAGTTGTACTTTCCAGGTGGGGGACGAGATCGTGTGGGATCCGTCGAACACGGTGGCCAGGTTGTTCACCGGAGAGGCGGCGGCGGTGGCATCTGCTTTCGGGCTGCATTCGGGAATCGGCGAGATCATCGTGGACGAGTGCGAACTCGATATCCCGGTCCTGGAGGCCTTTATCGCCGAACTCGTGCGGCGGTACCACGAGGCGACCCACCCAATCCTCCGATCGCTCACGGTGGGGTTCATCGCTACGGCGTCGGTTCTGGTCGAGCGGGCTGGCGGGCAGCTTCCGTCCGGTGAGCCGGACCAGGTCGCGGCCTGGGCCCAGTTGCGCCAGGAGCACGCGAGGTCGATGCCGCGCTGAACGGGACCGGACTGGTCGCGGGAGCGCCCTCGGCTATGTCTCTCTGCCGCGGGCACTCGTCGGCCAGTTCCACCGGATGGGTCGGTACCGGGAACGCGGATGAGTGTGCTGCGGTGCCAGGAGCGGTCGTACCGGGCGCCGCAGCACACGGCGCTGCACAGGTCCGCCCTAAGCGGTAAACCGCCCAGTGACGGCGGGTGCGGGAGCCCCTCCCGCACCCGCCTCCCTCAGCTGCCTCGGATCCGAAGCACGCGCCCTCGCCGACTGGTTGATCGCCCTCGAAGCCGACACCAAGGGCACGACCGCTTGCCCGACGCCGTTGTTCACCGAGTGGACAGGGGTGCCGTTCGCTCGGTGAACGGGCGCCTTGTTCACTGAGTGAACGCTCCGGCTTCCTCGCGGCCGAATCGCGCGACGGCGGGCAGTGAGGACACCAACTGGACTTCCAATCCTGTCGCTTAGAGATCAGGAGAGGCCGGATCGAGTGTGATGGTGATCGTTTGCCGAACACGTCGATCTTCGAACGGCCTGTGTGCTACGTTCCGTGATCCAACCGAAAACAGGCGACCCCGGCAGCGCGCCAACGCTCCGGGGCCTGGCACCAGGAGCTGTAACTCCCGATGCGCGTCCATCGTAGCGCCCACGTGCGCAACTTCACCGTGCTGCCCAACGCCGTCCTGCAGTACCGACGGCTCTCCTACACCGCCCGCGGCCTGCTCGCGGATCTCCTCTCCCGCCCCGATGGTTGGCGCGAGGATGGTCGGCACATGGCCGACACCAGTCCGCAGGGCCGGGGCGCGATCCGCAAGGCCCTGAAGGAGCTGGCTGAGGCTGGCTTCTACCGGGTCGAGAAGATCCGCATGCCGGACGGCACGATCATCACCGAGACCCACGTCTACGACACCTCGCAGCTCACGGTGCTGCCGGGTGTCACCCGTCTGGTCTCCGGTGAAGCGACCACCGGCGGTCCTGACGCCCTTGTAAAGGAGCTGGTGAAAGAACCCTCCCTCCCCGCCGAGCCGCAGGCGAGGGCGGGAGGGCGGGAGGAAGACTCCGAGGGTCCGAGAGGCGGTCGCCACGCTGTTCCGGGTGATCCGCCCCGAGCCGCGCCTGCGGCTCGGCCAGGCCGAAGCCGAGGAACTCGCGCCCCTCGTCGCCCGGTGGCTGGAGCGAGGCGCGACCCAGACCGACCTCGCGCAGGCCCTGCTGCCGGGCCTGCCCGCCCCGATGCACTCAGCGGTGGCGGTGCTCCGGTACCGCCTGGAGCACAAGCAGCCGCCCGTCCAGCCCGTCGTACGGCCCGTAGCAGCCCGGTACACCGAGTGCGCCAAGTGCCACGATCCTGTGCCCCAGTCGGGCATCTGCGGCCCTTGCGCGGGCCTGGCACCCCGAACGGTCGGGGTCGGCGGCGGCGAGGCTTCCGCCCGCACCGGTGCGGCCCGAGCCAGGGCGGCCCTGCGCTCGGCAAAGGCTGTCGGCTTGGGCTTGGGGGGCCTGGCTACCGCAGGATAGGTGCCTTCGGGTACCCGCTGTACCTGCGGGGTGCTACGACATGTCGGGCGGGCCGGGAAGATCCACCGCGCAGCAACGGAAGCCGGTGTCGTCGTCCAGCATGGTCGAGGCCGCGTCGTTGAAGGCGGACGGTAGGGTTCTGGCGAAAGGGCTCGTGAAGGCGCCGGCCTTGAGCTCGTGGCGTCCCGGGGAGGGCTGGTCCTGGCACCACTCCCAGGTGTTCCCGCACAGGTCGTAGACCCCGTACGGGCTGACACCGCTGTGGTAGCAGCTGACGGGAGTGGTTGAGGCGAGGCTGCTCTCGCGGCTGTTGCACTTCGCCGGCGTCGACTGGTCGCCCCACGGGTAGATGTGGCCCCGCGGCCCGCGGGCGGCCTTCTCCCACTGGTGGCTCGTGGGAAGGGTCTTGCCGGCCCACTGAGCGTACGCTGCCGCGTCGTTCCAGGTGACGAAGACCACCGGGTGGTCGAGCAGCTCGTCCGGGCAGCTCCCTCCAGTCCAGTGCTGGGGCGGGTGGTGAGAGGTGGCCGCGACGAAGCGCGAGTAGTCCCCGTTGGTCACCGGGAACACGTCGATGTAATAGTCGGGCAGCCAGACCGGTTCCTTGTCGGGTCCTGCAAGGAACACCCCTGCCTCGACGAACGTCATCCGCCGACCGTCGCCCGGGTGCCGGAGCTGGTGCTGGCGAGGAAAGGGCAGGCTGTCGGCGCCACCCGGGTTGGGTAGAACCGAGGGCGACCCGGCGGTGAGTCGGGCGAAGCGCTCGTGCACCTCGGTGTCCGATGAGGCCAGTGACGTGTCCAGGGCTGCCTGGTTCACCGGCCGGGGGGTGATGTCCGCACCCCGGGCTTCCCACTTGGACACCATCCTGGCGCTGATGCCCAGGTGAGCGGCGAACGATTCGATGCTCATCCGCTTCGCCTGACGTAGCGCCCTGACCTCGGCACCGGTCCATGTCTCTACGGTTGCCACCGCAGTTCTCCCGCCCCCACCGCCGTCGCGCCCCGCGCATTCGTGTTCGGAGGGTCAACTACAGCAGATCTCCGGACAGTTCGTCGTACTCCTTGCGAAGCTGCTCGATGATCGGGTGACTGCTGGGCAGGGTGTGCTCGTCGACGGCGCCGATGACGCGCACCCCGATGCCGATGTTGGTGGCGAACGCGGCGTCGAAGCCGGCGACGTCCGGCAGGCGGACGGTCCGCGTGGTGGACGGGTGGGCTTCGCGCAGGAGCTCCATGGTGGTGCCGATCAGGCAGTCGGCATCGGGCCAGATGACCTCGCCGTCCTTCACGAAGCCGACGTTCCAGGTCCCGCCCTCGGAGATGATCGACTCGGTGTCCACGAACAGGGCGTCGTCGAAGCCGGCGCGCTGGGCGGCGCGGCGGTGGCGGAGCGAGCCGAACAGGCCGACGCTCTTCACCGACGGCATGTCGCGCGTGTAGACGACGGACTGAACTCGCAAGGGGGGAAGGGGGAGCGGTCCGGCGGGCCGAGTCGTCACGAGGACCTGGGGCTGAGCGTCCGATCCGACGTGCCCGAGATCCAGTGCAGGATCGAAGATCGTCACGCGTACGACGCCGGCACCGCTGGTCGGCGCCAGGCGGCGGGCGAGCTCACGGACGCGGTCCAGGTCGAGTTCCGTGTCGAACACGGCCTGGCAGTCGCGTGCCAGTCGGGCCATGTGCAGGTCGAGGCCGCGAACGCGACCGTCCTCGACACGCATTGAGGTGAAGTGGCCGTAGTTGGTCAAGGCAAGTGCCTGGAGAGAGTCCAGGGCGATCGGGGTGCCGTTCAGTTCCGCCATGCGCTCAGCATGGCATCCGGGCGAGCCGTCGGACCTGGCTTCTCTCAAGCGTGGTGATCGAAGTTCAGTGGAAGTTCGGTGCCGGGGCAGAGGCAGGACATACCAGGCCGATCACCTAAAGCGTCAATCTGGTCACTCAAAGTTGGCGCCCCTGGCAAGACTGTCCGCTTCCCCCACTGTCGCCGCGGGGAAGCGCGCGGATCGCGGGCAGCCTGCAGCCCCTACCCGGCTCCCGACCTGGGAGGACCCTCCGTGTCACAAGCACGCCCCGGCTTCAGTCAGTTGGAGCTGGCAGACAGCCCGAACCCGGTCGCCTGGGCCCGCCGCCACACGGTCGACATCCTGAGCCGCTGGCAGGTCCCGCCCGACGTCATCGAGACTGCTCGCCTGCTGGTCTCCGAACTCACCACCAACGCCATTCAGCATCCGAAGAGCGGCACGGTCACCTCGCTGTTCTCGGAGACCTGCCCGGTGCAGACGATCACCTTGGCACTGATGGTCGACCGGGGCCGACTCGTGCTCTCGGTACGGGACAGCGACCACCGGCCACCCGTGGTCAAGGCGGTGGGCGAGGGCGAGGAAGGCAGCCGGGGGCTCTTCCTGGTGGAAGCCCTGAGCGAGCGCTGGGGCTACTACCACCTCCCGGAGCCGGCAGGGAAGGTCGTCTGGTCAGAGCTGACGTTGGTCGCGCGCGACCCCCGGTTCGGAACCGACCGTTCCCCGAAGCCTTCCGACTCGACCGAGGGCGACCAACTGGCCGACCCGAACCACGGGCAGGCCCCGCCATTGCTGATCGCCCGCGCTCTCGTCGGTCTTCGAGAGCTCTGACACAGAGCGTGCCCACGCCCACCCTGGTGGGCCCATGAACGAGTGGCCGGCGCTGGAATCCCCCACGGCGACGGTCACTCAGAGCGTCCCCGCAGCCCGCGTGACCTCGACGGTTAGCGAGTTCATCGCGTGATCGCTGCGGGGGCGCTCACCCAACGGAGGCGGCCCGGTCCCGGCACTTCCGACCCAGCACCTCTACCGATGCAACCGCGATTGGAGAGAACGTGCACAAGTCCGTCCCCGCACCCCGCCAGCCCGGGACACCGCCTCCCGGCCACCGCTACCTGGACTTCCTCGGCGGCCCCAGCCACCTCGTAGACGAGAGCACCTGCCGGGGCTGCTTCATGAACCAGGCGGAATCCCGCCTGCCGGACATCCTCGCCCCCGTCTACGACGACGGCACCATCACCGTTCGGCAGGACGCCGAGTGGGCCGTGCCGGGGTTCATGGTCGTCGGTCTCCGGCCGCACATCGGCGCACTCGACGAGATGGACCTCGCGCTCGTTGAGCGGATCGCCCGCGTTACGCACTTCGTCCGCCGCGCCATGCGGGAGCGACTGGGCCTGGCCGCGGTGCAGATGTACCAGGAGGAGAAGCTCGACCGCCCGCACTTCCACGTGTGGATGCTGCCCCTGTGGCCGGACACGATGGCCGCCCACAGCATCAACCCGCGGATCTACGAATCGAACATCGCCCGGTACCTCACCCTCTTCGCCCTCGAATCCCACGAGGCAGCCATCCGCAGGTGTACGGACGAGGTGCGCGACTTCCTCGCCAGGACTCCCGAACTGCAGATCGGCACATCCGCCTGACGTGGTCCGCCGACACGGCGAACCACCTCGTTCCCGAGGAGACGAACATGCGCATCGCACACGTGGCGCCGCTGTGGGAAAGCGTCCCGCCCAAGGGCTATGGAGCCGTCGAGACGCTGGTCGCGGAGCTCACCGCCGCCCAGGTCCTCGACGGGCACGAAGTCACGGTCTTCGCCTCCGGCGACTCCAAGGTGGCCGGCAACCTCCACGGCATCGGGATGACGGCACTGCTCGCGGACCCGCGGATCCACGAGCCGGAGGTCTACCGCATGCTGCAACTGGCAGAGGTCCGCGATCGCGCCGACGAGTTCGACGTCATCAACTCCCACGTGCACTCCAACACCGGCTGCCTGGCGATCCCTGCGCTCCACGGCCTACGGACGCCGGTGATCCACACCGTGCACTGCTTCTTCAACGACGACAACACCCCGCTCTTCCGCCGGTTCGCCGGCGAGCGGTACGTGGCGATCAGCCGCGACCAGCGCTCCCGCCTGCCCGAGCTCAACTACCTCGGCACGGTCCACCACGGCGTCGAGCTACAGGCGTTCCCCTTCGGCGCAGGAGCCAGCCCGTGCCCGTACGTGGTGTTCCTGGGGAGGATCAGGCCCGAGAAGGGCGTCCACCTCGCCATCACGGCAGCGAGGCTCGCGGGAGTGCCGCTCAAGATCGCGGGGCGGATCAAGCCCCGCGACCAGGTGTACTTCGAGCAGCAGGTACGACCGCACGTGGACGGCGAACAGGTCTTCTTCCTCGGCGAACTCGACTTCCCGACCAAGACCGCCCTTCTCGCCGGAGCCACCGCCACCCTGATGACCTCGCTCATCCCCGAGCCGTTCGGACTCGTCCCCATCGAGTCCATGGCCTGCGGGACGCCCGTGGTGTCCCTGCGCACAGGGGCAGCCCCCGAACTCGTCCGACACGGCATCACCGGCTACCTGGCGGACACCGCCCAGGAACTGGCCAACGCCATCCACCACCTCGAAGCGATCGACCGCGCCGCCTGCCGCGCGCACGTGGCCTCCGAGTTCTCGATCCGCAGGATGGCCGACGGCTACGACACCGCCTACCGGACGGCTCTGTACACCTGATCCACCAGACACCGCACTGCCCAGCACCCGTCTCCACCCAACCCAGTGAGGCACCATGCGCAGTGTCATCCTCAGCGCGGGCAAGAGCTGCTTCGTAGCCTGTCCCGGCTGCTACAACTACTTCGGCCGAACCGTCAGCGACACCTCCCACGTCCTGCTCTTCGCGGCCGGCCTACGCGATCGGTTCGGCGCCGAGAAGATCACCGTCGGAGGTGGTGATCCACTCACCCGACCGGACATCCTTCCCCTGCTCAAGGGCCTGCACGGCCTGGGCTTCGGCATCCGGCTGGACACCGTGGGCACCAACTTCCTCGGCCCTGCCCGCATCCGCTTCATGGGCACCGGAACGGCCGACCACGTGTCAGTGGCCGAGGTGGCCGCCGTGACCGATCTGATCGGCATCCCCCTCGACGGCAGTACCGACGCCATTCAGCAACAGTTCCGCCGACACGCCACCGTCTCCTCCCAGTTGGCGATCCTCGCGCAGTTGGAGGAAATCGGCGCGGCCACCTGTATCAACACGGTCGTTCACGCCGGCAACACCGACGACCTCGCGGCCATGGCCGAACTGCTCCGTGGCTATACCTGCGTCCGGGAGTGGCAGCTCTTCCAGTTCATGCCCATCGGACCGCTCGGCCACCACAACCGCAACCGCTACCTCGTCAACGGCACCGACTTCGAGCAGGCCGCCACGATCGCCAGGGAGAACGCCCCGAGCGGACTGACGGTCGTGGCCAAGAGGGCACACGGCCGCAAGCACCGATACCTGCTGATCGACTCCGCCGGACTGGTATGGACCCCCGAGCAATCGCCCGCCGCCTCGTGGCAGAGCGAGGACACCAACGACCGGCGGAACATGATCGGCAACATCGGCGATGCCGACATCCTCGACCGGCTGGCCGCCCTGGATAACGTCGACACGGAGGTCGGGGGATGACCAGAGCGGACCTGCTCGTCGTCCTCGCGCATCCCGACGACGAGACGCTGCACTGCGGGGGACTCATCCACCGCACCGCCCGGCACGGCGGCACCGTGGTCACTGTCACCCTCACACGTGGCGGCGCCGGCAGAACCCTCGGCATGTGCACCGAAGCCGAGCTGCCAGTCGTTCGCGAGCGGGAGCTGCGTCGGGCGGTCGAGGTCCTGGGCGTTTCCCAGGCCGAGGTTCACGACCTGCCCGACGGCCGTCTCGTGGACCACGAGACGGAGGCGGCGGGCCTGGTGCTGGACACGCTCCGGCGCTGGACACCGCACCGGGTGGTGGCCTTCCCTCCCAACGGGATGAACGGTCACCCGGACCACCGTGCCGCTCACCGGATCGCTCTCGCCGCGCTCGACCGCTGTGACCTGACGCCGGAGGTACTGCTGGTGACCAGTACGACTCCGTACACCGAACCGGCCAGATCAGGCTTCCTGGGCCCCTCGCAGGTCGAGGCGATGCGCCTACCAGCCACCCTCCGCACCCAGGTGGGCGACAGCCTGGAAGCAAAGCTGCGCGCCATGGGTCACTACGAGACCCAGGCGCGCAGCAGCGCTAAGGTTCTTCGCCGCTATCCGGAGACGCTTCTCACCGAGGCGTTCCACCGGGTAACCGGCTGACGAGTCGACCTTTACGCAGCGGACGTCAGCAGCTTGCGGACGTGTTCCACCGCCTCGGCCACCGGCACGGACTGGGTCTCGCCGGTGGCCCGGGTGGTGACCTCGACCGTGCCGTCGGCCAGGCCCCGGGCGCCGACCGTGATCCGGTAGGGGATGCCGATCAGCTCGACGTCGCGGAACTTCACGCCGGGCCGCTCGTCGCGGTCGTCCAGGAGCACGTCGACCCGCTCGCCCTGCAGCTGTCGGTACAGGCCCTCGGCGGCCTCGACCACCTTCTCGTCCTTGGTGCCGAGGACGACGACGGCCACCGCGAACGGGGCGACTGCGACGGGCCAGACGATGCCCTTGTCGTCGTGGTGCGTCTCCACGATGGAGGCGAGCGCACGCTCCACGCCGATGCCGTAGCTGCCCATGATCGGGACGACGCGCTCGCCGTCCCGCCCGAGGACGGTCACGCCGAGAGTCTCGGTGTATTTGCGGCCGAGCTTGAAGATGTGGCCCACCTCGATCGTGACCACGACCTCCAGCGGTGTGCCGCACTGCGGGCAGGGCTCGCCGGCGGTCACCTCGCGCAGGTCCGCCCACCGCTGTACGGCGATGTCCCGTTCGACGGACACGCCGCGCAGGTGGACGCCGTTGCTGTTGGCGCCGGTGGTCATGTCGGTCCGGCCGCGCAGGGCCTCGTCCACGAGGACGGGCAGCTCGGTGACGCCGACCGCGCCCAGGCTGCCGGGCGCGGCGCCGAGCGCCGCCTGGATCTCCTCGGCGGTTGCGGGTCGTACTGCCTTGGCGGCGAGCGTGTCGATGAGCTTCTGCTCGACCAGGGCGTGGTCACCGCGGACCAGGACCAGGGTCAGCTCGTCGTCGACGACGTACACCAGCGTCTTGACCTGCCGCTCGGCCGGCACGTCGTGCTGGACGGACAGCTCCTCGATGGTGCGCGCGTTCGGAGTGTCGAACCGCTCCGGCGCGTCCAGGCCCGGACCGTCCACCACGGCGGGCAGGGCAGAGGTCGCCTTCTCGGTGTTCGCCGCGTAGCCGCAGCCAGGGCAGCGGACCACCAGGTCCTCGCCGGCGTTCGAGGGGCTCATGAACTCCACCGACGCGCTGCCGCCCATGCTGCCGCTGGACGCCTGCACCGGGATCGCGGGCAGGCCCAGGCGGGCGAAGATCCGCTCGTAGGCGGCCTTGTGCAGGTCGAAGGAGCGGTCGAGTCCGCCGGCCTCGACGTCGAAGCTGTACGAGTCCTTCATCGTGAACTCGCGCACCCGCAGCAGGCCGCTCTTCGGGCGGGCCTCGTCCCGGAACTTGGTCTGGAACTGATACCACATCTGCGGCAGGTCCCGGTACGACTTCAGTTCCTGCGACAGGACGGTGAAGATCTCCTCGTGCGTCATACCGAGTGCCAGGTCCGCACCCTTGCGGTCCTTGAGCCGGAACATCTCATCGCCCATAACCTCCCAGCGGCCACTGCGCTGCCAGATCTCCGCCGGGTGGAGGGCGGGCAGGATGAACTCCTGGGCGCCGATCGCGGTCATCTCCTCGCGGATGATGTCCACGATCTTGGCGCGGACGCGCACGGCCAGCGGCAGCAGGGAGTAGTGGCCGGCCATGAGCTGCCGGACGAACCCTCCTCTCACCAGCAGGCGGTGACTCACCGCATCCGCGTCCGCCGGGTCCTCCCGGAGAGTGGGCACGTACAGCTGGGACCAACGCATAGGACCGGAGACCGTCCTCTCGGTGAAACTGCGAGTGTCGCGGCGGCGCTCACGCCGACATCACGACGGGGAACGCATTCTAGTGGCGGAGCCCTGCCCGAATCGCTCCGTTTTGAGAAGCCCAGGTCAGAGGCCACATGCAGAGCGGCATCCCTGATGACACGGACGGAGGCCGATGGCTGACACACCGGATGAGACGCCTCGCAGCGATCAATCCGTCGAAGCCATCCGCCGCTACTACGACACCCTCGGCGAGGGAGAGCACGACCGGCTCACCAAGGATGTCGCCGGCCGAGTCTCCTTCGAGATCCACCGCCGCTTCCTTGTTCCGCATCTGACGAGAAATCAGCGAGTGCTGGAGGTCGGCGCTGGCCCAGGCCGCTTCACGACCGTGCTCGCCGAACACGGCGCCCGCGTAGTGGTCACCGATATCTCGCCCGTCCAACTTCGCCTGAACGAAGTCAACGTTGCCGCAGCGGGTTTCGAACACGCCATCGAAGCGCGTCGCACACTCGATGTCCGCGACGCGAGCCGCTTCCCTGAGGCCACGTTCGACATGGTCCTCGCCTACGGAGGCCCGCTCTCGTACGCCTTTGAACAGGAGCACCAAGCCCTCGCCGGCCTCCTCCGCGTCGTGAAGCCCGACGGCATCGTGGTCGCCTCGGTGATGTCCCTGTGGGGAAGCTGGCGAGCCCGCTTCCCCGGCGCCACCCAACTCGCCATCCGCTACGGCACCGACGTCACGGACGCCGTCATCCGAACCGGCGACCTGCGCCACGTACCCGGCATGGTCCACGTCTGCCGCATGTTCACCTGGGAGCAGCTCACCACGCTCGTCACCGAATGCGGCGGCGAGATCCTCGCGGGATCGGCGAGCAACTGGGCGAGCCTCGAAGACCCGGACGTCTTGGCGGGTATCGAGGAATCCCCGCAGCTCTGGGAGCGATTCCTCGCCTACGAGACAGCTGCCTGCGCCAGCCTCGGTGCCCGCGATGGGGGCACTCATATTCTCGTCGCGGCTCGGCGACGCGGCTGAGTTCCCGGACGGGACAGCCACCAGGGAACCCATCGCTCGGGCACTCGTCGAGGTACGAGGAGTTCGTCCGCCGACTCGGCTTCGACGAGCAGCGTGGTGTCCTACGCCGCCAGGAAGGCGGCACCGACGTCCTGGCCACGGCCTTCCTACTCTCCCGCCACCTGGACGACGCCGACTTCGACTGGGCCGAGGAGGACCTCTCCGGGCTCTACCGCAGCCACGGTGTCTTCGACCACCTCACCTACGGCATGAAGCAGGCCCCCCTCCTGATGGCTGCCGACTTCGTCCACCTGCTCGCCCAGGACCGCCACGTCCTGGTCTCCCTCGGCGTCGACGAGCACAAGTACGTGGCGCTCGCCCGGCGCGGAGCCGAGCGCTGGGGCCTGCCCGCCGATTGCCTGGCCGGCATCTACACCAAGATGATCCCGAGCCTCGGCGGCCTGCCCAAGATGAGAAAGAGCATCCCCGGCTCTGGCATCACCGCCGCACTGTCACCCGACGACATCCGCGCCACCCACCAGCTGCTGTCCGCCCTCGTTGGCGAGGCCGACATCGCCGGCGCGGCGACCGTGTGGTACCCGTTGGAGCACAGGCGCAGAATTGCGCCTAAGTGCGGGTCGCATTACTCACCATCGGCCGACTCGTCAAAGTCGTCAAATTCGTTCATTTCAATCGGGGACTGGCTTCCCTCTTCGGATTCGTCGGGTAGGCGCCATGTCCCAGCATCGACTTCGACCCCGAAACGCTTGTTCTCTTCGATGAAAACGTCTTCTCGATAGACCACAGTCCGCTTGTCGCTGCCCTTGGCTGCTGACCAAATGATCTCAATTGGGCGCTTTCTGAGTTCTGTCAGCGCCGTATCTCGCTGAATTCCCGGCGGCATGAGCGAAATTTCGATCCCCTTTGAAATGAGATCCTCCATCTCTGCGCTGCTGCGGCGTCGGTAGCAGAGTGAATTCTTTGCTCGCGCCCGCCCAGGATGGATCGAATCCCAGATCGAGCGACCGTTCTTCCGGTCCTCTCCCGCTGCGTTCGAGCCGAACCCGGTCATTAGAGTGTTCCATAGTACGGGGCTGTGGGCGCGCAAAAGCGCCCGTTCGCCCAAGACAATCCAAATGTCATCTAGGACCAGATGCCGCACGTCGAAATGGGATGCATCGAGATTTAGTGCCTCATTGATGCTGGCGCGATGCTTTGCTATCCGGTTGAAAAGCTTCGGATTGGCTTGATTCGGCGGGTCTCCGTAGCTGCTGTTGCCTGCCTCGGCTTTGCCGATGTAGATCGGGGCATCCGCGCCCTTGAGCTTCTCGTAGAGCGGAAGGTTTCCCTTGTAGTAGAGGGCATATAGTCCCGCCCCTGCAAATTTCTCAACCGCGTCAAGGGGAATTCTCGGGCGACAGTCGAGTTCTTCGCGCAGATTACTGCTGAGCAGGTCGAGGCCCAAGGGGTTGAAGTTCGGAGGAGGAGTGGCAGAGCCACCGGGACTGGAAGCCATGAGCGGATCCTACTCATCCGCACCACGTGGCTCGGGAAGAGTCTCCTGCGTAGCCTGGCTGGCCGTACCGTTGGGCCGCTGCTGTCCCTCGTGCTGGGCGAATCCCCGTGTCGTCGGCGTATCTCCAGGAGCCGTCAGACGTTGATCGGGTAGGGCTGCGTCCTATGTGCCCTGAGCTGGCATCGGGCGTGAGTCTCGTTATGACCGCCGTGGGGAACCGGCGTCACTGTGACGACCGGAGTGTCCAGTGGCGATCAACCCAACGGCCCGATCCTTCTCATCCATCTGGCGAGGGGCTGCTCCGTGCCATGGTTACCTGCGCAGAACGCGGAGCAGTTAGGGGTTCGCCTTCTCCCGTACCGATGCTGAGCCTCTGACAATGGCCACAATCCTAGAGGCAGCTTCGACCGGGTCCTCGTGTTCCCAGATGCGGACGACTTTCCAGCCGGCTTCCCGGAGAAGGCGATCGGTTTCCCTGTCTCGGGCGCGATTGCCTTCGATCTTGGTTTGCCAGAACTCGACGTTCTTTGTGGAGGCTCGCAGGTGGTCAGGGCATCCGTGCCAGTAACAGCCGTCGACGAACACAGCCACCTTCGGCTTCGGGAAGACCACGTCGGCGGTGCGTCGTAGCTCGGGCAGTGGCCTGGCTGCAACGCGATATCGGAGCCCCTGCTTGTGCAGCAGCGAGCGCAGCCGGAGCTCGGGCTTGGTGTCCTTGTTCCGGTTGCCTTGCATCGAGGACCGGACAGCGGCAGAGGAAGCCCAAGATCCCTCTGCCGGGGGTTCCTCGGTCAGTAGGCCCTTCTGCCAGGCCAGCTCCCATCCTTCGGCGAGGTTCGCCGTGCGGGTGTCGTGCTCGACTTCTCCCAAGTAGCGGGCTGGGGACTTCCCGGCGTCGGACCAACGTAGGTATGCGCGAATACGCCGCGTGTCGGGCAGTACCTTCAACTCCACTGAGGCACGGGCGAATCGGCCGTCACCGAGGTCGACAGAGCGCCGATGACGGCCACCCGCAGCCCGATCCTGCTCGGCTGCCAGGGTCTCCCGCGTCCGCCCAGGCCGGCCTTTCCACGCGCGGTCCGGTGGCGGGTCATGTTTCCAGCGGCCCTGCGCGACGCTTGATGCAATCACTTTTGACGGCCCTCTGCCTCGTCCAGGACGGCAGCGACGGCCTTGGAGAAGACCTCTCCGAGGGCGACGGGTACGGCATTGCCGAGCTGACGCATCTTTTCGCCGCGCGGTCCCTTGAGTTCCCAATTATCGGGAAACGTCATGACACGGGCGGTTTCGCGGACTGTCATGTAGCGGTACTTGTACCTGCGACCGCCCTGGGCGGCCTTGTCGGCGACCAACTCGTCGAGCAGCATGACTGACTCGCCACCGGGCACCCCATGCACTCCGGCCTTGACTGTCTTCGCCGGCCGGTCGAGTTCGTTGGGCGTATGGCCGTCGTAGATCCGCGCTCCAGGCCAGCCGACGTGGTCGGTAAATCCGCCGAGGAGGTGCTCGGTGCGATCGAGCCACTCATCCGGTACTTCCGGCAAGGGCTTGTTGTCGCCGATACCCGCGATCGCGTCTCGGAGGGTGTACCAAGGCAGCAGCCCGTCGTCGATCGGCAGGGTCTCAGGAAGGCGGGCCTTGACCCACTCCTTCACGTGGTCGGGAACCTCCGAGTGCCGCTCCCAGTAGCTCCCCCCGTTCATCATGGATCGAATGAGAGCGGCCTCGGAGTGAGTCGGCTTGATGAGCTTCTTGAACAGCTCGATGTCGACGTCCAGGTCACGGCGGAAGGCGACGATGATCACTCGGTTGCGGATCTGAGGTACGCCGTAGTCGGCCGCGTTCACAGGCGTCATGACCACCTGATACCGCTTCGTGAGGTCGCCAGGCTCCTGTCGCAGTCGCGCCTGCAGGTACTCGTCGTGCTGCGTCCAGTCCGTGCCTTGGGCGCGCTCCTCGAAGGGCAGCTCCAGTTCGCGCAGGATGTACTGGAAGTAGGACTGGAAGGACGGCCTGAGTAGGCCGCGGACGTTCTCGCAGATCACGGCCTTCGGCTGGATCTGGCGGACGGCCTTGAACATCTGCGGGAACATGTTCCGCTTGTCCTCGTCGCCCTTGGCGACACCGCCGAGGCTGAACGGTTGGCAGGGCGGCCCCCCGGCGAGGACGTCCACCCGACCCTTCAGGTAGTTCATGTCTAGGTCCTGAACGTCGCCGGCGACGAGCGGCACCTTGTCCTTGGCTCCCGGAGCTCGCGTTGGCTTCTCACCGTCCGGAAGCCGCTTCGCCCCGTTGGCCTCCAGGGTCTCGCAGGCCCGCTTGGCGAACTCGTTGAACAGCAGCGGCCGGAAGCCCGCGCGGTGGACGGCCATGGCCAGGCCGCCGGCACCAGCGAACAGTTCGACGCCCGTGCGATCTCTCTTTGATCCTTCTTGCAGCTCAGCCATGCCAAAAGCATACCGCGGAGTTGGCGATCTTCAAGCGATTTGGCGCGAAGGTTCGTCCGCGTGTGGCATCCGCAGATAGGGTTTCCTAGATCACGTCGACCTAGGGGGTAGGGCTGATGGTGCCGGTGGTGGGGGCCGAGGACGGGCCGCAGTACCACAAGGACTTCATGCTGAGCATCACGAAGGCGCTCGGTGATCAGCTCGCTGACGCGCTCGACGGGCTGGACAGAGCTCCGCTGAGCGAGGAGAGCATCGGGCGACTCAAGGACAAGGCCGGGGTCTACCAGCTCTACCTGGATGGTGACTTCGTCTATGTAGGTAAGGCCGACAAGTCGTTGCCGTCCCGGCTTCGGAACCACCTCCGGAAGATCTCCGGACGTCGGAACATCTCACTGGAGCGGATGTCATTCTCCTGCCTGTACGTGGCTGAGGACTTCTCCGCGCTCGCGCCGGAACAGCTGCTGATCAGCCACCACAAGGAGATGGGCAACATTCCTTGGAACAACAACGGCTTCGGCAACAAGGATCCTGGTCGGCAGCGAGACAGCACGATTCTGAAGCAGAACCACTTCGACGTGCAGTTCCCTATCGACCTGGACCGGCCAATCGAGGGCCTGGAGTCCGGCGAGGGCACCCTGCAGGACCTCCTTGAGAAGGTGAAGGCTGGCCTGCCCTACAACTTCCGGTACGGGAAATCCGCCGAGTTCAAGCGTCGGCTCGTCCAGGTGCCCGAAGGGCCGGCGACCGCAGCCGAGATCTTCCGGCTGATCTCAGCGGAGATACCCGACAAGTGGCAGATCGCCGCTCTCATGGGTTACGTGATCATGTACGACGACGGCCCCAGCACCTACAAGAGCGCATGGCGCTACTACAGGGCTGGCCAGCCGATCGACGTCGAACCCGAAGCCGAGCCAGCTGGCGACGTGGAAGTCGATCAGTCGGACCAGGACAGCTGATCACCTGGCCGGGCGTGCCGCCGCATGCCCGGCCCCGGCCAGCACTACCTGCCGGAAGCGGAGCGCCGCTGTGGAGATGGACTCCCTTTTCGAACTCCCAACGCCTGGACACAACACCGCTTCCCCCCAGCGCCAGGGGCGCGGGCGCTCGCCACGACGAGCGACCTCGATCAGATCGGAGAGAACCGCAGTGGTCACGCAGCCGGCCCTCGACGGTGTTGGAGATGCGGAGCCTCACTCCGGGCCCGACTCCATCTATGACCCGTTGCGCAGGGAGAACCTCGGGCGCAGTGTGTTGTGGGCGCTGACGTCCCGAGAGGCTGTGCGGCTGGACCGAGTCCCGCGTTTTAACGGCTGCGGGATATACGCGATCTACTACGCGGGCGATCACGAGCTCTACGAACCGATCGCATCTGATCGGTTCGAAGTGCCCATCTACGTTGGCAAGGCCGACCCGAGCGGGGGACGCAAAGGTGTGACGGTAGGGAAGGCCTGGGAGGGAACCCCTCTGTGGAGCAGACTCGGCAAACACAGGGCGAAGATCGGCCAGACCAGCGACCTGAACGTGGAGGACTTTTTTGCCCGGTATCTTCCCGCCGATGATCTGTTCACCCCAATGGCCGAGCGTCTGATGATCAGCGATCTCCGGCCGGTTTGGAATGTGGTGCTTGAGGGTTTCGGTGTCAATCCGCAGGGTTCTGGCCGTGAGGGTGCTCAGCTACGCCCGAAGTGGCACGAGGTTCACACCGGCGTCGAATGGGCGACCAGAATGCCAGCGCAGCCGAGCGGGCCCGAGCCTCTGCGGCAGGAAGTGCGTGATCACTTGGCGCTCTACGCGACACCTCACCCAGACGCCGCCGGCCAGCGCTCGGGACTCATCTGAACGATGCGAGTGGGGGTTGGTGGGAGAGCTGTCCTCCGTGCCAGATCCGTGCCAGAACGGGTGGTGGACGGCGGACAGCGGCGGTCTGCGCCGGGCGTCCGAAGGGTTGGGTTGCACCGGTATTAGTGCAGGTCAGGAGCACTTTTCGGCTCGAAGGCCCAAAGATTCCCAAGCTTAGAGCGCGAGTTCGATTCTCGTCGCCCGCTCCATACAGAAAGCCGCAGGTCATCTGACCTGCGGCTTTCTTGTTGTGCGGTGCGGCCGGCTCCGGGCTTGACCCTCACATCGGTGGGAATGTTCGAGGATCCCGTCAGGACAATCAACGATCCGTCTATCGAAGGAATCATCGATGAGTGACCTGACCGGAAAGGTAGCGCTGGTGACCGGCGGCAGCCGGGGGATCGGCGCGGCGATCGCGAAGCGGCTGGCCGACGCGGGGGCGGCGGTGGCGCTGACCTACGTCCAGGCGGAGGACAAGGCGCGCGAGGTTGCCAAGCAGATTGAGGCGGACGGCGGCCGGGCCCTGGTCATCCAGGCTGATCTGACCCAGCCGACCGCTGCGGCGGACGCCGTGGAGCAGACGGTGCGGGAGCTGGGCCGTATCGACATTCTGGTGAACAACGGCGGCTTCCTCGCCTACGGCCCGCTGGCCGAGGTGACCGCTGACGAGCTGGACCGCGTGCTCGCCGTGGACGTCAAGTCGGTCTTCCTGGGCGCCCAGGCCGCCGCCAAGCACATGGATCACGGCGGCCGGATCATCAGCGTCGGGTCGTGCTTCAACGGGCGCGTCCCCGGTGCGAACTTCGTCCTGCAGGCGACGGCCAAGACCGCGCTCATCGGTCTGACCAAGGCACTTGCCCGGGAGCTGGGGCCGCGCGGGATCACCGTCACCACCGTGGACCCGGGTCCGATCGACACCGACATGAACCCGGCCGAGGGCGAGAGCGCCGACTTCCAGAACGGCCTCACCGCCCTGGGGCGCTTCGGCGTGGCCGAGGACATCGCTGCCGCGGTGACCTTCCTGGCGGGCCCCGGTGGCCGCTACATCACCGGCACCGGTCTCGCCGTGGACGGCGGGTACACCGCCTGACGGCGAGCCGTCCCCGCCCCCTCGGAGGGCGGTTGCAACAAGGCTCCCCAGCCGAAGAGTTGAGACCTGAGACATCTCGACTCGACGGCCGGGGAGCCTTGTCGTATGTCGGCGTAGCGCGGACGAACAGAGCCGTGCGGGGTGCCGGTGATGGTCACGAGCACCCCGCGGCGAGAGGTTCGAAGCCCTGGAACGCCTCCTCAACTCGTCTCGGCGGCCCGCAGATAAGATAAAGAAAACTTTTTTTCGTAAAGATTGGCAGGTGATCTCATGACCGGGCGGGTCGTGAAGCAGGAGCGTGCCGAGCGGACCCGGGCCGCTGTGGTGCAGGCGGCGGCGGAGGTGTTCGGGCAGCTCGGCTTTGCCGGCTCGAGCGTGGTGAAGATCGCCGACCGGGCGGGGGTCACGCTCGGCGCCGTGTACTTCCACTTCCGGAACAAGGAGGAGCTGGCCCGGTTCATCGTCTCCGGTCAGCCGGACCTGGTGGTCCCGCCGCAGCTCTCGCAGGGCCTCCAGCGCGCCGTGGACATCACCCTCACCTGGGCCTGTCAGCTGCTCGACAACCCCATTCTGCAGGCCGGCGCCCGGCTGGTGTGGGAGCAGGAGCGGTTCCTCCCTCCGGAGGAGAACTCCCACCGGCAGTGGGCCAAGCTCGTGCTGGAGGACCTTCGCATGGCCCAGGCCAAGCGGGAGTTGAAGACCGGGACGGACATCGAGGCGTTCGCCCGACTGCTGGTCAACGCCTGTACCGGCGCCCAGATGCACTCCTACGTCGAAGCCGGGCACGCGGATCTGCCGCAGCGGGTGGCGGAGATCTGGCGGTGCATGCTGCCGGCGATCGCGGTGCCGAGCACCGTCCGGCGGATCGAGCTGGGCGAGGAGCGGGGGAGGCCGGCCCGTGATGCCGCCCCGGTGGCGGCGGCCGGTTCCTGAGTCATTGTTCGGACGGCGCTTCCCGACCGCACCCGGCGGCTGCCGGCAATACGTCACCTGCCCCACCGCGACCTGGGTCTCGGCGTAGCCCTGGATGCGGACCGCCGCCGCGTGGTCCTCCTCGACCGCACAGCCAGGCTTCAAAAAAAGAGAACTATTAATTATCTTATGGCGTGAGGCTGTATCAGTGATGCACCCTGGCGGAACTGGCGGCACTGGCAGACGGTGAGACAGGAGGTGGGCCAGATGCGGATCGGAGAGCTGTCCGAGCGCACCGGAACCCCGCGCCGATTACTGCGCTACTACGAGGAGCAGGGGCTGATCGCCCCGGAGCGCTCCGCGAACGGCTACCGGGAGTACGACGAGCGCTGCGTCGACCGCGTCCTGCAGATCCGGGGGCTGCTCGACTCCGGACTGCCGACCCGGATCATCAAGCAGCTTCTTCCGTGCCTGAGCTCCCGAGTGATCCACGTTGCCGGCGCGACCGCGGAGACGATCACGACCCTGGAGCGGGAGCGGGAGCGGATGGGCGAGCGCATCGAGTGCCTGATCCGCAGACACGAAGCCATTTCGGGCTACCTCGATGCCGTACGTCGCGCGCAGCAGCCTACGGCCGCGGCGCCGGTCGCGCGGGAGACGACCGGCGCCGCGGAGTTTCGGCCCTACGGCCTGGTCGCAACGGTCTGGCCGACCTGGACCGGATTGGCCAGCAGGTTTCCGCCCGGACGATTCCGGTGCGTGCCGGATCCGTGCCAGAGCGGGTGGTGAGCGGCGGTCAGCAGCGGTCTGCGCCCGGTGTCCGAAGGGCCGATTGCGGTGGCATCGTTGCAGGTCAGGAGCGCTTTGGGCCCGGAAGCCCAAAGATTCCCGAGCTTGGAGCGCGAGTTCGATTCTCGTCGCCCGCTCCCTACCGAAAGCCGCAGGTCACATGACCTGCGGCTTTTGCGTTGTCCGGGGCCGGGGGTGCGGGTCCATGGATGCGCAGGATTTCCGTCCGGCCGATGAGGCGTCGGCCCTGGCGTCGCGCTGGATCTCGCTGGTTCGGGCCCCCGAGGGGCTGACCGTGGTGCGCGAGGTGGACGAGCGGGTGGACGGCGCGTCCGTCGAGCGCTGGACGGCGCTGTACAGCGGTGACAGTGCCCACGCGCTCGACCTGCCGGGCATGTTGTCCTTGCTCATCGCGCCGCTGGCAGCCGCCGGAGTGCCGGTGTTCGTGGCCTCGACGTACGACGCGGACCTGGTGCTGGTGCCTTCGGAGCGGCTCACCGACGCCTTGGCGGCCCTGCGGTCGGCCGGTCACCGCGTGGAGGAGCAAGACGAGTAAGAGGAGTAGGGCGAGTAGGGCGAGTAGGACGAATAAGCAGGCGCGCAGGCAGGCAACCCGGTGCGGGTGTGCGGCGGGCCGAACCACACAGACGTTGAAGGATGACGATGCACAGGAGTGCCGCCGTACGCGTGGACGCGATGCTCGAGGACCTGCGGAGGCTCGTCGAGGTCGAGTCCCCGTCCCGCGACCCGGACGCCCTGCGGGTCTCCGCCGAGGCCGTCGCGGCGGTGATCGAGAGCCGGCTGGGCGGGCGGGCCGTCCTGGTGGAGAGCGTGGCGGGTCCGCACGTCCACTGGTCGGGCGGCGGCGATCCGCAGGTGCTGGTCCTCGGCCACCACGACACGGTGTTCCCGCTCGGCACGCTCGCCCGGCGTCCCTTCCGGGTGGAACACGGCCACGCGACCGGACCCGGTGTCTTCGACATGCTCGGCGGTCTCGTGCAGGCCGTCCACGGGCTGGCGGCGCTGGACGATCCGACCGGCGTGGAGATCCTGGTGACCGCCGACGAGGAGGTCGGCTCCGGCGCCTCGCGGGCGCTGATCGAGGAGCGGGCCCGCGCCTGCGGGGCGGTCCTGGTGTTCGAGGGGGCGGCCGAAGGTGGCGCTCTGAAGACCGGTCGCAAGGGGTGCGGCACGTTCGAACTGTCCGTCAGGGGCCGGGCGGCGCACGCCGGGCTGGAGCCCGCCGCCGGAGTCAACGCGCTGGTCGAGGCGGCCCACCAGGTCCTGGACCTGGCGGCGCTGAGCCGACCGGAGGCCGGGACGACGGTGACGCCGACCATCGCGTCGGCAGGGACCACCGACAACGTGGTGCCGGCGGAGGCGACGGTGACCGTCGACGTCCGCGTCGAGACGGCCGGGGAGAAGGAGCGGATCGAGTCCGCGTTCGCGAACCTGCGCCCGCACCTGGACGGGGCCGAGATCGTGGTCCGGGGCGCGGTGGGCCGGCCCCCGATGCCGGAGTCGGCGTCGGAGCAGCTGTTCCGGCTGGCACGCCGACTCGTTCCGGGCCTCTCGGGTACGGCGGTCGGCGGAGGCAGCGACGGCAACTTCACCGCCGCCCTGGGCATACCGACGCTGGACGGCCTGGGCGCGGTCGGCGGGGGCGCCCACGCCGACCACGAGTACGTCGTGGTCGACGCGATGGTGCCGCGGGCGCGCCTGGTGACCGGACTGGTGAACGCGATCCGGGAGGAGTTCGCCCCGGCCGCCCGCGGGTGAGAGACCGTCCGGTCGGGTTCGGCCGTCCGGCCGAA
>NZ_JBVIRL010000003.1:0-135678 GCF_055576085.1 Kitasatospora sp. NPDC033851 | reverse complement strand
GGGGGGGGGGGGGGGGCGGGTCGGGTCGGGGGGGGGGGCCCCCGGGCGGGGGGGGGGGCCCCCCGGCCGGCGGGGGGGGGGGCGGGCGGGGGGGGGGGGGGGCCGGGCCCCCCCCCCCCGACCGGGCCATGGCTCAGCGGGTGGTGAGGGCTTCGAGGGTGGGGACGAGGGCGGTCGGGGTGGGGAGGGCGGCGTTCTCGGCCTGGAGCCGGTGGGCGGCGTCGCGGAGGTCGGGGTCGGTGAGGAGGCGGTCGAGGAGGGCGGTGTCCACGGCGTCGGAGGAGGAGCTCAGGGCGGCGCCGCTCGCGGTGAGCGCCTCGGCGTTGATGAAGTGGTCCGCGCCCTGGGGGAGGAGCAGCTGGGGCAGGCCGGCCTGGAGGGCGGTCAGCATGGTGCCGGAGCCGCCGTGGTGGATCAACGCGTCGGCGCGGCTGAGCAGTTCGTTGAGCGGGACCCAGGGCAGTCCGCGGACGTTGTCGGGCAGGGTGCCGAGCGGGGCGAGGTCGGCGCCGCCGACGGCGAGCAGGAAGTCGGCGTCGACCTCGGCGGCGGCCTCGACCAGGCGGGCGACGGCCCGGACGCCGTCGAGTTCGGCGAGGACGGTGCCCAGGGTGACGGCGATCCGCGGGCGGTCGGCGGTGCGGAGGAACTCGGCCGGGACCATGCCGCCGCCGTTGTAGGGGATGTAGCGCATCGGCAGGCCGTCCGGGTCGCCGCCGAGCGGGCCGATGTTGAGCGCGGTGGCGGGGGCCGGGCCGGCCAGGCCGTGCCGCTCGTAGACGTCGGTGAAGTGGGAGGCGAGCAGGCGGCTCATGGGGAGGCCGGGGTTGACCCCGAAGTTGTGGACCACCGACGGGATCTTGAGCAGGGTCGCCACCAGCGGTGCGGCGGCCTGGAAGGAGTCGTGGACGAGCAGGTCGGCGCCCCACTCGGTGGCGGCCTCCAGCAGGCCGTCGACGGTGGGGCGGGAGGCGTGCGCGAAGATCGCGGCCGCCGTGTCGAAGATCTCGTCCTGCGACCTGTCCGGGGTGACGTACTGGATCTTGTTCCCGAGGCGCTCCTCGAACAGCTCCATCAGGCCCCGGCCGTCGCCGATCTCGACGATCGGGAAGCCCGCGCGGCGGAGCTGGTCGAGCGGCTGCCCGCAGGCGAACAGGACCTCGTGCCCGGCGGCGCGCAGCGCCTGGGCGGTCGGCACGAGCGGGAAGAGGTGGCCGGCCGAGGCGGGGCCGGTGAAGAGTATGCGCATGGTCTGCTCCTTGCCGGTGTGACTGACGAAGCAGTCTCACCTTGCAAGTTGACGTTCAGTCAATTTCATTCCGATCACCAGGCGCGGTAATCGGCCTTTTTGAACAGGGACTTGTTACCCGGGCGGCGGTGTGCTCCGACTCCCCCTTCCGCCGCCCGTCGCCGGGTCCCCGTTCCCCGGTGCCGATGGCCCGCCGCCCGCCGCTCATGCGGCGTCGAGGAACTCCCGGACGGTCCTGGTGAACGCCTCGGTCTCCTCGGCGAGCACGATGTGGCCGGTGTCGAACTCGGCGTAGACGCTGCCCGGGAGGGCGGCGTGCAGGCGCCGCGCGTTGCGCACCGGGACGGTGGCGTCCTGGGTGCAGCCGATCACCAGGGCCGGGGCCTGGACGTGGGGCAGCAGCGGGGTGAGGTCCAGGCTGAGGTCGAGGGCGATGTGCCGCAGGGTGCCGGGAGTTGGCTGCATGTAGGCGGTGTTGGCCTCGACGGCGGCGCGGCCGATCCGGTCGAGGAAGCCGCCGCTGAAGGCGGTGAGGGTGGCGTAGCCGCCGAAGGCGCCGGGGTGGTCGGCGAGTGACAGCCAGGTGGCCATGGACAGGCGCAGGTACTCGTCCTGTTCGGCGCTGATCCAGCCGGCGGCGGCGACCAGGCGGCGGACCTGGTCGGGGCGCCGGGCGGCGGCCGCGGTGGCGACGACGGCGCCGAGCGAGAAGCCGAAGACGTCGGCGGGGCCGCGGTCGGCGTCGTCGATCACGGCGTTGACCTGGGTGGCGAGGGTCTCCAGGGTGAGCGGGGAGCCGTCGTCCTCGGCGGCCTCGCTGCCGGAGAGGTCGGGCAGCAGCACGGTGTAGCGGTCGGTGAAGGAGTCCAGCAGGCCGTCCCACATGCCGGATCCGGGGCCGGTGCCGTGGACCAGGACGAGGGTGTCGGGGCCGTCGCCGACGACGCGGTAGGGGATGCGGGCGGTGCCGACGGTGATGGTGGGCATGGCGGGAGTCCTTTCGTGGACGGTGGTGCCGCCGGGCTGTTCCCGTTGGCGGCACGAGAAGTAAACTACACAGTGCAGAGCAGTGATTCAACTGCACCGTGCAGTGCAATTCGAAAGGTGTGGGGATGGTGGGGATGGAACTGCCCGTACCCGTCCACCGTCCAAGCAGTGACGGAATCCCAGCCCGGGTTGATCGCCGGGAGGAGTACGGAGGGCCCTGTGCAGTCAGGTGGTGCCGAACTCAACGTCGGATGCCCGGGCGGCTGCCCCGATGGTGCGCCGGCCGTGCCCGCCTGGCGGTGGTCGAGGCCGGAACCAGGTGTGACGGCCGATCAACTCGATGCCGCAGAGCGCTGCGAGACGCTGCTTCAGGACACCCTGGACGCCATCGACCCGATGCCCGCCTGGCAGGAGGCGGCGCCCCGGTCGGGCGCGCGGCTGCCCCGGCCGGGGCGCGAGTCGGCGGTGCGCTGGTACGTCACCCGGGGGCGCGACATCCTCACCGTCGTCTCGCTGCCCCGGCGGGCGGCGCTGGTGGACGCAGTGGAACGGCACTGGCGGCGGCGCGGCTGGACGATCACCTCGCTGAACACCGACTGGGACCGCCCCGGGGTGGCCGCGACCACCCGGGACGGCTACCGACTGGCGCTCCGCTTCGGGGAGTCGGGCGAGGCCGGGCTGACTGCGAGCTCGCCCGGGGTGGCCCGCTCGGAGCGGCTCCCGGTGCTGTCCGGGGGTGGTGGCCCAAGCTCGGCGCCACTGCCGTACGTGTGTTGCCCGTACTGGAGCGCGCTGGCGTAGTCGAAGGCCGAGAGGGACCGGGGGAGGCGTGGGGGGGGGGGCCCCCCCCCCCCCCCCCCCCCCCCCCGCGGCCCGCCCGCGCGCGGCGCCCCCCCCCCCCCCCCCCCCCCCCCCCCCCCGGCGCGCGCCCCCCCCCCCCCCCCCCCGGGGGGGGGGGCGGCCCCCCCCGCGGGCCCCCCCCCCCCCGCGCGGGGCCGGGGGGGGGGGGGGGGGGGGGGGCGCCCCCCCCCCCCCCCCCCCCCCCCCCCCGCCTCGTCGCGCGGCCTCGGCGCGGCCGCTCCCCCCGACACCCCGGCAGCCTCGCCGCCGCCCTGGCCACACCCTCCGGCGAGAGCGGTCCGCACAGGCCCCGGCGAGTCCCCACCCCCGGGGACGTCGTTGATCTCACGCTAACAAACCGCGTGGTTGGTTTGTCAATAGTGGAATACACGAAACATCCACATTGTGATGACCGGCTCAGACCGGCCCGAAAGGCTTCGGACCAGGCAGTTGTAGGCCGGTCGGCGTGCCCGGCCGCAGGGCGGCGCACACCGGAACGAGCCGCGCACCGTGGACGCGATGGCTGGAATCCGACATTCCGAGCATCATGGCAGCACGCAGTGACACCGCGCGAGCGCCCAGCGCAGCCGCCGGGCGGTCGGGGCGGTCGGGGTCTCGGGGTGCTCGGGATGGTTCGGAGTCGGAGACCGGAGACCGGACGAAGGGCCCGGCCGGCTCAGCGCAGCAGCCGGCGCTCCTTGGCCACCGCGACCGCGCCCGCCCGGGTGTCCACGCCCAACTTGTCGTAGATCCGCCCGAGATGCGTTTTCACCGTGGCCTCACTGATGAACAGCGCCCGCGCGATCTCCCGGTTGCCCAGCCCCTGCGCCAGCTGTTCGAGAATGTCCAGCTCGCGCTCGGTGAGCTGCGGCGCGGGCGCCCGCATCTGCGCCATCACCCGGGAGGCGACCGGCGGCGACAGCACCGTCCGGCCCTGCGCGGCCGCGTGCACGGCGGCGAACAGCTCCTCCGGCCGCTCGGCCTTCAACAGGTAGCCGGTGGCGCCGGCGCCGATCGCCCGGGTGATGTCGGCGTCGGTGTCGTACGTGGTGAGCACCAGGACGTGCGGCCCGCCCAGGGCGGCGGTGATCCGCCGGGTGGCCTCCACGCCGTCGATGCCGTCGCCGAGCTGGAGGTCCATCAGCACCACCTGAGGCACCAGCCGGGCGGCCAGCGCGACGGCCTCCTCCCCGGTGCTGGCCTCGCCGACCACCTCGATGTCGCCCGCGCTGGCGAGCAGTGCGAGCAGACCGGCCCGTACCACCGCGTGGTCGTCGCAGACCAACAGCCGGACGGGGGCGGTCCGGGCCGGAGCCGTACTCATGCGCCCACTTCGCTCGCTCATCGGTGCTCCAGGGGGATCGCGGCGGAAACGACGGTGCCCTCGCCGGGGGTGCTCTCCACGGTCAGCGTGCCACCCAACTGCCGGAGCCGGGCGCGCATCGCGGGCAGTCCGTACCCGCGGCCGCCCCCGGTGCCGACGGCCTGGGGGTCGAAGCCCAGCCCGTCGTCCGCGATGTCCAGGACGGCCTGGTCGCCGAGGAAGGACAGCGTGATCGCCGCGGCCGACGCCCCGGCGTGCTCGCGGACGTTGGCCAGCGCGCCCTGGGCGATCCGCAGCAGCGCGGACTGCGCGGCGGCGGGCAGCGGCACGGGCGTGCCGTCCAGGTGGAAGCGGACCGGCAGACCGCTCTCGGCGGACTCCCGTGCGGCCAGCGCCCGCAGCGCCCCGTCGAGCGTACGGCCGTCGGCGAGTTCGGCCGGCGCGAGGTCGTGGACGAAGCGGCGGGCCTCGGCCAGGTTCCGGGCGGCCACCTCGGCGGCGGTCCGGACGTGGGTGCGGGCGGTCGCCGGATCGGCCTCCCAGGTGCGGTCGGCGGCCTGCAGCAGCATCTGCTGGCTGGACAGGCCCTGCGCCAGGGTGTCGTGGATCTCCATCGCCAGCCGCTCGCGCTCGGCCAGGGTGCCCTCCCGCCGTTCGGTGGCGGCGAGTTCGCGCCGGGTGCGGACCAGGTCGGCGATCAGCGCGCGCTGCCGGGCGGCCTGCCGGGCCATGAAGAGGAAGACGCCGGTGGCCAGCGCGGCCACCGCGGGCGGCAGCAGGACGAGCGTGGCGTCCGCCCCGCCGGGCAGCCGGATCTCGGCGATCACCACCAGCAGGGTCAGGGTGCCCACCAGCGGGATCGCCGCCTTCGCGGGCAGCGCCCGCAGCGCGGTGTAGATCAGCGGGACGGCGCACCAGGCGAAGCTCGGCGCGAGCAGCACCAGCACCACCCAGAGCGTCACCACCAGCCCCAGCGACCACCGGCGGCGCCTGCCCGACGCGGTCGGACGGTGGTGGTCGAGCCAGGAGCCGGCCGGCTGGGCGACGGCCAGGGCGGCGCTCAGCCCGATCACCCACGGGGCCTGGGCGTTGCCGGAGTGGTGGGTGAGGTAGCGGTTGAGCGAGGCGGCGAGCAGCACCACGAAGGCGGAGTCCAACAGCAGCGCCAGCCGGCCCGCGTCCGGGTCCCCGGCGTCGCGGCCGACCGCGCCGTGCGGGCCGTGCAGGCCGTGCGAGCCGACGGCGTCCGGACGGTCGGCGGCTCCGGTGTGACCGGTGCGACCGGTGCGACTGGCGTGACCGGTGCGCCCGGTGCGTCCGGTGCGCCCGGTGCCGTGCCGATCGGCGGAGGGGCGGGGCTGTGGCACGGGTGGCTCCTGGTCGAACGGGCGGCCAACGAGTGGCGCACGGGCGGCGGGTCCGCACTGACCTGCACCGATTCCTCGATGGTGACCCGTCCGGCCCGGTCCCGCATCAGCCGATCGGTTGACGCCGCCGTCCCCCATCATGCCCGGGCGCTCGCGCCGGTCCGTCGATGTGGCGGACCCGTCCCCGGACGCAGGATCGAAGCATGCCGCCGGGCAACCCCCTCGACCCGGCGGCTCCCCGATCCCCGCGCACCGTCCCCGATCCCCCGCACCACCCCTGATCCCCCCCGCGTCACCTCGCACCACCCCGCAGACCCGTTGAGGAGCTGGACCATGAAGAAGACCTCCGCACGCACCCGGATGCTGACCGGCGCCGTCGCCGCCGCCGCGATCGCGGCCGCCACCGTGGGCGCCGTCTCGGCCAGCGCCGAGACCACCGAGACCCCGGCCGCCCCGGCCGCGGTGAAGGTCGACACGCAGAACAGGAACCTCGCCCAGAGCACCGGCCTGACCATCGACGCCGCCACCCGCGCCGCCCAGGCCGCCCTGGACGCGGCGACCAAGGCCGGCCAGCACGTGTCGGTCGCGGTCGTCGACCGGGACGGTGTCACCCGGGTGCTGCTGAAGGGTGACGGCGCCGGGCCGCAGGCCCCGGAGTCGGCCGAGCGCAAGGCCTACACGGCGGTCTCCTGGAACGCGCCGACCTCGGAGCTGGCCAAGCGGCTGGCCCAGGCCCCGAACCTCAAGGACATCCCCGGCACGCTGTTCCTGGCCGGCGGCGCCCCGGTGCAGTTGAAGGGCGCTCCGGTCGCGGCGATCGGTGTCGCGGGCGCGCCCAGCGGCGACCTGGACGAGCAGTTCGCGCAGGCCGGCGTCGCCGCGCTGGCGAAGTGACGCCTCCCCGCCACGCCACCACGCAGCCCCCTCACCCGGCGGCGAAGTGACGCCCTGGCCGGTCGGCCGTCCCGTGACGCGGGATGGACGGCCGGCCGGATTCCATGACTCGTTCGGGTGAACGCCGGGAGGGTCACCGCAGAACACGGGGTGACCCTTCGAAAAGCCGCTGCCGCTGTCAGTGCCGCGTGGCAGGCTTCCCGGTATGACGGCGTGGACCCTCAACGACATCGAACGTGCGATCCGCTCCTCCTGGGGTGTCGACACCTGTGCGCCCGAGGATCTGGCCCATTGGCGTCCCGACAATCCCGCCCGCGGCCAGTGCGGGGTGACGGCGATGGTGGTGCACGACCTGCTCGGCGGCGAGCTGATGATGGGCGAGGTGTACATCGACGGGGTCCGGACGGACCTCCACTGGTGGAACCGCTTCGCCACCGGCTTCGAGATCGACCTCACCCGCGAGCAGTTCGGGCCGGACGAACTGGTCGGCCCCGGCCGCCCGGTCGCCCGCCCGGCCCGTCCCGGCCGGCTGCAGGCCCAGTACGAGCTGCTGCGCGGCCGGGTGATCGCCGAGTTGGAGCGCGGGGCCGCCGCGCACCGCACCCGGATGCCCGCGCGCGCCTGCGCATGAGCACCCTGGCCACCGTGAACAGTCCGGCCCGATCGGTCCCCTGACGTACAGTCGGCGGCAGGTGAGCGGCAACGGCGACGGGAGTGCGCGGATGACCAGGGCGACAGTCGGCTTCGTGGGGCTGGGTGCGATGGGCCGGGGCATGGCCGGCAGCCTGCTGCGGGCCGGTCACGCCGTACGGGTCTGGAACCGCTCGCCCGAGCCGGTGGCCGCCCTGGTGGCCGAGGGCGCGCAGGCGGCCGGTTCGCTCGCGGAGGTGTTCGCCGCCGACACGGTGGTCTCCATGCTCGCCAACGACGACGCGGTCGAGCGCCTGCTGCTCGACCCCGCCCTGCTGGCCGGCGCCGCGGCGACCCTGCACGTCAACATGGCCACCGTCTCGCTGGCGCTCGCCGAGCGGGCCGAGGCACTGCACGCCGAGCACGGCATCGGCTACGTCGCCGCGCCCGTGCTCGGCCGGCCGCCGGTCGCGGCGGAGGGCCGGCTGAACATCCTGGCCGCCGGCGCCGCCGATCTGCTGGCCAGGGCCGAACCGCTGTTCACTGCGATGGGGCAGCGCACCTGGTACTTCGGCGAGAGCCCCCGGCAGGCCAACACCGCCAAGATCAGTACCAACTTCCTGCTGGCCTGCGCGATCGAGTCGATGGCCGAGGCGTGCAGCCTGGCCGATGCCAACGGGGTCCGGCCGACCGACCTGGTCGAGATGCTCACCGGCACGCTGTTCCCCGGACCGGTCTACTCCGGTTACGGCGCGATGGTGGCCGAGCGCCGCTACGAACCGGCCGGCTTCCGGCTGCCGCTCGGGCTCAAGGACGTCGGCCTCGCGCTGGACGCGGGGGCCGCGCGCCATGTGCCGCTGCCGTTCGGCAGCGTCCTGCGGGACGCCTTCCTGGACGCCCTGGCCCATGGCGACGGGGACAAGGACTGGGCCGCGGTGGCCGCCGTCGCCCGCCGCCGGGCCGGGCTGCCGGACTGACCGGCGACCGGGGCGCGGGCGCGGGCGCGGAATAACCGGCGCGCGGCGGCTGCTCGCACCTCCGTCCGCAGCACCTGACCGGGGGAGTTCCGATGTCCGACCAGCCGGCCACCCAGCCGTCCGACCAGCCGTCCGGCGCCGAGGCGTCGCGCCGTTTCCTGTTCCTCGACGCCGGCGCCCGCGTCGACGGCAACTCCGCTCGACTCGCCCGGCTGGCCGTCGAGTCGAGCCTGCCGGTCGGGGCGGAGCAGCGCTGGCTGCGGTTGAGCGAGCATCCGCTGCCGCCCTTCCAGGACCTGCGGCACACCGGCGACGGCCGCTACCCCGAGCCGGTCGGCCACGAGCGGACCCTGCTGGACGCCACCCTGGCGGCCACCGACCTGGTCTTCGTCGCGCCGCTGTACTGGTACACGCTGCCGACCAGCGCCAAGCTCTACCTCGACCACTGGGCGGGCTGGCTCCGGGTGCCCGGGCTGGACTTCCGCGCCCGGATGGGCGGCGCCACCCTGTGGGGCGTCACCGCCCTCAGCGGCTCCGACGACACGGCCGAGCCGCTGATCGGCACGCTCCGGCTGACCGCCGAGTACATGCGGATGCGCTGGGGCGGCGTGCTGCTCGGCAACGGCACCCGCCCGGGCGACGTGCTGCGCGACGAGCGGGCGCTGATCGCGGCCAAGTCCTTCTTCTCCGACTGACGCCCGCCGCCTGACGCCTGACGCCCGCCGACTGACGGCGGTCCGTGCCGTTTCGCCCGGGGTGCGGTACGGTCCGCCGGGCGTGTACCCGTCACTTCCGGTCATCACTTGGCAAAGCACAAAAGCCTTGTACATGGACGGGGTTGGGCGAACCGGGCGCCTCGTTTCCAAGTCTCGGTCACAGTGCGGCACCCGCCTTCCGGACCGGCCCGGTCGTTCGGTACTCTCCGTCGCACTTTCAGCTTCGCGGGGGGACGCGGCGTCTGCGGCCGCCCCTCGCGCCCGGGCCTCGCCCGGAAACGTCCGTGAGGTCTCCCTTGTCCATACGTCGCAGTCTTGCCCTCGCCGGTGCCGCCGCGCTCGCGTCCTCGCTCGTGCTGGCCGGCGCCCAGGGCGCCATGGCCGTCGGCACCACCGGCTCCCCGTCCGCCGCCGCGTCGGCCGAGAAGGCGGGGCACCAGAGCCTCGACCTCTCGGTGCGCGGTGTGCCCGGCACCTTCATTGCCGGTGACGAGGCCCGCGAGTTCACCTACCGGATCGACAACTCGACGAAGACCGACTTCGTCGCCTACCCGCTGCTGAAGTTCAAGAACAAGGCGGGCTCGCTCAAGGCGAAGGACCTCAAGCTCGAGTACCAGCTGCCGGCCTCGCTGCCCGGCGGCGGCACCTGGAAGACCGCCGTCGTCGCCCCCGGTGGCGGCGACGGCGACGACAGCGCCGTGCTGATGTTCCTCGGCGGCGTCACGGACAGCGGCGACGCCGCCGACGGTGCGCTGCTCTACCTCGCCCAGGGCAAGAGCATCGACATCAAGGTCCGCGCCTCCTTCACCAAGGACGCCCCGCTGGGCAAGGCCGGTGTCGTGCCGGTGGTCTACTCCGCCGACGCCAACGACGAGAACGACCACGGAAGCTTCAGCTGCGACGGGATCAAGGGCGCCGGCTTCACCATCAAGGCCGGCGGCGGCAAGCCCAGCCCGACCCCCACCCCGACCAAGACCGGCAAGCCGAGCCCCACCGCGAGCGGCTCGCCGACGGCCACCCACACCTCCACCGCGTCGCCGACCGCCACGGCCACGTCGACGCCCACCACGGAGCCGACGACGCCGGCGACGCCGACGACGACGCCCACCAGCGCCTCGCCGTCCGCCTCGCCGTCCGACTCCGGCGCGACCACCCCTCCGGCCCCGTCCGGCGGCAGCAGCAGTGACGCCCCGCAGCCGATCGACTTCCCGGTGCAGCCCCCGAACGTCACCCCGCCGAAGATCACCCCGGGCGGCGTCAGCAAGGCCAAGACCTCCGCCGCCAACGCGGACAAGTCCCTGGCCCAGACCGGTGGCGGCGACGACACCACCGCGATCGCGGCCGTCGGCGGTGCCGTCCTGGTGGCCGGTGTCGGCACCCTCGTGGTGCTGCGCCGCCGCAAGTCGGGCCAGCACAGCTGACCAGGGGGAACCGTTTCCCGGGTACTCCCGTGCCGCCCGCGCCGTCCATCGGACGGCCCCGCGGGCGGCACGGGCGGTACACCTCCGTCACATAGGATGTCCGGCCGGAGGGGGGCGGAACCGGCGGGGAGAGGACAGGTGCGGGAAGCACGCACGGCACGGACCAGCACGGATTACGAGGCGGCGACCGGGCGCATAGCCGGATCGCCGCTCCGCAGGCACCACGTCCTGCTGGTCGCTTGGACGGCGCTCTGGTTCTTCCTGGTCGAGCCGAGCGGCGGCTTCTCCTGGCACTATCTGCGCCAGGGTGAGCAGCTGCTCTTCAGCGGCCAGGCAGACGGCGGTCTGTCGCTCTACGCCCGCCATCCGGAGCTGCAGATCGGCCCGGTCAGCCTGGCCGCGGCCCGGCTCACCGCCCCGTTCTCCCCGCACACCGGCCAACTGGTCGCCGAGGCGGCGAGCGCCGCGCTCGGCCTGGTGATGCTGGTCGTGGTCGGCCGCACGGCCGCCTTCTACTACCTGGGCACCGGCACCAACCACCGCCGACTCCAGCAGCGTCTGCTGATCGCCGGACTGGCCTTCATCCCGATGTGGGTCGAGGTGTCGGTCCGCTTCGCGCACCTGGACGACGTCCTCGCGCTGTTCTTCACCACCCTCGCCGCGCACGCCCTGGCCCGCGGCAAACCCACCCAGGTCGCGATCTTCCTCGCGTTGGCGGTGGACTCCAAGCCCTGGGCGATCGCCTTCGCCCCGCTGATCCTGGCGCTGCCCCGGCCCACCTGGCTGCGCACCGCGCTCTGGTTCGCCGCCCTGGTGGCGATCGCCTGGTTGCCGTTCTACCTGGGCAACCTGGACACCATGGCGGCGGCCAAGTTCACCATCCCCAACCAGCCCGCCTCGGCGCTGCGCTGGTTCGGGGTGACCGATCCGGCCACCCCCTGGTGGGACCGCCCGACACAGTTCGCGCTCGGCCTCGGCCTCGGCAGCATCGCGGTGTGGCGCGGCCGCTGGCCGGCCGTGGTGCTGCTCGGCGCGGACGCCCGGATCCTGCTCGACCCGAGCGTCTACACCTACTACACGGCCTCGATCCTGCTCGGCACCCTGCTCTGGGACGCGGTCGGACAGAAGCGGCTCGTTCCGTGGTGGAGCTGGATCGCGCTGGGCGCGCTGTACGGCGGCACGCTGCTCCTCCCGTCCGACTCGGCCCGCGGCTTCGTCCGGCTCGCCTTCGTGGTGGTCTCCGCCGCGTACGTGCTGCTCTGGCCCACCCAGCAGCCCCGCCGGCCGCGGGCCACTGGCCAGGGCGACGGCGGACGCCGGGCGGCCCGGCGGCGCGAGCGGGAGCTGGTCGGCGCCGACGCCTGAGAAGGCGGCTTGAGAAGGCGGCTCGGGAAGCGGCTCGGGAAGGCGGCTTGAGAAGGCGGCTCGGGAAAGCCGCTCGGGAAAGCCGCTCGGGAAAGCGGCTTGACCCTCACGTGACGTGAGAGCCGAGGGTAGTGGTCAGCACCAGGGAGGAACCCCGATGACCAGTGAGGGCTACTCGGTCGGCGCCGTGGCGAAGATCGCCAAGGTGACCGTCCGCACGCTGCACCACTACGACGAGATCGGCCTGCTGTCCCCCGCCGGCCGTACCCGCTCCGGGTACCGCCGGTACGTGGACGCCGACCTCGACCGGCTGCAGCAGATCCTCTTCTACCGCGAACTCGGCTTCCCCCTGGAGGAAATCGCGGCGATCCTGGACGACCACTCGGTCAGTCCGAGCGAACACCTCCGGCGGCAGCACCGACTGCTGAGCGACCGGATCAGGCACCTCCAGGACCTCGCCAGCGCCGTCGAACACGCCATGGAGGCACGGAGAATGGGCATTCAGCTGACCCCGGAGGAGAAGTTCGAGATCTTCGGCGAGGGCTACCAGGAGGAGTGGGAGCAGGAGGCCGAGCAGCGCTGGGGCGACACCGAGGCCTGGGCCGAGTCCCAGCGCCGCACCGGCGCCTACTCCAAGGCCGACTGGGAGCGGATCCAGGCCGAGATGGCCGAGCTCAACACCCGCCTGGTCGAGGCGCTCACCGCCGGCGAGCCCGCCGACGGCGCACCGGCCATGGACCTCGCCGAGGCGCACCGGCAGCACATCTGCCAGAACTTCTACGACTGCACGTTCACCATCCACCGCGGACTGGCCGGCCTGTACGTCTCCGACCCGCGCTGGACGGACACCTACGAGAACCTCGCTCCGGGCCTGGCGCAGTGGCTGCACGACGCCATCCTCGCCAACGCCGACCGGCGCGAGAACGCCTGAGCGGATCCGAGCCCGAGCAGGCCCGAACGGGCCTGAGCGGAACGGGCCGGGGCGCGGGCGGGCTACGCCACCCCGCGCCCGAAGGAGCGCCGGTAGGCGGTCGGCGAGGTGCGCATCACCCGGCCGAAGTGGTGGCGGAAGGTCGCGGAGCTCTCGAAGCCGACCGCCGCGGCGATCTCCTCCACCGTCCCGTCCGGTGACTCCAGCAGTGCCAGACTGGCCGCGATGCGCTGGGTGACGACCCAGCGCATCGGGCTGGTCCCGTTGCGGGCGGTGAAGTGCCGCAGGTACGAGCGGTCCGACATCCGGGCGGCACGGGCCAGCACCGGGACGGTCAGCGGGGACGACAGGTGGTCCAGCGCCCACTGCATGCTGCGGACGATCCCGTCGTCCTCCTCCTCGACCGGGCGGACCGCCGCCTCGATGAACTGGGCCTGCCCGCCGTCCCGGTGCGGTGCCACCACGAAGCGGCGGGCCACGGTGTTGGCCACCTTGGCGCCGTGGTCCCGGCGGACCAGGTGCAGGCAGAGGTCGATGCCGGCCGCGCTGCCCGCGCTGGTGAGCACGTCCCCGTTGTCCACGTACAGCACGTCCGGGTTGACCCGCACCGCCGGGTGGCGCTGCTGCAGCAGCTCGGCGTACCGCCAGTGGGTGGTCGCCTCCCGGCCGTCCAGCAGCCCGGCGGCGGCCAGCGCGAAGACGCCCGAGCAGATCGACACGATCCGGGCGCCGCGCTCGTGCGCCGTGCGCAGCGCCTCGACCAGTCCGGGGGAGACTTCGCCGCTGAAGGCGTTCGGCACCCCGGGGACCACCACGGTGTCGGCCGCCGCCAGCTCGTCCAGCCCGTGCGGGGCGGTCAGGGTGAAGCCGCCCACCGCGTCCAGCGCCGTCCCGGGCCGGTCGGCGCACACCTTCAGCCCGTACCAGGGCGTCGCCAGCAGCCCGCTCAGCTCGGGCCGGGCCAGCCCGAACACCTCGACCACGACGCCCAGTTCGAACGGCGCCATGCCCTCGAAGGCGTACACCGCGACATCGTGCACGGGCTCCGGCCGCCGGCCGATGGCGACGGCCACCGGTCGCGGCCGAGGCGCGGTCGTCGTACCCGCGGCTGTCGTACCCGCGCCGACCGGGCCCTCGTCGTTCTGCTCGGTCATGCGAACCCCCTGCTCACGGGTGGCGGAATGCCGGTGAGTGTAGCCGTCCCGGCCACCTCGGAAATTTCTTCGAACCCACCTGCAACCTCCACCTCCCTCGCACGTCCATAGGTACGGGGCGGAGGGAACCGGGCCGAGGGCGGCTGAGAGGATCCCCCCGATCACGATCTTGATCAGGTGGACCTGACGGTCCGGCAACCGCCGTCACCGTCCCGGGGGAAAGCGGAAACGCACATGTCCATGGCCATCGGGCCGACCGTCGCGCCGGCAGGGGCGCGCGGCTTCACCATCCGTGGGGTGATCGCCGCGCTGTTCGGCGCGCAGGAGGCGGGCGAGCCGCTCGCCGGCACCGTCACCGAGCAGGAGGCGAAGCAGCGCCGCTCCGGTTTCCGGCTGCTGCGCGGCGGACGCAAGCCGGCCGAGGACCGGCCCACCCTGACCGACCTGTACCACGCCCACCGGCTCGGCCTGGTCCGGATGGCCGTGCTGCTGGTCGACCACCAGGATCTGGCCGAGGACGTCGTCCAGGAGGCCTTCACCCAGCTCTACCAGCGGCACGGCGAGCAGCTGGACGACCTCGACAACGCCCTCGGCTACCTGCGGACGGCCGTGGTCAACGGCGCCCGCTCGATGCTGCGCCGCCGCAAGACCGCCCGCGAGTACGTCCCGCCGCACGAGCCCGACGCCGCGTCGGCGGAGGACCACGCGGTGCTCAACGACGAGCACCGGCGGGTTCTGGTGGCGATGCAGGAGTTGACTCCCCGCCAGCGCGAGGTGCTGGTGCTGCGCTACTGGTCCGACATGTCGGAGGCGCAGATAGCCGAGACCCTGGGGCTGTCCCGGGGCGCCGTGAAGTCCACGGCCAGTCGCGCCCTGGACGCCTTGGAAAAGCACCTGGAGAAGGTTCGATGACCGACAAGTTCCCCCGCCGTAGCGGTGGCGACGGCGACGAGCCGGCCGAAACCCCGACGGAACGGCTGCTCCGCGAGGCGATGGGCGCGCGCGCCTCCCTGGTCACGGCGCACAGCCTGCGCCCGGCCGCGCCCCCGAAGCACCGGATCCGCCGGCTGCGCCCGGTGTACGCCGTCACCGTCCCGCTCGGCCTGGCCGCCGCGATGGCGCTCGGCGTGCTCACCTTCCACGGCGAGCCGGTCGCCCACGACCAGGTCCCGCCGCCCCCGGCCGCCACCGTGACCTCCTCGAGCCCGACCCCCGAGCCGACCACCCCCAGCCCGTCGGCCACCCCCACCGACACCGGAACCCCGACCGGCGACCCCGAGACCGGGGTCCCCCTCGCCGACGGCACCCCGTCCTCCTCCGCGTCGGCCACCAACACCACACCCCCGGTGGGCCCGTCGACGCCGTACACGTTCCGGGGCGTGAAGTTCAAGGTCCCGGCGGGCTGGAAGACGGTGCAGGTCGCACCGAACCGGGTCTGCGTCCTGAGCCCGGGCACGCCGACCGAGTTGCCGCAGGGTTGGTCGCAGGACCTCTGCGACCCGTACGGCGTCACAGTCACGGCCTTCAACACCCAGGACGAGATCGACGTGGGCGGCTGGCCCACGATGGCCGACCTGGACAGCAAAACGGGTTGGACCACCCAGCCGTACTGCCCGCTCTGGGACAACCCGCACGTGCCCACGGGCGAATCGATCAACAGCATCGGTCCGACGAAGAGCGCTCCCACCGTCTCCGGCCGCGCGGCCGTCAAGTCGCAGTGGCAGGCGACCTGCGGCAAGTCCTCCTTCACGGCGCAGGCCTGGGCCCTGCCCAAGGATCAGGTCTTCGTCTCGGCGGTCGGCCTCAAGAGCGACTACCAGGCCGGTCTGCAGTCGATCGTCAACAGCCTGGACGTCAGCGGCCACAAGGCGCCGGGGGCAGCGTCGTCGGCGCCGTCGGCGGACCCGGTGAACAGCAGCACCGTCGCCGTCACGCAGTCCGGCTTCCTCCCGGGGGGGATGGTGTCCGCCAAGGACAGGCCGGTGACCTTCTCGGTGACGTACCGGAACACCAGCACCTCCAACTTGCCGGCGGTCCAGCCGCTGGTCTTCACCGACTCCTACCCGGGGACTCCGGACGGCATGATCCCGATGAACGCCGGCAAGCTGGAGCGTCAGGACGGCGGCACCTGGACCCAGTTGAGCATGTCGCCCGGAGGCGGTATGGACTACGCGATGGGCGGCAAGCCAGCCACCTTCCCCCTGGCGCCGGGCGCGAGCCACACGGTGACGTACCGGCTGACCATCGACCCCGCCGACGGGCCGGGAATCATACCGGTACGGATGCAGGCGACGCTGCCGTACGACGGCAGCGGCCCGTTGACCGTGATCGGTGAGGCGATCATCCGGGAGAATGTCGTGAAGTAGCCGATCACAGGCCGCCTCCGAGGCGCCGTGACCAGGAAATCCCCTGGTCGCGGCGCCTTTCGGCGTTCCGGGGCGAGTTCTCGGAAAAACTTTTGAACCCACCTGCAACCTCCCGGGGGGATGCACGTCTATCAGGGTGAGAGGCGGGGAGAGCGAGCCGGCGGGGCCGGGGCTCGGGCCGGCTCCTCCGGGACGCGAACGAGGCGTCCGCACGCGAGCACCACCACCATTCACCTTTTCTGTGTCCTCTGGGGGGACTGTCACATGAACGCGTCCGTTATCGCCCGTATTGCGAAGATTGTTCCGCTTGCCGTCATCGCTGCCGTCGGGGTCGCCGCCTGCGCCCCGGCGGGGGCCGCGCTTCAGGCCGCCCCCACCGCCGTTCGCTCCGCCGGGACGGTGTCGGCCGCCGGGACGGCCGCCCCGACCTCGGTCCCCGACGAGACCGCCGCCGCGACCCCCGCCGTGCCCGCCCAGACCGCACCGACCGCGGCTCCGTCCGACTCCTCCGGTCCCGCGCCGGCCGCCGCGGTGACCACCCGGCCCGCCACCAAGGCAGCCACCAAGCCCGCGACCAAGCCCTCCCCCACGGCGGACACCAAGCCCGTCGCCAAGGACGGCGGCATCGGGATCACCTTCGCCGGCCTGAAGGAGGGTCAGCAGGTCCAGGTGGGCGACCAGGTGTCCTTCGCGGTGACCTGGAAGAACAACGACTCCTCGGGCAGCCGCGCGGTGGCGCCGGTGGTGGCGACGCAGGACTTCGAGGGTGCGAAGTGCCAGCAGCAGCTCGCGATGGCGCAGGGCACGCTGGAGCGCAAGGACGCGTCGGGCTGGAAGGCCATGCCGGCGCTGAGCCAGGGCGGTGGGATGGACTACGCCGGCACGGGCGACGACGCGGCCTTCACCCTGGCCGCGGGCGAGAGCCGGACCGTCGAGTACCGGATGGTCCTGGACGCGGGCAACCAGCCGGGCCGGCTGGCCGTCGAGGCGGACGCCGTGCTGCCGTCCTCCCTCAAGCCCATGGCGAAGTCCGTGGTGACCACGTCCGTCGTCGACCGCCACCGCCCGGTGGTGAACTCGGTGTCGGCCCCCACCGCGCTCGTCGTCGGCAAGACCCCGACCGAGTTCTCCTTCAAGGTCTCCTCGCTGGACGGGTCGGCCCTGATGCGCCCCGTGGTACGGCTGTCCCTCCCCACCGGCGAGGGGCTGACCGGGTCGGACGTCACGATGGAGGCGAAGGTCGGCAACGAGTGGAAGTCCTTCGAGGTGACCGCGGACTGCAACGGCCGGCTCGGGGTGGCACCGGCCGAGCTGGTCGGCGTGATGACGGGCAACCCGGTCGAGTACACGTTCCGGGTCGGTCTGAAGCGGACCGGCAGCGCCGGGTCGGTGGAGATCCGGGTCGGCGGCGACTCGGACGGTCACTCCGGCGAGACCGTCGCGGTCCGGCCCGCCGTCCAGCGCTGACCCCGACGCACCAGGGCCGCAACGCACGAGGGCCCCAGACGCATGAGGGCCGCAGCGCACCAGGGCCGCAGCGCATGAGGCCCCGGACGCACGAGGGCCCGGCCTCCCGAGCAGTAGCGGAGGCCGGGCCCTTCGGGATGCGGGGTGGCTCAGGCGAGCGAGGCCATCCAGGCCTCGACGTCCTCGGCGCGGCGGGGGAGGCCGGCCGAGAGGTTCTCGTTGCCGTCGGCGGTGACCAGGATGTCGTCCTCGATCCGGACGCCGATGCCGCGGTACTCCTCGGGCACGGTCAGGTCGTCCTGCTGGAAGTACAGGCCGGGCTCGACGGTGAGCACCATGCCGGGCACCAGCAGGGCGTCGACGTGCTCCTCGCGGCGGGAGTGGGCGCAGTCGTGGACGTCCAGGCCGAGCATGTGGCCGGTGCCGTGGAGGGTCCAGCGGCGTTGCAGGCCCAGCTCCAGGACCTTCTCGACGTCGTACACGGAGGCGTCCAGCAGGCCCCAGGCGAGCAGGCGCTCGGCGAGCACCCGCTGCGAGGCGTCGTGGAAGTCGCGGAAGCGGCCGCCGGGCTTCACCGCGGCGATGCCGGCTTCCTGGGCGTCGTACACGGCGTCGTAGATCTTGCGCTGCAGCTCGGTGAAGCGGCCGTTGATCGGCAGGCTGCGGGTGACGTCGGCGGTGTAGAGGGTGTGGGTCTCCACGCCCGCGTCCAGCAGCAGCAGGTCGCCGGGGCGCACGTCGCCGTCGTTGCGGACCCAGTGCAGGGTGGTGGCGTGCGGGCCGGCGGCGGCGATGGTGCCGTAGCCGACGTCGTTGCCCTCGACCCGGGCGCGGCGCCAGAAGGTGCCCTCGATCCAGCGCTCGGAGGTGGCGACGGCCTGGCCGAGCTCGCGGACCACGTCGGTAAAGCCCTTGACGGTGGCGTCGCAGGCGGCGCGCAGCTCGCCGATCTCCCACTCGTCCTTGACCAGCCGCAGGCCGCTCAGGAACTCCTTGAACTCGGCGTCCCGGTCGGCGTCCAGGACGTCGGCGAGCGCGGTCTCCAGGCCGGCGTCGTAGCCGCGGACGATCCGGGTGGGGACGGCGGAGCCCTCGGCCCGCTCGGCCAGCTCCTCGGCGGCCTTGCGGACGTCGCGCGCGGGCAGGCCGAGCAGCTGCTCCTGCTCGCTCAGGCTGTTCCGGCGGCCGACCCACAGCTCGCCGTGGCCGTCGAGCCAGAACTCGCCGTTCTCGCGGTCCGAGCGGGGCAGCAGGTAGAGGGTGAACTCGTGGCCGGTCTCGCCGGTGGGCTCGGCGACCAGTACGGCGTCCTCGGTCTGGTCGCCGGTGAGGTGCACGTACTCGCTGGAGGCGCGGAAGGCGTAGTCGGTGTCGTTGGAGCGCACCCGCAGGTTGCCGGCCGGGACGACCAGGCGCACGCCGGGGTAGGCGGCGGACAGCTCGGCGCGGCGCGCGGCCGCGTACGGGGCCTGGGCGACGGGCGTGAGGCCGTGCAGCTCGGTGTCGGCCCACCCGGACTTCATCGAGGCGGCCAGTTCGTCGGAGATCTCGCCGTAGAGGCCGTTCTTGCGGCCCTTGAACTCCTGCGGCTCCTCGCCGCCCTCGGCCTCGGGGTTCTCGGCCACCGCGGGGGTACGGTCCTCGGTCACGTGCAACGCCTCCTTGGGGGGTGGTACCGCCGCCCCTCGGGGGAGTGTCGGATCGCGACACGCGCGGGCGGCCGTGCGTCCATGGTACGGACGCCCGGCCACTCGCCTGTTCCAGGTCCGGACGGCTACTCGAAGCGGGCCGCGAGCAGCATCAGGTCGTCGGTGGCCGCGGCCTCCGGGGCGGGGCAGACGGCCAGCAGGTGGGCGCAGAGCCGGTCGGGATCGAGCCGGACGTCGCGGGGGGCGTCGGCGGCGGCCCGGCGCAGGTTGTTCTGCCCGGCGTGCAGGGTCGGCCCGCAGCGGCGGGCCAGCCCCTCGGTGTAGAGCAGCAGGGTGTCGCCGCGTTCGGCGGTGAACTCCACCCCGGGCGCCTCCCAGCAGGCCAGCATGCCGAGCGGGGCGGAGAGCGAGGTCTCCACGAACTCGGCGCCGTGCCGGCCGACCAGGACCGGCGGGCAGTGCCCGGCGCCGGCCAGGGTGACCCGGCGCTCCTCGGGCTCGAGCCAGGCGTAGACGGCGGTGGCGGTGCGGGTCGGCTCGGTGGTCTTGAGCAGCAGCTCCAGGTCGCCGAGGACGGAGACCGGGTCCTCGCCCTCCAGCACCGCGTAGGCCCGCAGCGCGGCCCGGACCCGGCCCATCGCGGCGGCCGCGCCGGGGGCGGAGCCGGGGCCCGCGCCGGGGCCGTCGCCGGAGACGGAGCCGACGGTGAGGCCGACGGTGCCGTCGGGGAGCGGGATCGCGTCGTACCAGTCGCTGCCGCAGGAGCGGTCCAGTCCGGCCGGGACGAGCCGGGCGGCCAGTCGCAGTCCGGCGGTGCGGGGGAGGCGGTCGGGCAGCAGGCCGCGGCGCAGCGCTTCGGTGGTGCGCAGGATCCGCTCCGCCTCGAGCTGCTTGGCGAGCAGCGGGGCGGCGATCTCGCAGTAGTGGCGGGCCAGCTGGCGCTGGCACTCGGTCGGTTCGGCGGGCTCGTCGTAGAACCAGAGGGCGGCGGCGAGCGGGCCGTCCTCGACGGTGGCGAGCGGCAGGCCGTAGGCGCCGCCCAGGCCGAGGTGGACGGCGAGCTCGCGCAGCCGCCCGCCGATGGACGGGTCCTCGGCGAGGTCGGGGGAGTGCAGCTGCTCGGGCCGGTCCTGTTCGCACAGCAGCCGGGAGAGCAGGCTCTGCTCGGTCGGGACGGTCTCCAGGGCGCCGAGGCTGGCGCGGTCGAGGCCGAGGCCGACCGGCTGGCCGGGGCCGCCACCGGCCGTCCGGGTGACCAGGACGCCGCGGCGGGCGCCGAGCAGGGCGGCACCGGAGGCGAGGAGGGTGTCCAGGGTGGCGGTGAGGCCGCGGGCCCGGGCGAGCCGCTCGGTGTGTACGTGCAGGCTGGTGATATCGGACAGACGTCCGGCCAAACGGTCCTGCATCGCGGTGGACGGTGCCGTGCGGTCGTCCGCCGGGCCGTCCGGTGCGTCGGTGGGGCCGGGGAGCCCCGGCGGGTCGAGGACGGTGAGCCCGCCTGCGCAGCCGGGTTCGCGCGGCTCGGCGGTCGTCGTCGAGGGGAGGGCCATCGACGGGTGGGACTCGGTCATGCCGCCACTCCTGACGCGGTGGTACGGGCCATGCGGAACCCCCAGATACGGCCGATGTGGAGCGAGCACGGCCAAAGGGCGTGTTTCGCCTCGATTCGCTACTACTCGTCATTGATCGACAGCAATGCCACCACTTCTACACAGGCCATTCGGGGCATGTCCAGATCCAGGACGACGCGGTCGCCGGTTCCACAGCCATCGCGACCCGGTCGGAGGGCGTGCATGGCTCGTGCGCGCGCCGGTCGGGCCGGGAGGCATGGAGCGAGCCGCGAGCGGGCAGAACCGAGGGACGGACCAGGCGGCCGTCCGGATCGTATGCCCGTGCCGCCCGGGAGCCGGGCCGGCCGGAAGTCTCTCACTCGTACGGTGGAACCAAGCGCGCCCGGGCGGCGTCCATCCGGTCGCATACGGGATTCTCGTTCCAAGGGCTGTTTCAGTGCGCGGCCCTTCTCATGTCGTGCTCCACACCGTGCTCCACGTCGTAGCCGCGCCGTCCGCCTTGCCGCCCGCCCCGCTCCGCACCTTTTCGGGGCCGTGCCGCGGCGGGCCCGTGCGGTGGCTGCCGACGGATGCCGACGGAGCGGAGCGAACCGAGCGGTCAGGGAAAGGAACGAGCGCCATGCGTGAGAACCCGAAGGACCGGTCGGAGGAGCGTGCCGCCCGACTGGCCGCGGCCCTGGCGGCCGCCGTCGACCACCGCTGGCCCGTGGTGCCGGGCGCCGTGCTGCGCGACGGACGCTGCTCCTGCGGCGACCAGGACTGCGCCGTCCCCGGCGCGCACCCGCACGACCCCTCGCTGCTGGCCGCCACCACGGACGCCCGGATGGTGCGCTGGTGGTGGGAGCGGCAGAGCCCGGACGCGGCGGTGCTGGCCGCCACCGGTTCCACGGTCTCGGCCGTCAGCCTGCCCGCGGCGGCCGGCGCGCGGGCGCTGGCCTACCTGGGCGCGCTGCGGATGCCGCTCGGCCCGGTGCTGGCGATGCCGGGCCGCTACGCGCTGCTGGTGGCCCCCTACTCGCTGGACGTGCTCGGCGAGATGCTCGCCCAACTCCCTTGGGTGCCGGGCTCGGTGCGCTACCACGGGTCGGGCGGCTTCCTGTCGCTGCCGCCCGGCGGGTCGGCCGGCCCGGTGCGCTGGGTGCTGGCGCCGCGACCGGGTGCGGGCGGCGGGGTCTGGCTGCCGCAGGTCGGGCCGCTGCTGGGCGAGTTGGTGGAGGCGACGGTCCGGCTGGACAGCGGCCGCTCGGCGTACTGATCCGCGGTGATCCACGCGGTCGTCGGAAGGATCGTCGGAAGGGCCGTCGGAAGGGGCCGTCCGGAAAAACAAAAGATCCGGCCGCTGGCGACGGGGGATGCACCAGCGACCGGACTCTTTAGACAGTAACAAGGATCCGCGCCCGCGCCAATTTCCAAGACGCCCTCCACGCCTGGAAATTGCGCGTTCACGGCGACAATGTGACGCGTATCACGCGGATCCTGCGTGCTTTAGTTCAAGGTGACCTGACGGTTCACCAGGTTCGCGCGGGCGCGCCGCTCCTCGGCGGTCAGCGGGGTTCCGTCGGCGAGAACGGCGGCGAGCCGCTCGCCGAACTCGGCGGCCGGCTTCTCGCAGTCGGCGGCCGTCATCGCGAGCGGCAGGTCCCACACCGGGACGGTCAGGCCGTGCGCGCGGAACGAGCCGACCAGGCGGGTGTCCGGGCCGAGCGAGGCCTCACCGGCGGCGTTCAGCCGGGCCAGCGCGTCCAGCAGCTGCTCCTCGGGCACGGTCATCACCCAGCGCAGGTGGTTCTTGTCCGGGGTGCCGCACCAGTAGGCGGCGTCGACGCTGCCCAGCTTCTCGGTCGGGATGGCCGAGGCGTTGGCGCGCTCCAGGGAGGCGGCGACCTCTCCGGTGGCGGTCTCGGCGTCCTCCAGCCAGAACTCGAAGCCGGTGTGCACGACGGGCGCGAACGCGGCGGTGGTGTCCAGCAGGTCCTGCAGGCGGCGCCCGCCCGGGACGGTCCGGCGGGCCGGCACCGGGGTGCCCGGCTCGGTGGCCAGGGCCAGCTCCAGGGCGTCCGCGAGGTCGCGGCTGAGGTCGCCGGAGGCGGACTGGGTCTGCAGGCCGAGCAAGATCGAGCCGTCCTGGCGGCGCAGGGCCGGCCAGGCCAGCGGCAGCACGGTGGCCAGGGTCACCGACGGGACGTCGCCCTCGGCGCCGTCGGCCACGCCGGGGGCCAGCGTCAGCGGCACCGTGGCGGCGGGCACCAGCTCGCGCAGCGCCACCCAGTCGGCCTCGCCCGACAGGCCCTCGAACGGGCGGTGCACCAGCTCCTGCACCGCGTGCGAGGCCTCCCGGCCGTGGCAGGCCTTGTAGCGGCGGCCCGAGCCGCAGGGGCAGTCCTCGCGGGCCCCGACCACGGGGATCTCGCCCGTGACGGCGGTGGTGGACTGGCGCTGCGGCGCCTTCTTGGCGGCCTTCTTGCCCATGGTGCGGCTCTCCCGGGAACGGTGGTCCTGTGTCCCGGGAAGCCTACTGACGTTCCTGCGGCACCCGCGCTTCCCCCGGCGCGCGAACGCGCCGGGGCGGGGCGGGCAGACGGGGCGGGCGTACGGGGCTCTACGCGCTACGGGCGTCGCCTCCGGTGCGCCGGGCGTGCCGGGCGCGGGCGGGCAGCGCCGCCCAGACCGTCACCTCGCCGGGCGCGTCGCGCACGCCCCAGTCGCCGGCCAGCTGGTCGACGATGCTCAGGCCGCGGCCACCGCGCGAGGTCAGCGAGGGACGGGCGGGCAGCGGCCGGGTGGCCGCGCCGCCGTCGGTGACCTCCAGCGTCAGCATGCCGTCCGCGTGCAGCTGCCAGCGGACCAGCACACCGCCGTCCGGCTCGTCCGTGCCTTCGCGGTGCTCCGGGCCGCCGGGCGCGGGATGCGTCCCGGACGGGACGCCGACCAGCACCTGCCCGAGCACCTCGGCTCGCGCGCCGCGACCGAGCGCCGGCAGCGGGCCGAGCGGACGGGCGTACCGGCACGCATTGCTCAACAGTTCGGAAAGGATCAGAACAGCATCATCGATGACCGGTTCCGGTATCTTCCGGTCACCCAGATCTCGACGCAGTCGGCGCCGTGCGACCCCGACACTCGCTGGGCCGTGCGGCACTGCCATGGTCGATGAAGTCGGCACTTCACGCGCCACCATCAACGCCACCCCCGGACCTCCTTCAGCGTATGCCGAGGGAGAGATGCCCCTTGGTAATGCGTCGGAAACGAGCACCAGGCGATCCCGCGAGCCCATTTCGAGCGTGGCGACCGAGGGTCGACATGAGGTCATTCCATGCTCACCCTCTGTCGTCCGAGGGCAAGAATTTCCGGCAATATCGTGCGAGGAAGGTTTGACTGCCGACCAGAGTGATCAGTGCGCACCGGTACGGCCGTCGGTGCGGCCGTCGGTACGTCGGCGGATCACCGTCCGGTCACCGGCCGAGCTGCGCCAGCACCTCGGCGGGCCGGTTGGTGATGATCGCGGAAACGCCGAGTTCCAGGCAGAGTTCGACGTCGGCCGGTTCGTCCACCGTCCACACGTGCACCTCGTGCCCCAGCTCCCGCAGCCGGGTCACCAGCTGCGGACGGGCCCGCACCAGCTCGATGCCCGGCCCGGCGATCCGCGCCCCGCCCGGCAGCGGCGCACCCTCGCGCAGCTTGCCGAGCAGCGGCAGCGTCCGCTCGAACAGGAACACCCGCCGGTACTCCGGCGCGGCGGCGGCCACCCGGTTCAGCGCGATCGACGAGAAGCTCATGATCCGGGCGGACGGGCGGTCGCCCTCCCGGGCCGCGCCGATCTTGAACCGCTCCAGCATCCGCAGCAGCTCGGCCTCCACCAGGCCGCGGAAGCGCACCGGGTGCTTGGTCTCGATCGCCAGGTCCACCGGGCGGCCGCAGTCCACTACCAGCTCCAGCAGACGCTCCAGCGGCAGCACGCCGCGCAGCTCCGGGTCGGTGCTGGGGCGGCCGGTCTTCCAGGCCCCGAAGTCGTACGACTGCAGCTCGGCGAGCGTCATCGCCGAGACGGTGCCGCGGCCGTTGGACACCCGGCCGATCCGCCGGTCGTGCACGCAGACCAGGTGGCCGTCGGCCGTCACCCGGACGTCGCACTCCACCGCGTCCGCGCCCTCGTCGAGCGCGCGCCGGTAGGCCGCGAGGGTGTGTTCGGGCAGGGCGTGGGAGGAACCGCGGTGGGCGATCACCTGGACGGACGGCGCGGTGCGCGCCTCCGGCGAGGACAGGTCTGGGCTGGTCACAGGGCCAACGATAGGCGGCGGAGGTAACGCGGAGGCGAAGACGGCCCCAACCTGTGGGGCCGTCTCCGGGTGCCGGGTGCCGGGTGCTGGGTTCGGGTACCCGGCGCCCGGCGCCCGGCGTCAGCGCGCGGCGCGGCGGGAGAGCGGGGTGAGCGCCCAGGTGGCCAGGGCCGGCACCAGGAAGGCGAACAGCGAGGCCGACGTCCACTCCTGCGGGGTGAAGTGCAGGGCCTCCTGGGCGGCGGTCCAGAAGTTCGTCCACCAGTCGGCGACCTTGGTCGGCGCGATGAACTGGTAGACGGCGAAGCCCAGCACCCACGGCAGCAGCATCGTCCAGCGGGCGGGCGCGTCCTCGGAGAGGTTCCAGCCGCGGCGCCCGGCGCCGAGGAAGAAGTCCACCGCCAGCACCGCCAGCAGCGGCACGAACACCGAGCCGATCAGGCCGAGGAAGCTGTAGTAGGTGTCGGTGAACTGGTCGATCTGCAGCGCCAGCACGGTGGTCAGCACGCCGATCACGCCGCTCAGCACCCGGCGGTCCACCCGCGGCAGCAGGTTCTGCACCGACATCGCGGTCGAGTACACGTTGGCGAACGACTGGTCCGTCTCGCGCAGCACCAGCACCAGCAGGAACAGCCAGCCGGCCCAGACGCCGAGGAAGGAGTCGAAGAGCTTGTTCGGGTCGCCACCGGACTGCAGCAGCGCCATCAGGCCGAGCACGTAGCACCAGACCTGGGCGATCGTGTAGCCGGAGAAGCTGCCCCAGAACGCCGAGCGCGGGGTGCGCGAGTGCCGGGTGTAGTCGGCGGCCAGCGGGACGAAGGAGATCGACACCGCGATCATCGCGTCGGTCGCGCCCAGGAAGCCGTGCCAGTTGCCGGCGCCCGGGTCCGGCACGCCCTGGCGGCCCAGCTGGACCGTGAAGTACACCATCGCGACGGCGACCGCCCCGGCCACGAAGCGGCGCAGCACCGCGATCGAGCCCAGCGGCCAGATGGTCAGCGCGGTCGTCAGGGCGCCCGCGAGCAGCACGAACAGCCAGCGGTAGCCGGTGGTGTGGGCGACGGTCTGGGCGCCCGCCGAGATCGTCAGCAGCTCGAACACGCCCCAGCCGACGCACTGCACGATGTTCAGCACCGTCGGCAGGTACGACAGCCGGGTGCCGAACAGCCCGCGCAGGTTCGCCATCGCGGGGGCGCCGGTCCGGGCGCCGATCAGCGCGGCCACGCCGAGCATCGCGGTGCCGACCGCCGTACCGACCACGATCGCGGTCACCGCGGCGGCCAGCGACAGCTCGCTGCCGGGGGCGCCGAGCACGGTGGCGGCGGTCGAGAAGCCGATCAGGCTGACGCCCAGGTTCATCCAGAGCGCGAAGTGGTCCCGGAAGCGCAGCGTGCGCGGCGGCTCGGTGTCCAGGACCAGCGGCGCCTCGACGCGCTCGGAACGGTCCCGCACGGCGGTCGCCGTGGTGGCCGCAGCGGTGGTCGCCGCAGCGGTGGACTCGGGGAAATCCTTGGACGCGGCAGCGTCCGAAGAAGAGGATGACGAAGCAGACGGCATGGCCGATACTCCCTACGCCGGCATTACCCGGACAGGTTCCGGCGGTCAGCGCCCCCTCGACCGTCCGCCTCGCTCGCGTGGCGTACGGTCGACATGCGCACTCTCAGCCTGGTCGGTCCAAGCTCCCGCGTGTCAGTTTGGAGCGACAGGCTAACCGGCACAGGGGTGAACACCCAAGGCCAGGGCGTGCGCGGTCCGCATCGCGGGACGCCCGGCGGGGAGGGGGGAGCCCTCGGCCGTCGGCACCGGCTAAGGATTCTTATGAGTTCTTCAGAGGGGTCCTTACGGCAATCGAATCGACAGTGCGAAAAACTATGGTCCTTGGTTCTGCCAGCTATGGAGGTCGTCCGTGAGCACCGAGCGCGAGGTTGGGCCCACCGGGCCGCAGGGGGAGCAGCCCGCCGGCCAGGGGGCGGCTGAGTCCGCTTCCGAAGGCCCCGCTCAGGGCGGGCACCAGTCGACCATGGCCTTCCGCCGGGTCCCCGAGCCGGAGGCGGCCACCGGCGAGGCCGTCCCCGCCGAGGCCGCCCCGGCGGACGCGGCGCCGGCGGACGGCGGGCACAAGCCGACCATGGCGTTCCGTCGGGTGCCCGAACCCGAGGCGGCCACCGGCGAGGCCGGCACGGCCGAGACCGTCCCGGCCGAGGGCGGGCACAAGCCCACCGTCGCCTTCACCAAGGTCCCCGCGCCGGAGGCACCGGCGGCCGCGCCCGAGGCAGCCGCCCCGCCGGTGGCGCCCGCCGCGCCGGTCGCCGAGGAGCACGCCGTCGACCCGGCCACCGGGTACATCGACGCGCCGCCGCCGGTCCTGCCGCCCGCCGCGCCCGTGGCCCCGGCGGCAGCGCCCGTGGCCCCGGCGCTGCCGCCGGCCGCCAACCCGTACGCCACCCCGACCCACGGCGTCCCCGCCGCCGGTGCGCACGACGCGTACGGCGCCGCCGCAGCCGCCCCCGGTACCCCGGCCGCCCACGGCACGCCCGCCGCGCACGGCCACCACCCGTTCGGTGCGGGCCAGCCGCTCGGCGGCTGGGGCCCGACCCACGACGCCACCTCCGGCGGCGCGGGCTACCCCGGCGGCCCGGCGGGCCCGCTCGGCTACCCGGCCGACTACCCCGGCGGCCCGGACGGCGGCGGCCCGCGCAAGAAGCGCGGCGCACTGGTCGCCCTGATCGCTGCCGTCGCACTGGTCGCCGGTGTGGCCGGCGGCGCGCTCGGCGTGACCGTGGCCGACCGCAACGACAGCAGCAGCTCCGCGGACGACCACCGCAGCACCACCGTCCAGGCCAGCGACACCCAGAAGAACGAGCCCTCCCCCGGCTCCATCGCCGCCATCGCGCAGAAGGCGCTGCCCAGCGTCGTCACCATCAAGGCGCAGGGCAACGGCGAGTCCGGCACCGGCACCGGCTTCGTCTTCGACACCGAGGGCCACATCCTCACCAACAACCACGTGGTCGCGCCGACCCTCAACGGCGGCAAGCTGACCGTCAAGTTCGCCGACGGCACCTCGTACAACGCCTCGGTGCTGGGCCACGCCGAGGGCTACGACGTCGCCGTGGTCAAGATCGACAACCCGCCGAAGAGCAAGCTGGCCCCGCTGCCGCTGGCCGACTCCGACAAGGTCAACGTCGGCGACGCCACCGTCGCGATCGGCGCGCCGTACGGCCTGGAGTCCACCGTCACCAGCGGCATCATCAGCGCCAAGGACCGCCCGGTCGCCTCCGGCGACGACACCGGCTCGCAGGCCTCGTACATGAACGCCCTGCAGACCGACGCCTCGATCAACCCCGGCAACTCCGGCGGCCCGCTGCTCGACTCCGGCGGCGCCGTGGTCGGCATCAACTCGGCGATCCAGTCCAACGCCTCCGCCAACGGCCGGGCCGGCAGCATCGGCCTGGGCTTCGCCATCCCGATCAACCAGGCCAAGTGGGTCGCGGACACCCTGATCAAGACCGGCAAGCCGGTCTACGCCAAGCTCGACGTGCTGCGCAACGACGACTACAAGGGCGACGGCGCGCAGATCCAGACCAAGGACATCCAGGGCCAGCCCGCCGTCACCCCCGGCGGCGCCGCCGACAAGGCCGGCCTCAAGCCGGGCGACGTCATCACCAAGCTCGGCGGCGTGCCGATCGAGAACGGCCCCGCCCTGGTCAGCCGGATCTGGACGCACAAGCCCGGCGAGACCGTCGACGTCGAGTACACCCGCAACGGCCAGACCCTCACCACCAAGGTCACCCTCGGCCAGCGCGACGGCGACCAGTGACCGCCGCCCGCTGACCCGCGACGCCGCGAAACCGTGTGCGCCGAACCCCGCGGGACCCGTTAGGCTGACCTCCGCCTGGAGAGCTGCCCGAGCGGCCTAAGGGAACAGTCTTGAAAACTGTCGTGGCGTGACCCGTCACCGTGGGTTCGAATCCCACGCTCTCCGCTGGTTAGGAGAACCACCTGCTCAGGGCGGGTGCCGACATCAAGTCGGCACCCGCTCTCGGTGTTTCCGGGGAGCGGTCCGGCGGTCGGGGTTGACCCTGACACCGTGGGAGGCGATGGGGTGGACGCATCATGTTGAACATCGGAGACTTCGCCAGCCACGGCCGGGTGTCGGTGCGGATGCTGCGCCACTACGACGCGATCGGCCTGCTGCGGCCCGCCCGGGTGGACCCGGTCAGCGGCTACCGCTCGTACGAGGCGGCCCAACTCGCCCGGCTCAACCGGGTGATCGCGCTCAAGGAGCTCGGCTTCACGCTGCAGCAGGTGCGGGCCGTCCTGGACGACGAGGTGGACGCCGCCGAACTGCGCGGGATGCTGCGGCTGCGGCGGGCCCAACTCGCCGAGGCGATCGCGGCGGACGAGCTGCGGCTGGCCCGGGTGGAGGCGAGGCTCCGGACGATCGAGAGTGAGGGGACCATGTCCACGCACGATGTCGTGGTGAAGCCGGTGCCGTCCGTCCGGGTGGCCCAACTGGCCGGTGTGGCCGCGAGTTACGAGCCCGAGGACATCACGCCGGTGATCGGCCCGCTGTTCGACGAGCTGTGCCGACGGCTGGCCGCGGCCGGGATCGAGGCGACCGGCCCGTCCGTCGCCCGGTACGAGGACGCGCCGGAGGGTGACGGCTCGGTGCTGATCCTGGTCGCCGTCCCGGTCGGGCCGTCGGTGCGGCCGGGCGCGCACGACTTCGAGGTGCTCGACCTGCCGCCGATCGGGGAGGCGGCGACCATCGTGCACCGCGGCTCGATGGACGCAGTGCTCGGCACCGTCCAGGAACTGGCCCGCTTCATCGAGGAGAACGGCTACCGCTCGGCCGGGTACGCCCGGGAGCTGTACCTGGAGTGCCCGGACGACCAGGCCGGGTGGGTCACCGAGCTCCAGGAGCCGGTGGTCCGCCGGTAGACCGCGCTTGCCCTCGACCGGGTCGAGGGTCCTAGCGTCGCCCGGCATGACCACCGCCACCGCCCCCGCTGCCGGTACCGCCGCTGCCACCGCCACCGCCACTGCCGCGCGGGCGCCGCTGCCCGTGCCGTACCTGCTCTGGCTGGCCGGGACCCAGGCCGGACGGCTGGGCGACGCCGCGCTCTACTTCGCCCTCGGCTGGGCCGCCACCGCGCACGGCGGCGGGGCGGCCGGCCTCGTCCTGACCGCGATCACCGTGCCGCGGACGGCACTGGTCCTGCTGGGCGGTGCGGTCGCGGACCGGTTCGGCGCCCGCCGCGTGATGCTCGCCGGGGACACGGTGATGCTGGTCGCGACCGCCGCCATCGCGCTCGTCGCGGGCAGCCGGGGCACGCCGCTGTGGCTGCTGGTCGCGGGGGCGGCCGTGATCGGAACCGTCGACGCCTTCTACCTCCCGGCGAGCGGGTCGATGCCCGGCCGGCTGGTGCCGGACGAGCGGCTGCCCCGGGCACTCGCGCTGCGCCAGGCCGGTGGGCAGAGCGCCGTCCTGCTCGGGGCGCCGCTGGGCGGCCTGCTGGTCGCTGTCGGCGGGTTGCCCGGTGCGGCGGTGGCGGACGCGGTGAGCTTCGGGGTCGTCCTGCTGGTCCTGCTGTGGGTCCGGCCCCGGGAGGAGACGCCGGCCGCCGCGCCGGCCGGCCTGCTGCGCGAGGCGGCGTCCGGCGTCCGGCTCGCCCTGCGCGACCCGCTGCTGCGGGCCGCGCTGCTGCTCACCGGCGCGGCCGCCGGGGCACTGCTGCCGGTGGTGTCGCTCCTCGGCCCGCTGCTCGCCAGGGCGCACGGCTGGACGGCGGGAACGGCTGGCCTGGTGACCGGCGGACAGGCGGCCGGGGTGCTCACCGTGGCCGGCCTGGTCGCCTGGCGGGGCGCGCTCGCCCGGGCGGGTGTCGGGGCGGCGGCCGGGCTCTGCACGGCGTCGGCGGGGATCGCGCTGCTGGCGCTCGCCGCGGGGCCGGTGGCGGCGTTGGCGGGCAGCGCGGTGGCGGGCGTCGGCTCGGGGCTCTTCGCCTGCCATCTCGGACCGCTGGTGCTGACCGGCGCACCGCCCTCCCATCTCTCCCGTGTACAGGCCCTGTTGACGCTCGTGCAGAGCGTGTCCCTGGTGCTGTCGAACGCCCTGCTGGGCCTGCTCGCGGATGCGGCGGGCGCCGCTCTGCCCACCCTCCTCTGCGCCCTCGCCACCGCCACCGCCGGCCTCACCGCCCTGGCCACCCCCACCCTCCGCCGGGCCTGACCCGCAGCGGGAGCCCTGCCCACCCGCCCCGCGACGCCCACACGCCCGGGCCCTCGCCGATTCCTCGCCCCCGTCGGGCGCCCTCCGCACCCTGTCCGGGGCCCACTCGCCCCACACGGCCCCTGAACTCCGCCCCTTCCGCTCGCCGCCGCCGGGCGGCCTCCCCGCCCGTCCCGGGGCCCACTTGCCCCGCCACCGGCACGCGGGCAGAGTGCGGAGGTGGAGGCTGGTCGGGCGGCGAGCGGAGGCGGCGGCGATGGGTGATCTGACGGGCCGACTGGCGCAGGGCCTCCCGGCCGGGGCCGTGGTGGTGGACCCCGATGTGACCGCCGCGTACAGCCGCGACATGGCGGGGTTCTGTGCGGCCGGCGTCCCTGCCGTGGTGGTGTTCCCGGAGACGGTCGAGCAGGTGCGGCACGTGATGCGCACCGCGACCGAGTTGCGGGTGCCCGTGGTGCCGCAGGGCGCCCGGACCGGGCTGTCGGGTGCGGCGAACGCGGTGGATGGCTGTGTCGTGCTGTCGCTGGTGAAGCTGAACCGGATCCTGGAGATCGACCCGGTGAACCGGATCGCGGTGGTCGAGCCCGGCGTGGTGAACGCCGAACTCTCGCGGGCCGCAGAGGAGTTGGGTCTGTCGTACCCGCCGGACCCGTCCAGCTGGGAGTCCTGCACGATCGGCGGCAACATCGGGACCGGTGCGGGCGGTCTCTGCTGCGTGAAGTACGGCGTCACCAGTGAGTACGTGCTCGGCCTGGACGTGGTGCTGGCGGACGGGCGGCTGTTGTCCACCGGTCGCCGGACGGCCAAGGGCGTGGCCGGGTACGACCTGACCCGGCTGTTCGTCGGTTCGGAGGGGACGCTCGGCGTGGTGGTCCGGGCCGTACTGGCGCTGCGGCCCGCGCCGGCCCCACAGCTGGCGCTGGCGGCGGAGTTCCCGAGCGCGGACGCGGCCGGTGCGGCGGTCTGCGAGGTGATGGCGCGGGGCCTGACTCCGTCGCTGATGGAGCTGATGGACGCGGTCTCCGTGCGGGCCGTGAACGAGTTGGGGCGGATGGGGCTGCCCGAGTCGACCCAGGCGCTGCTGCTGGTGGCGTTCGACGGACCGGACCGGGTGGGCGAGCTGGCACGGGTCGCGCGGTTGTGCCGGGAGGCCGGGGCGACCGAGGTGGTGCCGGCCGAGGACGAGGCGGAGTCCGATCTGTTGCTGGCGGCCCGGCGGCTGGCGCTGCCCGCGATGGACCGCTTGGGCACGACGATGATCGACGATGTGGCGGTGCCGCGTTCCCGGCTGGCCGAGATGCTGAACGGGGTCGCGGCGATCGCCGAGCGGCACGGGCTGACCATCGGGGTGGTCAGTCATGCCGGGGACGGCAACACCCACCCGATCGTGATCTTCGACGCCGCGGACGAGGGGCAGGCCGCACGGGCCCAGCGTTCCTTCGACGAGATCATGGCGCTCGGGCTGGAGCTGGGTGGCACGATCACCGGGGAGCACGGGGTGGGGCTGCTCAAGCGGGACTGGCTGGCCCGCGAGCTGGGCCCGGTGGCGCTGGACCTGCACCGGCAGCTGAAGGCGGTCTTCGACCCGCTGGGAATCCTGAACCCGGGCAAGATGGTCTGATTTTCGACGGCGCCCGTCGGCAGCTTTCCCGCGCCCGCGACGGCGCCCGCGCCCGCGACGGCGCCGGTCCCTACGCCGTTTCAGTGTGACTTTCCGATGGTCTGCGAATGGCTGAAAAGTCGACATGGAAGGGTGATCGAACTTTTTCGGGGGCGCGTTCGCGACCCGTCTGCGCCGGGGTGGTGCGCTCGGTGGTTCGCAGGGCGTCGAAGCGCCGCTCCAGATCGCTCTCGAACCAGCGGCCGTCCGGGCGAAGGGCCAGCTCATTGGCGGTGTGTCGGCGCGCCGTCCGGTTCTCAGGTCGTTATGCGCGGCCTGGATGGATATCACGCGAACGGGCGAAATCCTCCCGTCGAGCTAGTGCTTTGTCGATTTGTTGCGGAAGTCTGTCTTCCGGCGTCGCAGCCCGCAGGTGTTCGTCTGGCCGGCGAACCCCGCACACCATGCTCGACATTGCACTCTGAACAGATTTCTGGAGGCTTACATGGCTCGCATGCACACCCGACGGGGGGCCGGACTCCTGCTCGCCGGTCCGCTCGCGGCCGGTCTGCTGCTGGCGGGTGCCGGTGTTGCCGCCGCCGACAACGGCGCGGGCGCCGCGGCCGGCTCCAACGCCGGAGTGGTGTCCAACGTCGGCACCGGCAACGTGTTCGGCGGGGTCGACGGCAACTACGTCTCCACGCAGCAGACGGCCACCGGCTCCGGCGCCTCGAACCAGAACAACACCCTCGCGGCGAAGGACAACGCGGGCGCCATCCTGGCCGGACAGGGCAACAAGAACGTCAACGTCATCTTCGCCCCGATCGTCCCCTGACCGTACGGCCGCACCGAGTCCCATCGAGTACCACCGAGGGCGGGGGCGCCGGAGGTGGGTGGCCGCGGGTGAGCTGATCGCTCGCGGACGGGCTCGGACCGGACCGGTTCGGGAAAGCGGAACGGAACACCGGAACCACCGGAACAAGCAAACAGAGGAAACCGCGCATCACCAAGGGAACAGCGCATGACCGGCCAGCGGAAAGGGTCACCGCGAAACCGGCTTCGTGGGCGGTGCCGCCATCGGCACCGCCCACGAGTGCGTCCGGCGCCGTTCCCCGCTGCCCCGCTGCCCCTGCTGCCACCGCCGTCCCCGCCGACCGGCCGCGATCCCTCCACCGAGGGCCCGCGCCCGGGTCCGTCGGCCCACGGCGGTACGGTTGCGCTCCGACAGCACACCGCGCGCCAGGGCTTGAAAGGGACGGCCCGGGCCGGGGTGGCGACCGCGGCAATCGGAAGGAAGGGCTCGCGATGGCGGCGGAGGAGGAGGGCCTGAGCGGCCCGGACGAGGCGAGGCACGCATCGGAGCCGGAGCCGGGGGCGGGGGCACGCCCGGAGCCGTCCGCCGAGTCGGCCTGCGCGCGCCGGCCCGAGCCCAGGTCCGTCCCCGAGTTGCTGCTCGGTCGCCCGCCGATGGCCCGCCCGCTGCCGTCCTTCGACCACGAGGCCGCCTCCGCCGCGCCCGGCCCGCTGTTCGTGGAATGGCTCGCCACCGCCCTGGACGCCGGGGTGCTGGACCCGCAGGCGTTCACCCTCTCCACCGTCGACGCGGACGGCATGCCGGACGCCCGGGTGCTGGTGCTGCGCGACGTCGACGCGGCCGGCACCGGCTGGAACTTCTCCGCCGCCGCCGACAGCCCCAAGGGCCGTCAGCTCGCCGACCACCCGGCCGCCGCGCTGACCGTCTACTGGCCGCAGCTGGGCCGCCAGGTGCGGGTGCGCGGCACCGTCGAGCGGGCCGCCGACCTGGTCGCCGCCGCCGAGTTCGCGACCCGCTCGCCCGCCGCCCGGGCCTCCTCGCTGGTCGGTCGGCAGAGCGAGCCGCTGGCTTCGCTGGTCGAGTACGACGAGGCGGTGGGCGTCGCCCGGCGCCGGCTGGAGGCGCACCCGGACGTCGTTCCGCCCGGGCACGCCGTCTACACCCTGTGGGCGCACGAGGTGGAGTTCTGGCAGGGCGACTCCCAGCGCCGGCACGTCCGGCTGCGCTACACCCGCACCGGCCCGGTCAGCTCCCCGGACTGGTCGCGCACCCTGCTCTGGCCGTAGGACGTTCGGACCCCGCTCCGGCCGCCGGGCGCCCGAACGCCCGGGTCGGCGAGGGCCGGGTCAGCGACGGCCGGTCAGCGTGGCGCCCACGCTGGCCGCCACCACGCAGCCGATTCCGGCCAGCTGCGGCGCGCCCAGCAGTTGGCCCAGCACCACCAGGCCGACCAGCGCGCTGACCGCCGGCTCGAGGCTGACCAGCACGCTGAACACCCGCTGCGGCATCCGGCGCAGCGCGGTCATCTCCAGCGCGTACGGGATCACCGGCAGCAGCAGCGATACCCCGGCCACCGAGGCGAGCAGCAGCAGCGGCGAGGCGCCGGGTGCGGTCAGCCCGTGCCAGGCCTCGCCGAGCCCGAGCGGCGCCAGCGTCAGCGCGCCGACCGTCATCGACACCGCCAGCCCCTGGAACCCCTGGAAGGCCGCGCCGACCTTGTCGGTGAACAGGATGTACGCGGCGTAGCAGGCGGCTGCCCCGAAGGCGTACAGCAGGCCGACCGGGTCGAGCGAGCCGCCGCCGTCGCCCTCGCCGAGCAGGGTCAGCAGCACCACGCCGGCGGCCGCGAGCAGGGCCCAGAGCAGGTGGCTGGCGCGCCGGGCGAAGACCAGGGCGACCGCGAGCGGGCCGAGGAACTCGATGGTCGCGGCGGTGCCCATCGGCAGCCGGTCGATCGCCCCGGCGAACAGGCAGGTCATCCCGGCCGAGGCCATGCCGAGCAGGGCGGCCGCGCCGAGGTCGCGCGGGCGCTTGTCGCGCAGCTTCGGGCGGGTGACGGCGAGCAGGATGACGGCGGCGAAGCCGAGCCGCAGGAAGGTCGTGCCGCTGACCCCGAGCGGGCCGAAGAGCGGCTTGGACAGCGCGATGCCGGTCTGCACCAGGAACATCGCGGTCAGACAGAGAAGCGGCGCCGGGATCCGCTCCGGGCGCCGCAGGACCTTGCCGAACCGGCCACTGGATCGGCCGGGGTGGACCTCGGGTGGCGCCGCGGAGCCGGACGCCCCACCTCGTCGCCAGCTGCCCCGCTCGCCGGCAGGCTCGCCCTTGGGGGCGGGCGGCATGGCAAGGGCCTCGGCGACGGCGACGGCCGACGTCGAGGCGGTGGGGGTTTCGCTGGTATGGGAGGTGGGCATATCGGCGAGTTTGCCGTAAGGAGTGATGAACGGGCAAGCTCGTTACAAAAATCGGGACGGATGCGGATGGGTGCGCCCGAAAGGGTGGACCCGCGAGCGGGTGGCGGCGTGGCTGCCGCATTCATCCGATGGTCCGTCAGTACCAAGGCAGGGTGCGCTATCTCCGGCCCGCGGCCCTCCTCGCCGCCTCCCTCGTGCTCCTGCTGGCCACCGACGGGACGGGCGTGAGTGCCGAAGCCGTCGCCCCGGCCGCCGTCGCCGTCCCCCGCATCCGGGCCGCGACCCTCCCCGACAAGGGCGTCCCGCCACGGTTCCGCGAGAGCTGGAGCGGCCCCGCCTTCGACGTCTGCACCGCACCCCCGGTCGACACCCTGCGGACCTGGCGCACCGCCTCCCCGTACGGGGTGGTCGGCATCTACAGCAGCGGCTCCCAGCGCGGCTGCGGCCAGCCCCGGCTCACCGCCGATTGGGTGCGCCAGGTGCGCGCGATGGGCTGGCGCTTCCTGCCGGTGCACGTCGGGCTGCAGGCGCCGTGCGCCGACCCGAGTCGCAAGCCCAAGCGGATCGACCCGGCGAAGGCCACGCAGCAGGGCCAGGACGAGGCGGGCGAGGCCGTCCGCGCGCTGCGCTCGCTGGGGTTCGGCGCGGGCAGCCCGGTCTACCTGGACATCGAGGCCTACCCGATGCGCGACCCGGCCTGCGGACAGGCCGTGGTCGACTTCACCCTCGGCTGGACCCAGGCCCTGCACTCCGCCGGCTACCGCTCCGGCTTCTACTCCAGCCTCGACTCCGGGGTCGCCGACCTGGTCGCCGCCGCCCGGGCCGGCAGCTCCCCGCTGCCCGACGCCCTCTGGTACGCCCGCTGGGACGACCACGCCGACACGGCAGGCTCCGGCGCCGTCGACCCCGGGCTGTGGAGCCTCCACCAGCGCGTTCACCAGTACCGCGGCAACGTCGCCGAGACCTACGGCGGCGTCACCCTCACCATCGACCGCAACGAGGTGGACGGTCCGACCGCCGGCTGAGACCCCCGCCGGTAGGGTGGCCCCCGATCCGGCACAGGGGGGCGCAATGGCGAACGACCACGGACACGGCGGCGCGAACCGGCGCGACGGCGCGGCGGGTCACGGCACCGCCGGCGGCTACGGCGCGGTGCCGCCGCAGAACCCGTACGGGCAGCCGGCGCCGTACGGACAGAACCCGTACGCCCAGCCCGTCCCGCCGCAGTCGTACCCGCCTCAGTCGTACCCGCCTCAGCCGTACGCCCCGCAGCCACCGGCTGTTGCCCAACCGCCTTACCCCGCGCCACAGTTCGGATCGGCGCCACAGTTCGACGCCGCCCCGCAGCCCGGCGGCTTCCCCGGCCCGGTGCCGCGCCGCAACCGTCTCGGCGTGCTGATCCAGTTCGTGCTGCAGTGGATCTACGCCCCGCTCTGGATCGTCGGTCTGGTGCTGCTCTTCGCCGTCCTGATCCTCGCGGACTACAACGGGGGCGGCCCCAGCTCCGACGGCTGGCTGAGGGTCAATCGCAGCTTCCTCCCGCCGCGTCGCGTGCGGGCCGAGCTCACCGGCCGTCCGGAGCACTGGGAGCGCTACGTCACCCCGCTCCTGGCGCGCCGGATCGCCGCCGCCGAGGCCAACCACGCGGCCGGCGGCGGCGAGGTGCAGGCCGACCTCGGCCGGGAGGTGTCGGTCCGGCTGGCCGTGCGCCTCTACCGGGGCCTCGGCGCGGACGGCGTGGTCCGGCTGGCCGAGCGGTACGGCTGGCGCGGGGTGCCGTCCGGTACCGACGTCGAGCAGGTCCGGCTGGTCCGCGGCTTCCCCGCCCCGACCGGCCTGAACGCCCCGTCCCCGCAGGACCCGCCCGCCGCCCCCGGCACCCCGTGGGGCCCGCAGCCGACCCGCTCCGCGCTGCTGCTGCCGTTCGTCTTCCTGTTCCAGATCGTCTACGTCCCGGTGTACGGCCTGGCCACCTTCTGGATGAACCGCCCCGAGCCCGACTACTGGGAGCGCTGGGGCGCCCGCTGGACGGTCGGCCCGCGCGCCTTCCGGGCCGAGTTCACCGACAGCCCCGCCGCCTGGGACCGCCACATCCGCCGCATCCTCGAACGCGACACCAAGCGGGAACTCGGCCGCACCGCCGACAGCTACCGCCGGGTCACCGCCCCCGACGGCACCTTCCTCCGCCGCGTCCAGCTCCACCGCGCCACCTACCGCGGGGCCGGCGCCCACCAGGCCCTGCGCATCGCCGCCGAGGACGGCTGGACCCTGGATCCCGCCTACACCCCCGACCCCGCGAACTCCCTGCGCCTCTGCCGCCGCGAACAGCACTGACCCTCCGTCCGACGGGGGTGGGTGGCCGCGACTTCGTGACCCTCGCAACGGGGCCGGAATGCTGACATCGGGTGCTGCGGGCGGCAAAATCGGGCATGTCCGCGCGCATTACCGCCCGGTAGGTGCCGCAGGCGCTGCCGTCAGTGCCGCCAGGTCAAGGAGGACCCGTGTTCAGCACGATGCAGGACGTACCGCTCACCGTCGCCCGAATCCTGGAGCACGGGTCCACGATCCACGGCCGCTCGACCGTCACCACCTGGGACGGCTCCGGACCGGTCGTCCGCACGTACGCCGAGGTGGGCGCCCGTGCCGCGCAGCTCGCGTGCGCGCTGCGCGACGAGCTCGGGGTGGCCGGGGACGACCGCGTAGCCACGCTGATGTGGAACAACGCCGACCACCTGGAGGCGTACCTGGCCGTCCCCGCGATGGGTTCCGTGCTGCACACGCTCAACCTGCGGCTGCCCGCCCAGCAGTTGTCGTTCATCATCAACCACGCCGCCGACCGCGTGATCATCGTCAACGGCACGGTCCTCCCGCTGCTCGCCGCCGTCCTGCCGGACCTCGCGCCCACGCTCAGGCACATCGTGGTGAGCGGTCCCGGTGACCGTTCGCTGCTGGCCGGCTTCGCGGGCGGCGTGCACGAGTACGAGGAGCTGATCGCCGGCCGCCCCACCGCGTTCCCGTGGCGGAGCGACATCGACGAGCGGCAGGCCGCGGTGCTCTGCTACACCTCCGGCACCACCGGCGACCCGAAGGGCGTGCTCTACAGCCACCGCTCGGTCTACCTGCACTGCCTGCAGGTCAACACCGGCGACAACTTCGCCTTCACCCCGCGCGACACCGCGCTGCCGGTGGTCCCGATGTTCCACGTGAACGCCTGGGGCATCCCGCACGCCGCCTTCATGTCCGGCGCCAATCTGCTGATGCCGGATCGTTTCCTCCAGCCCAAGCCGATGGCCGAGATGATCGCCGCCATCCGCCCCACCGTCAGCGCCGCCGTCCCCACCATCTGGAGCGGCCTGCTGGACGAGCTCGACGCGGGCGACTACGACACCTCCAGCCTGCGCATGGTGGTCATCGGCGGCAGCGCCTGCCCGCCGTCGCTGATGCAGGGCTTCCAGGAGCGCCACGGCATCCCCGTCATCCACGCCTGGGGCATGACCGAGACCTCCCCGCTCGGATCCTTCGCCCAGCCGCCGGGCGGCCTCACCCCCGAGGAGGAGTGGCCGTACCGGATCACCCAGGGCATCTTCCCGGCCTCCGTCGAGGCCCGGCTGATCGGCCCGGGCGGCGAGCGGATGCCGCACGACGGCGTCTCGGCGGGCGAGCTGGAGGTGCGCGGCCCGTGGATCGCCGGGGCGTACTACGGCGGCGCCGGGCAGGACCCGGTCCGCCCGGACGACAAGTTCTCCGAGGACGGCTGGCTGCGCACCGGCGACATCGGCACCATCACCGCCGACGGCTACCTGACCCTCACCGACCGGGCCAAGGACGTCATCAAGTCCGGCGGCGAGTGGATCTCCTCGGTCGACCTGGAGAACCAGCTGATGGCGCACCCCGAGGTGGCCGAGGCCGCCGTGGTCGCCGTCCCGGACGAGAAGTGGGGCGAGCGCCCGCTGGCCACCGTGGTGCTGCGCCCGGGCGCGACCGTCGGGCTGAGGGAGCTGCGGGCCTTCCTGGCCGAGCGGATCGCCTCCTGGCAGCTGCCGGAGCGCTGGTCGATCGTGGAGTCGGTGCCGAAGACCTCGGTCGGCAAGTTCGACAAGAAGGTGATCCGGGCCGCCTACGCGGCGGAGGAGCTGGACGTCACGGTGCTCGGCAAGGAGTAGCCGCCGGGACGGAAGAGGCCGGCCGCCCCCGTACGGAACGGGGGCGGCCGGCCCTTCCACGCGTTCGGGGCGTGTCCCGGTGTCTCGGCGTTCCTCAGCCCGCGGCGGCGACGCCCGCCTCGCCCATCGCGCCGATCCGGCCGAGCAGGTCCACGATCCGGCCCTGGACGTCCTCGCTGGTCGAGCGCTCGGCGAGGAACAGCACCGTCTCGCCGGTGCGCAGCCGGGGCAGTTCGCGCGGGTCGAGGCCCATCGAGGTGTAGACCACCAGCGGGGTGCGGTGCAGCCGGTCGTTGGCGCGCAGCCAGTCCAGCAGGCCGACCCGGCGGCGGCGGATCTGCAGCAGGTCCATCACCACCAGGTTGGGCTGCACGCTGCTGGCCCGGGCCACGGCGTCGTTCTCGTCCACCGCGTGCTCGACGTGCATGCCGCGCCGCTCCAGGCTGCTGATCATGGCGGCGGCGATGTCCGGGTCGCCCTCGACCAGCAGCACCCGCGGGGCGTGGTGCTCGCCGTCGCGCGGCGCGAGGGCGCGCAGCAGTACGGCCGGGTCGGCGCCGTACGCGGCGTCCCGGGTGGCCTGGCCGAGACCGGCGGTGACCAGCACCGGGACGCGGCGGTTGAGCGCCGCGGTGCGCAGCGACTGCAGTGCGGTGCGGGTGATCGGGCCGGTCAGCGGGTCGACGAAGAGGGCGGCGGGGAAGCCGGAGACCTGGGCGTCGACCTCCTCGCGGGAGCTGACGATCACCGGGAGGTAGCCGCGCGCCTGGAGGGCCTGCTTGGTCGCCGGGTCCGGCTCCGGCCAGACCAGCAGCCGACGGGTGTTGGCCAGTTCGCCACCGGCGGCCGGCGGCTGCTCGTCGGCGGGCCGGGCGTCGCCGGCCGGGAGCTGGGCCATCGGGCGCGGGGCGGTCCGGGCCTCGGCCGGGACGGACTGGTGCGGGACGGACGGCTGCGGGACGGCGGGCATCGGCGCGTTGCCGAGCGGCCGCGGCGGGGCGAGCTCGCCCAGGCCGGTGCCGACCGGGCGCGGGCCCGACGGGTCCTCGGCGGCGGGCAGCGCGGGCCGGGCGGGCTCCAGCGCGGTGCCGGGGGCACCCGCGTCCTGGCCGGACGGACCGGACGGACCCGTCGGAGCGGGCAGACCGGACGGATCGGAAGGCACGGGGGACACGGCCGAACCGGGGGCGCCCACCGGCGCGTCCGGGCCGGGCCCCGGCGGGACGGCCAGCCGACGGCGGCGGCCGGTCGGCGCGGAGGCCGGCTCGGGCGGCGCGGGCACGGGCGCGGGGCCGGCCGGCAGGGCGTGCTCCAGGCCGGGGTACACCGGAGTGTCGGTCGCCCCGGGCAGTGCGAAGCCGCCGGAGGAGTCGTCGGCGGAGGGCAGGGCGCGGCGCCGGCGGGGCTTGGGCCCGCCCGCGGTCTCCTCCGGGGTGGCCCCGTCGGTCGGGGTGCCGCCCGGCGGGGTGCCGTCGGCGGCCGGGGTGTCGGCGGGGGCCGGGCCGAGCGCGAGCGGCTCGCGCCCGCCGGACCGGTTCTGCGGCGCCCGCTCGCCCTCGACGGGCACGGCGTAGGCGGGGCCGGAGCGGCCGTCGTCCTTGCCCCACGGGTCGCTCTGCACGCCGTCGGGGCCGGCCAGGCCCTGACGGCCGTACGCCGGGTCGTTGCCGGTGCCGTTCCACTGCTCGGGGACGGCCCGCTCGACCCGGGCGGGGGCGTTCGGCCACTGGTCGGCGGCGGCGTCGGGCGCGAGGTTCGTGGGGTGCGCCGGGGTCTCGGCGGCCGGTCGGCCGCGCCGGCCGCGCCGTTCGGTGGCCGGGGGCTCCTCGGCGGGTGCCTGCTCGGCCTCCGGGGCCGTGCGGCCCGGCTGCTCGGCGGCCACGGCGGGCTCGGCGGCCGCGCTGCTGCTGGGCAGCTGCGGGATGCCCGGCAGCTCGGGCAGGACGGCGCTGTCGCTCTCCTTGGGCCGGTCGGAGCGGCCCTCGGCGGCGGCGCGTTCGGCGGCGGCCTTCGCGGCGACCGGGTCCAGCGGCAGTTCGACGACGTACGTGGTGCCGGCCTTGCCGGGCAGCTCGTGTGGCTGGAGCACGCCGCCGTGCCGCTCGACCACCGCGCGGGCTATCGGCAGGTGGACGGGGCTGCCGCCGACGCCGGGGCCGCGGATCTCGACCCGGGCGACCTCGCCGCGCTGGGCGGCGGCCAGGACGACGGTCGGCGGCTCGGGGGCGGGTGGCAGCGCGGGCGCCGCGCCGCCGACCAGACCGGGCACGGCCAGCCCGGGGGAGGGGGTGGTGGGGGCGTCCAGCGCGAGGCGGACGCCGCTGACGTCGGCGACCAGGTGGGCCAGCGCCTGGGCGAGCCGCCGTTCGTCGGCGATCACCTCGACCGCGGCGGCGTGCACCGAGAACCGCACCCGGCCCGGGCCGACCAGCTCGCCGGCCTCCTCGACGGCCCGGCGGACCACCGTGTCCAGGGCGACCGGCACCCGTGCGGCGGCCTTCCGCCGGCCCTTGCCGTCCTTGGCGTCCCGGCCGTCCCCGCCGTCCTTGGTGTCCTGGGCCTCCGCCGTGCCGCTCTCGCCGGCCTCGCTGCGCTGGTGGTCGAGGACCCCGTCGATCAGCTTCCCGAAGCGGCGGCACTCGTCGGCGAGCCGGCGCAGCGTCCAGTTGGCCTCCGGCCAGAGCTGCCCGGCCGGGTCGGCGGCGAGTGCGTCCAGCCGCTGGTTCAGCGCGTTCAGCGCGCCGCCCAGTTCGTTCTCCAGGACGGCGGTGAGGTGCTCGTTGCGGGCGATCAGGGCGAGTTCGCGGCTGCGGTCGGTGAAGGTCATCACCGCGCCGACGAGCTGGTCGCCGTCCCGGACCGGGGCGGTGGTGAGGTCGACGGTGACCGGACGGCCGTCCTTGCGCCACAGCACGGTGCCGCGCACCCGGTGCTTGCGCCCGGAGGTCAGGGTGTCCAGCAGCGCGGACTCCTCCAGCGCCAGCGGGCTGCCGTCGGCCCGGGAGTGCTGGATCAGCGGGTGCAGCTCGCGCCCGCCCAGCTCGCTCGCCCGGTACTCCAGGATGTGCGCGGCGGCCGGGTTGACCAGCACGCAGCGGCCTTCGAGGTCCACCCCGAGCACGCCCTCGGCGGCGGCGCGCAGGATCATCTCGGTCTGCTTGTGCTGGCGGCGCAGCTCCGCCTCGACGCCGAGCCGGCCGGAGAGGTCGCGGACCAGCAGCAGGAGCAGGTCGGAGGAGGACGGCGAGCGGGAGCCCTCGCGGTACGGGTCGTAGGGGACGAGCGGGGAGAGCGCGTAGCCGCGGCTGGTGTCGTTGTCGTCGGCGAAGTCGTTGCCGGAGACCTCGACCGGGAAGGTGGTGCCGTCGGTGCGGTGCGCGGTCATCCGGACCGGGCGCTCGAGGGCGTCGCCGTCGCGGGTGGCCGGGCGCATCGAGCCGGGGATCCGGCTGGGGTCGAACTCGGGGAGCAGGCCCAGCACGCCCATGCCGACCAGGGAGGTGCCCGGCGCCTGCAAGGCATGGACCGCCGCGTTGTTGGCGTCCACGACGGTGCCGTTGCTGTTCACCAGCAGCAACGCGTCGGGCAGGGCGTCGAGTATGGCGGCGAGGCGAGCAGCGCCTCGGATCGGCCTGCTGCTCACGTCGACAGGTCTCCTCGGCTCGGGGCAGCTCCTCCGGATACGGCAGTATCTCATTCTTCTTTGCGGCGGGGACGACCCGCCTAGTAACGTTGGCGGTGGTTGGTGCCGAACCCCAGGGTTGTGGCATCATCATCGACACACGGAACGGGTCCGCTTCGCGCGGGTGTGCTCCATGTGGGGAGGCTTCGCCTAGTCCGGTCTATGGCGCCGCACTGCTAATGCGGTTTCGGGGTTATTCCTGATCGAGGGTTCAAATCCCTCAGCCTCCGCCAGTCGGGAGCCCCCGTCGACGATCTCGTCGGCGGGGGCTCTTCGCGTTCCCGGGGCAGGGCGGGCCGGGTCCGTGCCGGTCCCCAGCCCTCCCCGGTGCGGGCCGGGACCAGGCCCGGAGCAGGCCGGGAGCAGGCCGGGAGCAGGCCCGGAGCGGGCCCCGGGCCAATCGATTTCGCCCCACGTCGCAGGTCATGTAATGTTGTCCCCGCAACGCCCCGGAGGCAACGTTCACCAGGGCGAGCGCTCATAGCTCAACGGATAGAGCACTTGACTACGGATCAAGAGGTTGCAGGTTCGAATCCTGCTGAGCGCACCAAACTCCGCAAGATCGGGTTCGCCCGTTCCTTGCGCTCATAGCTCAACGGATAGAGCACTTGACTACGGATCAAGAGGTTGCAGGTTCGAATCCTGCTGAGCGCACCAGCGAGAAGCCCCCGGCCACCGGCCGGGGGCTTCTCTCGTTTCCCGGCCCTCGGCCCGCTCGCCGCGCCGACGGGGGCGTGCCCGGCCAGACTCCGCCCGGCGGGCGGGCCGGTCGGACAGATTTCTCCGATGAATGGTCAGGTCCCGGCCGCTGGGGTCCGCTGAATTAGCCGGGATTTCCCGTTCCTACGTCCGTCCGGGTGTGCCGATTACCGCCTACCGGATGGAATGCGGCGGTTTCGGGCAGGTCCCGTCCGGCCGCCCGGACGGCCGCCAAACGGGTGGGACACGGTCGAAAGCGCAGGTGTCGCAGGATGACCGGTCCGGGATCCGTGATTCCTTTTTGTCGGATCTTGTGCCCAGACTGCCCGTCCTCGGCAGCCGACCGCGAAGGAGAGCCGGATGAGCCGACAGTTCCCCCGCACCGCTGCCGCCCTGGCCGTCCTCACGGCCGGACTGCTGACCGGCTGGAACGCTCCGCTCTCGGTGGCCCAGCAGTCCCCTGACTCCTGGTCGGGGGACCACCGGGCGGTGCTGCCCTCCGGACTTTCCGTCCGGATCGATTTCGATGCCTCTCCTGGGGTGGCGGTCACCGCCGGATCGGGAGAATTGGCGGACCGATCCGCCGGGGGTCATTCCGCCGCCCGCTATTCGGACGGAATGCACCCCGGAAGCCCCGCGCAGACCTTCGAGCTCACCCCCAGCGGTCCGCAGACGGACGGTTCCTGGAGCACGGCGGGGACGCTCCGGCTGACTTTCTCCCGGCCCGTCCGCAATCCCCGGCTGCACCTCAGCGGGCTCGCCGCCGTCGCCACCGGGAAATCCGGCACCACCGGCACCGCGACCCGGCTGACCCTCACCGGCGGCTCGCCCACCGCCCCCACCCTGGTCAGCCGCACCGACTGGCCCGGCTGGACGGTCGACGGCACCACCCTCGCCCCCGCGGGCCGCGACGGCGCCTCCGACGGCGCGCCCGGCTCCGCCGCCGAGGGCTCGCTGGAGCTCGCCGGGACCTTCCGCACCGCACTGTTCCGGATCGAGCAGCGCTCCACCGCCCGGGCCGGCAGCGCCACCGCCCCACCCGTCCTGCGCCAGGCCTACACCGTCACCGTCGACGAGGACCTCGGCACCGCGCCGCAGGCTTACGGCAACGCCTCGCACGTGGTCTCCGACCTCTTCCTCGGCGCCGACGCCGCCAACCCGTCGCGGCGCGCCCGGAACCGCTCCGCCGAGGCCGCGGACGACGAGCCGTTGGTCCGGCTCGACCACGGCGCCTCCCTGCGCAGCCCCTTCGCCGGCCCGCCGCCGCCCAAGCTCCAGCCCGGCCGCGGCGAGTACCGGGGCGCCGACCCGTCGATCAGCTTCCCCGCCGAGGCCGCGATCGGCCGCTACTACCGGCTGACCGTCCCGGTCGCGGTCGGCGACCAGCCCGCCACCCTGGCCGGCTGGATCGATTTCGGGCACACCGGACGGTTCGAGCCCGCCGGGCGGGTGCAGACCGAGGTCCTGCCCGGCGCCGACACCGCGACCCTGGAATGGACCGTCCCACCCGGCGCCGCCTCCGGCGAGACCTGGGCCCGGCTGCGGATCGGCCGCGACACCAGCCAACTCGTCCCCTCCGGCGGGTTCGCCGACTCCGGACAGGTCTCCGACCAGCGGATCAAGCTGACCGTCGGAGCCGCCCGGCCGGAGATCGCCGAACCCGTCGACGGCACCGTCCTCGCCGACGCCCGCCCGGAGGTCAGCGGCGAGGGCGCGGTGGCCGGCGCCACGGTCGAGATCCGGGAGGGCGACGCCGCGCTCTGCAAGGCCAAGGTCGGGCGTGGCGGCGACTGGTCCTGTCGCCCCGCCGCGGCGCTGCCCGCCGGCCCGCACAGCCTCACACCGGTCGAGACCACCAGCGGCGGCGTGGTGCTGCGCGGCGAGCCGGTCAAGGTCACCGTGAAGACCGCGCCGCCGACCGCCCCCGCACTCACCCTCCCGGCCTACACCAATGACCCCGGGCTGCCGGTCACCGGCACCGGCGACGCGGGCAGCACCGTCTCGGTGACCGACCGCCCTACGGGTGGCGAGCTGTGCAGCACGGCGGTGCGGAGGGACGGCCAGTGGTCCTGCCTGCCGGTCGAGGACCTGACGGAGGGAAAGCACCAGCTCACCCCGGTCGCGGTCGACGCGGCGGGGAACCGGACGGCCGGGCAGCCGGCCACGCTGGTGGTCGACACCGTTCCGCCGGACCGGCCGGTGCTCAACGCGCCGGCCCCGGGAGCGACCCTGCGGGTCAGCCGCCCCACGCTCGCCGGACGGGCCGAACCGGGCTCGAACGTGCTGGTCACGGCCGGGTCGAGCACGAGCTCGGACCAGAGGACCGTGCTCTGCGGGGCGACGGCGGCCATCGACGGCAGCTGGACCTGCACCGCCAACCGGGACCTGACGGACGGCGAGCAGTGGCTGACCGTCACGGCCACGGACCTGGCGGGGAACGGGACCTCGGCGGACCCGGTGCGCGTGCGGGTCACCGCTGCGGCGGTGGCGCCGACTGCGGCGGTGTCGGGCTCGCTCAGCCCGTCGGTGCCGGGTCCGACGACCCCCGGCCCGACGGCGTCGGCGCCGGTCGCGTCGAGCACGACCGTGGCTTCGGCTTCGGCTTCGGCTGCGGTTTCGGCCGCGGCGAGTCCGAGCCCATCCGTTGCGGTGGCGCCCGAGGTGCCGGTGCCGGTCCCGCCGGGGGTGCTGCCGATCCCCGTGCCGCCGCCGGTCGCCCCGTCGGCTGCGGCGAGCCCGGTGGTGTCCGGCCCGTCGGCGGTTTCGTCGGGCACCGCGAAGCCGAGTCCGAGTGCGGTGGGTTCGACGGTGTCTTCGCCGAGGCCGGCTCCGGCTCCGAGCCCGTCCGTTGCGCCGGGGGCACCCGTTGCGCCGGTGGTTCCGTCGGTGTCCCCCGTCCCGACCGCTGCGAGCGCCGCGACTGCCTCTCCGACCCCGAGCCCGACCTCTGCCCTCGGTTCGTCCCGGGCGGCCGTCGTCGCCGTGATGAGCCGGCCGTCGCCGACCGGACCGGCCGGAGCCGCCGCCGGAGCCGCCGCTGAAACCGCGGACTCCGCCGAGGCCGCGGTCCGGCCGCTGCCTCTGCCGGAGGGTCCGCAGAGCGTGGTGGGCCGGTCCGGGGATTCCGGCTGGCGCGGTGGGCTCGCCGGGATCCTGCTGGTGCTCACCGGGATCGGGCTGATCACCCGTCGGGTGTTCGTCCACGGTCCTGGTGCTCGACGGCGCTGACCTGCGCCGAACTGTCCCGACCATCCGTTCATGTGCCTGCGCGTCAGGTCGGCTTTGGACGATTCGTCAGTAAATGTCGACACACCTCGGCTCAAATGTCGCATTTGATGACGTATGAACTTAGCCTGACCCTGGCACTGCCCGTCAGATCCGGGCCGCCCGTTGCGCGACACACCGACCCCAGAGGACCCGTGCATGGACGTCACCCGCGATTCTTCGCAGCGACCCGACAACCTGCCCCAAAAGCTCCCGCCGGCGCTGCCGGAACGTTCCGCCTCCGGTGCCAGTCCGCTGGCCAGAGTCACGGCGGTCACGATGGCCAAGGTCGCCAAACCGGTCGGCCCGGCCGACGGCGGCCCGGCGACCACCCCGATGGCCGTCGTCCCCGCGCCGTCGTCCGCCGACCCGGCGGACCTGCGGGATCCGCTGGAGACGGCGGCCACCCCGGAGACCGTCGAGCTGCCGGACGCCACCGCGGTCGGCGCCGCCACCGCCTCCCGGCGCCCGCCGCGCGCCGACCAGGCAGTGCGCGAGCACGGCGCCACCACGCTGCCCGGCTGGATCGCCCTGCTGGTGGTGCTGCTCGGGCTGGCCGGAATGCTGTTCCTCCTGCTGCGCACCGGCGTCGTCCCGCACTGGGACGTGCTGCCCGACCTGCGCGGCGCCGCCGCGCGGGCGAGCGGGCGGGCGGACGTGGATGCCACGTCGATCGCCGAGGTCAGCGCGGTCGGCCTGCTGGTGGTGGTCGCGCTCGCCGGGCTGCTGGCCAACGCGGGCGGCGAGACCCGGGTGCTGACCCGCTGGGGCCGCTACCGGGGCACCGTCCGCCGGACCGGTCTGGTGTGGGTCAACCCGCTGCTGCGCCGCCGTCGGATGGACGTGCGGCTGCGGCACTGGCGCAGTGAGCCGGTGAAGGCGGTCGACCGGACCGGCACGCCGATCGTGGTCCGGCTGCTGATCGTCTGGCGGGTCAAGGACACCGCGCGGGCGCTGCTGGCGATCGAGGACCACGAGGACTACCTGCGCGAGCAGATCCAGGCGGTGCTCACCCGTACCGCGTCCATGCTGCCCTGTGACAGCAACGCGGCGCCCGGGCCCGCGCTGCGCGACGGGCAGTGGTTCGCCGACGAGCTGACCAGGTCGCTGGCCGCCGAGGCCGCCCCCGCGGGCCTGGAGGTGTACTCGGTGCAGCCGCTGGCGCTGGACTACGCGCCGGAGGTCGCCGAGTCGATGCGCCGCCGCCGGCTGGCCGACCTGGACGCGGGCCTGCGGACGGTGCTGGTGGACGACGCGGTGGAGGCGGCGGCGCTCGCCGTCCGACGCCTGGAGCGCGTCACCGCGCACGAACTGGACGAGGCCGCCCGCAGCGCGCTGATGGAACAGCTGCTGGTCGCCTTCGTCGCCCCGGCCGGAGTGGCCGCCTCGGTACCGTCCCCGGCCGCCCGTGCCGGGCGGAAGGAAGGACGACCCGCATGAGGATAGCCACCGGCGCGTACGCCGAACCCGCCGTCACGGTCGGCTCGGTCGGCCTCGACGAGGATCCCGGCCTGATCGGCTTCGAGGAGCGTCTCGGCAGCATCCCCGCGATCGCCGGCTGCGGCTGCCCGAACTGCGCCCCCCGGCCGCGCACCGCCCACGGCGCCGCGGCGGCCGGCGGCAGCCGGATACACCGCGCCGTGCGGAGCACCTGTCTGGCCACCACCGTGCTGGCGGGCGCCGGCGTGGTCGGCCTGACGGCCGGTGCCGGGTCCGCGCACGCCGCGGCCGGGAAGCAGGGCTGGGACGGGTCGAAGTACTGGTTCAAGAACAGTGCGGGCGAGTGGCGCTGGACCGGACACTACGACGTCTACGCGAGCCGCACCGGCCGGTCCACCGGCTCGAGCGGCTCCGGTGGGTCCGGTGGGTCCGGCGGGTCCACCGCCTCGGGCGCCAAGGCCGTCTCCAACGGTTCGGCCTCCTCCTACGGCCTGCGCCAGGGCTGGGACGGGTCGAAGTACTGGTTCAAGAACGGCAGCGGCGAGTGGCGCTGGACCAGCCACTACGACGTCTACCTGAACCGCACCGGTCAGTCCGGCGGCGGTTCGGCCCCGGCGCCCGCCCCGCCCGTGAGCCGTCCGTCCGCGGACACCGCGCCGGCCTCCGAGAGCGAGGAGACCGCCGTCGACTACGCGCTCGCCCAGCTGGGCAAGCCGTACGTCTGGGGCGGCAACGGCCCGTCCGGCTACGACTGCTCGGGACTGGTGCAGCAGGCCTACCGGCGGGCGGGGATAAGCCTGCCGCGGGTGGCCGACGACCAGTACGCGGCGACCACGCCGATCAGCGCGGGGCAGCTGCGCCGCGGCGACCTGGTGTTCTGGTCGGACAGCGGCCGCGCCTCGGGGATCCACCACGTGGGGATATACCTGGGCGGCGGCACGTTCGTCGAGGCGCCCCGGCCGGGCAGGACCGTCCGGGTCTCGACCCTCAACTCGGGCTACTACCCGACCCACTTCGGGCGGCCGTAGCGCCGGGAGACGCCACCGGGCCCCCGACAGCATCGCGCTGTCGGGGGCCCGGTGGCGTGCGCGGGTCGGTGCTCAGGCGAGGGAGGCGGCGTCCAGCAGGGCGGTCTGCTCCGGGGTGAGCTTCAGCGTGGCGCCGGCCAGCAGCGGCGGGAGCTGCTCGACGGTGCGGGCGCTGGCGATCGGGGCGGCGACCGTCGGACGGGCGGTGAGCCAGGCCAGGGCGACGGTGGCGAGCTCGACCTCGTGCTCGGCGGCGACGGTGTCCAGCGCCTCCAACACCTTGGGCCCGCGCGGCTCGTCGAGGTAGCGGGCGGCGCCCTCGGCGCGGGCGCTGTCCACGCCCGCGCCGCCCGGGCGGTACTTGCCGGTCAGGAAGCCGGAGGCGAGCGCGTAGTACGGGACGGTGGCCAGACCGTGCTCGGCGACCACGTCGGCCAGCGGGCCCTCGAAGGTGTCGCGCGAGACCAGGTTGTAGTGCGGCTGGACGGCGACGTACTTCGCCAGTCCCTCGCGCTCGGCGAAGGCCAGCGCCTCGGACAGCCGCTCGGCGCCGATGTTGGAGGCGGCGACCGCGCGGACCTTGCCCTCGCGGACCAGCTCGTCCAGGGCGGTGACGAACTCCTCGACCGGGGTGTCGTCGTCCCGGTGGGTGTAGTACAGGTCGATCCGCTCGACGCCCAGGCGGCGCAGCGACGCCTCGGCCGAGGCCTTGATGTTGGCGGCGCCGAGGCCGCGCGCGTCGGGGTGCATGCCGACCTTGGTGGCGATCACCACGCCGTCGCGGTTGCCGCGGCTGCGCAGCCAGTTGCCGAGGACGGTCTCGGACTCGCCGCCGGTGTTGCCCGGGGCCCAGGCCGAGTAGACGTCGGCGGTGTCGACGAAGTTGCCGCCGGCGGCCGCGTAGGCGTCCAGGACCGCGAAGGACTGCTGCTCGTCGGCCGTCCAGCCGAAGACGTTCCCGCCGAGGGAGAGCGGGAAGACGGACAGGTCGGAGGTGCCGAGGCTCACCCGGCTGTGGTTTCCGGTCATGATCGCAGTCAACCCGATTCCGCAGTGGGGCATTCCGTGCGCCGGGTGGTGTTCACGAGCCTGTCGTACCACCGTCGCACGCCGGGGTGGTGCGCCGGCCGGGAAGGGGGTCCGGGCTGTGCCTGAGGTGGGCCGATTCGTTAGAGTCCCTGCCATGGCTGACAACGACTACGACCCCGCCGGCAGCACCCAGATGTTCCGGGCGTTCGTCGACGAGACCCCGGCACGCCAGGAGCCGGGCAACGTTTCCACCTACGGCCGCAGCACCAGCGGCGGCGGCAACCGTACCGGCGTGATCGCGCTGGTCGCCGTCGTCGTGCTGGCCGTGCTGGGCACCGTCATCTGGCTGGCGGTCAAGTGACCCTCGCGCGGGTGACCCTCGTCCGGGTCACCCGCGCGACGGGAGTGGAACACCTCAGCAGGGCTTGCGCCAGGCGTTCAGCTCGAGCTTCTTCTGCATCGAACTGAAGCCCAGCGACTTGGCCTTGGCGCAGAACTGGTCCGTGTCGAGCTTGTACTCGACATGGAAGACCGCCTTGCCCGCCTTGACGAAGGGTGCGACGCGGTCGCACTCGTCGAACTGCGAGCACTCCTCGTTGACCGCGAAGTCGAAGTCCGGCAGCAGCGCGGGGATCTGGTCCAGGTCGTTCTTCAGGCCGATGGCCAGGCCGCGTTCGTGCGCGAGCCGGGCCAGCATCCGGTTGTACTTGAGCTGGTCGTCGGGCGTCAGCGGGAAGCCGCTGTTCTGGTTGTAGGCCTCGATGGTGTCCGGCTCGATGGCGTCGAAGCCCTTGCTCTTGCACATGTCGAAGCGGGCGGCCATCAGCGGCTTCAGCTGGTCGAGCTTGCGGATGTCGAACCACTTCTCGCCCTTCCAGCCGGTGTCCGAGCCCTGGAGGGCCTTGGCGAAGGCGGTGGCGTCCGGGCGGAAGTTCTCCCAGGAGCCGGCGTTGAGGTAGCAGATCACCTTGCGGCCCTTGGCGTGCAGCGCGGCCACCACCGAGGCGTCGTTCTCGAAGCCGTCGATGTCGTAGACCGGGACGTCCACCGACTGGTCCACGGTGCCGCCGCCGAGCTGCCACTGCCAGGCCAGGCCCGGGGTGGGCTGCCAGCGGGCGCCGGTCGGCGGCGGGGCGGTGGTGCCGGGCGGGGTGGTGCCCGGGGGAGTGCTGCCGCTCGGCGTGCCCGGGGTCGCGCTCGTGGCGGGGTCGCTGGGCGTGCCGTCGGGGGTGCCCGGGTCGGTGGTGCCGGGGGTGCCCGGGGCGGTGGCCGCGGGCGGGGTGCTCGGGGAGCCGTCGGCCGAGTCGCCGTCGTCCTCCGAGCCGGAGCTGCTGCACGAGGTGGCCAGCAGGGCGGTGGCGGTGGCGAGGGCCAGGGCGGCCGGCAGGAGCCGGGTGCGGCGGTTCACGGTAGTCGAACTCCGGATCGGGTCAGGTCAGTTCAGCAGCGGTCAGACCGTACGGCAGAGTGCGCCAGGGGTTCTCCCCGGCGCCGGGGACGGCGCAGCCGACACCGGCCCGACGGGCGGCGATCAGGGCGGTGGCGTCCTGGGCGTGCTCGGACGGGACGTCGTAGACCAGGTGGCAGAAGCGGGAGGCCGCGTGCCGGCCGGTCCACAGCGGTTGCGTCATCGCGCGGTAGGTGTCCCAGTCCCCCTCGAAGGTGACCAGCAGGTCGGCCAGGCCGACCTCGGCGTAGCCCGGGTCGGGGTGCTCGCCGTGGCCGAAGATCACGGTGCCGCAGCCGGCCGCGCGGGCCGCCGTGGCCAGCCGCCGGTAGTGCGCCAACGCGCCCGGGTGGGTGGTCACCTGGTCGAGGTAGACGCCGGTGATGCCATGTCGCTGGCGGTACGTCAGGATGTCCGCGACCACGGCCGCGTGGGACCTGTGGCCGTAGTCGGTGTCGGTGTACCCGACCAACGGCAGTCCCGCCGCGCGGAGTTCTTCGGCAGCCTCGGCGAAGACGTTGTCCGGGACCTCGCCCGGGCCGTCGGCGAGGTTGAGCACGACGGCGGCGATCCGGTCGGGGTCGGCGGCGGCGACCGCCTGCCAGGCCGCCGGGTCCACCGCGGGGTGGACGTACAGCGGCACCAGCAGGCGGCCGTCGGGGTGGTGCCCGGTGGTCATGCGACCACCGGGGTCGGCGTGGGCTCGGCGGTGCTGAGCCACAGGTCGCGCAGGGTGTCGGCGAGGTCCGTCTCCGGGTGCCAGCCGAGCTCCCGGGCGGCGGCCGAGACGTCGGCCTGCTGCCAGGAGACCGCGGCCGAACGCTCGGAGCCGGCCCCGCTCTCGTCGATCCGGCCGGTGAAACCGGCCGCGGCGACCAGGCCGTCGGCGATCGCCCGGACCTGCTTGGCCTGCCCGGAGGCGAGGTTGAGCACCCGGGGGAGCGGACGGTCGGCCGCGACCGCCAGGCCGACCGCCTCGGCGACGTCCCGGGCGTCGACGAAGTCGCGGTAGGCGGAGAGGTCGCCGACCGTGACCACGCCGTCGGTGCCCTCGGGCGCCACCCGGCGCAGCTCGGCGGCCAGCCGGCCGGGCAGCGAGCCCGCCGGTGCGCCGGGGCCGACCGGGTTGAACACCCGCAGCACGACGGCGTCCAGCGGCGAGCCGGCCACCGCGAGGGAGCCGGCCAGCTTGGTCGCGCCGTACACGCCGACCGGGCGGGCGTCGGCGTCCTCGGGCAGCGAGCTGCCCTGTGCGCAGACGCCGTACTCGCCGGCCGAACCGATGTGCACCAGGCGGGCCTTCGGGACGCCGAGCTGCAGCGCCTCGCAGAGCACCGCCGGGCCGCGGGCGTTCACCTCGGCGAGCTTGACCGCGCTGCCGGCCACCGCGCCGGCGAAGTTGACCACCGCGTCGGGGGCCAGCGCGGCCAGTTCCTCGCCGAGCGGGCCGGCCTGGGCGGTGGCCAGGTCCAGCCGAAGGTCGTGAGTGGACCGCCGGCCCGCGGTCAGCACGGTGGCACCGGGCAGCGACCGCAGGACGGTGGTGGCGTGACGGCCCAGGAAGCCGTCGCCGCCGAGGAGCAGGATTCTCACGCGGCCCGTCCGTCGCTCTCGGCGCCCGCGGCGGCGGGCTCGTCGGACGTGTCGTCCGGGGCGGTGCGGGCGGCCGGGAGCGGCAGCTCCGCCACGCCCGGCACGACGCCGACCGACTCGAAGGGCATCAGGACCGGGCGGATGGTCGAGAACTCGGCGTTGGCCCGGTCGTAGTCGTCCGGGCGGCCGATGTCGAGCCAGTAGCCGCCGAAGTCGTACGCGGCCGGCGGGGTCTTGGCGGCCAGCAGGTCCAGCACCAGCTCGTCGAAGCCCAGCGGCAGGCCGGGGGTGTACTTGGCGAGCGCCGAGCGCGAGACGCCGTACACGCCCATCGAGACGCGGTAGTCGATGCTGGGCTTCTCCTGGAAGCCGGTGATGGTGCCGGAGTCGGTGGTCAGCACGCCGAAGTCGATCTTGACCTGGCGGGCGTAGGTGGCGATGGTCAGCGGGGCACCGGACGTCTCGTGGTGCTTGAGCACCCCGGCGAAGTCCAGGTCGGTGAGGATGTCGCCGTTCATCACCAGGAAGTGCTCGGGCAGGCGGTCCTGCATGGTGAGCAGCGGGCCCATGGTGCCGAGCGGGCTGTCCTCGACGGCGTAGCCGACCCGCAGGCCCCACTGGGAGCCGTTGCCGACGTAGGCGCGGATGATGTGGCCGAGGTGGCCGATGGCCAGGGTGACGGTCTTGAAGCCCGCGGCGGCGAGCTGGCGCATCACGATCTCCAGGATCGCGTGCTGGTCGCCGATCGGAACGAGCGGCTTGGGAAGCGCGGTGGTGTACGGGCGGAGGCGGACGCCCTTGCCGCCGGCCAGGATCACTGCGTGCATGGTTTTTCCCCCACGGAAAGGATGTGCAGGCCACGAACCTTGGTTACCAGGACGAACATGATCGTGAAGGCGGTCAGACGTTGTAGATGTCGGTCTTGTAGCGAGCCAGGTTGGCCGGGTCGCGGAAGAACTCGATGGTCTGCTCCAGGCCCTGCTCCAGGCTGAACTGCGGGGCCCAGCCAGTGGCCTTGCGCAGCCGGGTCGCGTCCGCGACCAGGCGCATGACCTCGGAGTTGGTCGGACGGATGCGCTGCTCGTCCTCCTTCACCACCAGGTCGACGCCCATCAGCTTGCCGACCAGGGTGACCAGGTCGCCGACCGAGATCTCGCCGCCGGTGCCGGCGTTGAAGGTGCGGCCGACCACCGTCTCGGCGGGCGCGGTGCCCACCGTGCGGAAGGCGTTGGCGGTGTCCTTGACGAACGTGAAGTCGCGGGTCGGGCGCAGGTCGCCCAGGGTGATCTCGGTCTGGCCGGCCGCGACCTGCGCGATCACGGTCGGGATGACGGCGCGCATCGACTGGCGCGGGCCGAAGGTGTTGAACGGGCGCAGGGTGACGACCGGGGTCTCGAAGCTGGCGTGGTAGCTGTCCGCCAGCCGGTCCCCGCCGGCCTTGGAGGCGGCGTACGGGGACTGGGTGTTGATCGGGTGGTCCTCGGTGATCGGCACGGTCTGCGCGGTGCCGTAGGTCTCGCTCGTGGAGGTGTGCACCAGGCGCGGGATCTCCAGGTGGCGCACCGCCTCCAGCACGTTCAGGGTGCCGGTGACGTTGGTGTCCACGTACGAGTGGGGAGCGCGGTAGGAGTACGGGATCGCGATCAGGGCGGCCAGGTGGTAGACCGCCTCGGTGCCCTTGACCAGGCCGTTGACCGAGCCCGGGTCCCGGACGTCGCCGAGGATGATCTCGACCGAGTCCAGCACCTCCTCGGACAGGGTCTCCAGCCACCCGAAGGAGGAGAAGGAGTTGTACTGGACCATCGCGCGGACGTGGTGCCCGTCGGCGACCAGGGTCTCGACGAGGTGGGAGCCGATGAAGCCCTCGGCTCCGGTAACCGCGACGCTGCTCATGCGGGGTTCGCTTTCTCGATCTGCCGGGGCGGCCGGACGCTCTGTGGTGGTCGGCCGCCGGTGGCCCGGTGGGTGTCTCAGGTGAAGCGGGTACAGCGGTGCACGCGAAGGAGGCGTGCGGGATATTCGATGTGGATCAGAACTGGTTCGGATGTGGTGCGGGTGGTGCGGGTGGATCAGCGGTGCTGGGTGGTGCGGCCGAGCGCGGGCCCGGCGATGGCGGTGAGGAGGACGGCGGCCGCCCCGCAGCCGGTCAGCTGCAGGACGATCGGATCCACACCGGTCAGCAACCCGGCGCTCTCGGCACCCGCGGCGGCCAGACAGATGAGGGCGGTGCTCCAGCTGAACCCGAAGGCGTTCAGCAGCAGCGCCAGCCAGAGCGAGCCGCCGAGGAGCAGCATCGCGCCGAGCTGCGGCACGCCGAGCGCGGGAGCGCCGGGCCACAGCACGGTCGCGGCGGCGTCCAGCGCGGCCACGGTGGTGAGGTAGATGAACAGGCAGCCGAGCAGGATCCCGCCGGTGCGGCGGGTGAACTGGCCGCTCGTGTGGCTGATGCGCAACGCGGCCACCGCCATCGCCCGGTAGCGGAAGAGCAGCCACTCGGCGAGACCGAGACTGAGCGTCAGCGCGATCATGGCCGGGCCGGTCGGGGTGGTCGACGTCGCCTGCGTGGCGTGGCCGCCGGTCTGCACGGCCTGGTGGATGGTCGTGCCCAGGCCGGCGATCAACGTGAGCGCGCCGCAGGCCAGGCCGAACAGCAGGTGCGGGACCTCCTGGCGGAGCGGCAGCTTCAGCGACACGGACTCGCGTTCACCGCCGCGGACACAGACCAGCAGCTCCCGGACGGCCAGCCCGGTGGCCAGCACCACCGAGGCGAGCAGCACGACCGTACGGACCACCTGCGGGACGTCCGCCGCCAGCACCACGCCCGCGCCGACCGAAGCCGGCGCCAGCGCCAGCAGCAGGAACTTCTCCCGGCCGAGCACCAGCAGCACGGTGGCCGCGCCCAGGTAGCAGGACTGCCCGGCGGCGAAGCACAGCGCCCCGAGCGGCCCGCCCACCACGTACGCGGCGGCGGCCGCGATCAGCGCGCCGAGCGGTGCGCCGACGGTCAGGCAGACCGCGGCCTCCCGACGGCGCAGCCGGCCCAGCCAGCGGTACGCGCGGTGCGCCAGGGCCTGGTTGAAGCCCCAGCTGACCAGCGTGGCGATCGACAGCGCGAGCATGCCCGAGGGCAGGCCGAAACGCATCCGGGCGGTCGCGAACAGGTTGGCGCCGAGCAGGTAGCCGAGGCCGGGCAGGGCGAACACCAGGCCGCGCACGACGCAGCGCCAGGGGTCGGCCCGCCAGGGATTGGCGAACTCGGAGCTCTGGCCGGGGTAGCGGCGCGGGACCTTCTCGAACAGCTCCTCGGCGACGGTGAACGCGTCGGGGCGGCCGTACAGCAGGGCCGCCTGCTCGTCCGAGAGGCCGTCGGACTCCAGGATGGCCGCGATCTCGTACGGGTGGACGGCGTCGGCGCAGATGTCCCGCAGACGCTCGGCGAGTTCGTCCAGCGGGTCCGCGGAGAGGCCGAGCTGCTCCTCGGGCCCGGGCTCGGGCTCGGTCGGGGCGGGACGGCGGAGCTTGAGCGGCAGCGTGCGCAGCTGCATCGTCCGCTCGGAACCGCCCTCGTCCGGAACAAGACGCAAAGGACCGCTCATGCGCCCACCTCGCTCGGCTCGGGCCGGGCGGTGGCCAGCTGCTCGTCCCAGTCGGGGCTGGGGGCCTGGTCGGTGACGGCCACCATGCCGCCGGGCATCCAGCGGGCGGTGCCCAGGAGCTCGGTGTAGATGCCGCGGAAGCCGTCGATGTTCTGGCGCAGCGTGAACTGTTCGATCACCCGCAGTCGGGCTCCTTCGCCGAGCCGGGCGCGCCGTTCGGCGTCGCGCAGCAGCTCGATCGCGGCGGCCGCCATCGGCTCGGGCTCGCGCGGCGGGACGACCAGGCCGGTGTCGCCGACGGCCTCGCGGACGCCGCCGACGTCGGTGGAGACGGTCGCGCGGCCGCAGGACATCGCTTCGATCAGGGTGAACGGGAAGCCCTCGCTGATGCTGGAGAGCATGACCACGTTGCCCGCCGCGTAGGCGTCGGTGATGTCGGCGACGCGGCCTTCGAAGGCCACCGAGTCGGCTATGCCGAGTTCGGCGGCCAGGGTTATGCAGCCGTCCCGGTAGGCCTCGCCGCCCTTGGGCGTGCCCCCGAAGAGCCGCAGCCGCGCCTCGGGGATCTCGCGGTGGACGATGGCGAAGGCCCGGATCAGCGTCTCCAGGTCCTTGATCGGGTCGACCCGGCCGGCCCAGCTGAGGGTCGGGGTCTCGGGTTCGGGGCCGGCGGGCGGGAAGGCCGCCGGGTCCACCCCGTTGTAGACGGTGCGGATGTGCGCGGACGGCGTGCCGCCGCGCTCCTCCCAGCGCCGGTTGTACCGGTTGCCGGGGGTGACCAGCGCGGCCACCCGGTAGCTCTCCTCGGCGAGCATCCGGTAGAAGCCGAGCAGCAGCGCCTTGACCGGCCAGCGGTACGGGCCGGTGCGGTAGCCGAGGTAGCGCTCGCGCAGGTAGATGCCGTGCTCGGTGAGCAGAAACGGTACGCCGTACTGCTGGGCGGCGATCAGCCCGGGCAGGGTGGCGAGGCCGCCGCTGGCCGCGTGCGCGACGCCGTCCTTCGGCGGCTCGACCGAGAGCGGCCGCAGGGCGTGCTCCAGCAGGTCGGTCGCGTTCAGGGCGTCGTGCAGGGTGGGCCGGGAGACGGCGGTGGGCAGGTAGTCCCGGGTCCACACGTGCTGGAGGGTACGGAGCGCACGCTCGCTGCGCAGCGCCGGGCTGAGCAGCCCGCGCCGGGCGAGGTCGGCGAAGCCGTACAGCTCGGTGCCGAAGTGCGTGGTGTAGACCGGATCGAGGATGGAGTGCAGGAAGCGCTCGTACGCGTTGAGGAAGCGCCGCATCTCCTTGCCGCGGGGCGGCCTGGCCTCGGAGGCCGGGCCCCACAGTGGAGCGGTCGTGACCGACTTGACGTTGGCGGGCAATTCCCAGGCCAGTGCTTCGTGGCCGGTCCCGGTGACGGCGATGACGTCGAAGTCGACGTCCGGCATGCCCTGAACGAGCTGGTCGCACCAGACACTCACGCCGCCGTGCTGGTGCGGATACGTCCCCTCGGTGAGCAGGGTGACGCGCATCTCCTGTCCCCCCTCCTGTTCTTGCGTCGGTTCCGGCCTGGGTGGCCGGAACGGGCGCCGTGGCGGGGTCGGGCCGGTTGTCCGGTCCGACCCCGTCAGCGGCTGGTACGGGTTACCGGTTGCCGGAGCGTCCGGTGGTGCTGATCGGCGTGGCCGTCCCCCCAGAGGCCTTGCCGTTCTTCGCCGCGGTCTTGTCGCCGCGGCCGTTCTGGCCCTTGTCGCCGTGACCGTTGTTATCAGCGGTCACGCCCTTGCCGGGCACCGGGGCCCCGCTGCCCGGCACCAGGGACGGGGCCGGCTTGCGGGTGGTGTCGCTCGGGCCCACCGGGACCGGGGTGGCGACGCCCTGCGGGACGACCGTCTTGTCCGCCGGCGCCGGGGCCGGGACGGACTTGGCGGCGACGCTCGGCGCGACGGGCGCCGGGGCGGCCGGGGCGGACGGCAGCTGCAGGGTGATGTTGCTCTGCAGGGCGCCCGGGGACACCCAGCCGGAGAGCGTACCGGCATAGGACGAACCGAAGGCGGTCGATCCGATGGCCAGCTTCTGAGCGGTTCCGGTCGGCATGGTGGCCTGGACCTGAACGCCGGCCGGCGCGTTGACCGTGACGGTGTTGCCGACCCGGTAGGCGGTGATCTGGCCGGCGGCGAGGGCCGTGTTCCAGGCCGCGCGCTTCTGGAACTCCTGGCCGATCTCGCGCTCGCCGAGGTTCACGATCGGGGTGTTGGCGGCGTACAGCGACCGGTAGGTCCCGAGGATCTTCTCCAGCACCGGGTAGAGGATCTTGTCCTCGGACAGGTTCGACTGGTGGATGAAATGCGGCCGCGGGTCGTTGTTCAGCACGTGGCCGAGGTCGATCCGGGCCTCCAGCGGCACGATGTACGACTGGTAGCCGGTGTTGACGTCCAGCGGCGCCGACAGGCAGGTCGAGTTGGCGTTGTTCTCGCAGACGCCGCTGCCGCCGTTGGCCTTGCTGGTGTAGATCCAGTTGTACTCGTCGGCCTCCTCCTTCGCCGTGCCGGCGTTGTAGAAGACGTTCATCGGGTACCGCGGCACGGTCAGCGTGGAGGAGCCGACGGCCCGCTGGGCGGGCTCGCGCGAGGCGTCGCTGCCGGTGAACTTGATGCCGTTCGCGGCCAGCGCCGGAGCCAGGTACGGGTTGTCGCTGGTCTCCTGCGGGGCGGTCAGCAGGCCGGAGTGCTCGCCGGTGACCAAGGCCTGCGGGTCGGGCTTCAGACCGTTCGCCGTGGCCCAGTCGAAGTTGTTCTTGATCTGGGTGGAGATGGTGTTCTGGTCGACCCAGACCGTGCCGCCCGAGGCGTTCTTGGTGCAGACCCACGGCACCACCGAGACGTCCTGGACGCAGCCCAGGTACGGGTGGGTGTACGTGTGGTTGACCCAGCGGTAGCTGTTCTGGTCGGCGATCATCTGGTTCGCCGTCGGGTCCACGGTGGTCGCGTGGTCGGCCTTCCAGTCCTCGCTGCCGCCACCGTTGAACACCATGTCGAGGGTGAAGTTGTTGGCGGTCTGCCACTGCTTGAGGTACTGCGCGTCGGCCTGGGTCATCCGGATCGGGTTGGCGGTGTCCGGGGTGCCGGGCGGGCAGGTGACGTCGCCGGGGGTGCACTTCAGCACGGTGTCCCAGCGGTCGTCGGCCAGGAAGACGTCGTCCACGTGGGCCGCGAAGTAGTTGCGGTCGTAGCCGAGGTGGACGCCCTGGGTGATCCAGTCGACCATGCCGCGGGCCAGCAGGCGGTACTGCTGCTGGTACTGGTTGTAGACGAAGGTGACGACCAGCTCCTTGCGGCCGTCGTGGGTGTACTCGCCGACCAGGGACCCGCGCGAGGTGGTGCTGGGGATCGGGGCGTCGACCAGCGGGACGAAGGAGGCACCGGCCGGGAGGTTGGCGAGCGGGGCCGCCAGGTAGCCGTAGCTCTCACTGACGCTCGGGTCGTTGTCCTCGAACGGGACACTGCCCTTGAGGTACCCGAACGGTCCCGAAGTTCCGGCCGAGGTGGTGGCGCCCTGGAATCCGTCGAGAGTACCGACGAAACCGGGATTCTGAGCGTAGTTCAGCCCCACCGCCGGACTGGCCCACGTGTACGCGTCGATCTGGCGGATGTTGAAAGCGGCTTCGTAGCTCGCGATGGCCGTCATCTCGGCGGCACTGTTGGGGAAGGGGTTTTCGTTGGGCAGCACGATGCCCTGGAACTTCCCCCGGGGCTGACCGTTCACCGTGTCACTCAGGAAAGCGGAGTTGATGACGGGACGGTTGGGGTCATTGAGGCTGATGACCTTGTACGGCGTGCCCTGGCTCTTCAGCTCTGCGGTGATGGCCGCGACCGAGGGGCCGCCGTCGTCGACGACCAGGATGGTGAGGTCGATCCTGGGCGGCGTGGTGTCGCCAAAGGCCAGGGTGGTCTGCAGGCCGCTGGCCAGCAGAACTGCCGCCGCGCACGCGGCGACTCTTCGGGTCGCTCGACCCATGGTTGATCCTCCCCTTGGGCCAGGCGTCGCGCTGCTCGGCGCTCGCCTGCCCGTGTAGCTGTTCGCGGGCAGCAGGCTGCCCGGGGCCCATCCTGGTCGAGGGTCGGCCGTGCGAGGGACCAAAAGGGCGAGAGTGCAGCGAACCTGTTACCAACGTTCATGGCGATGCCATGAAGGCGCTGATTGTGACCGGAACTGTACCGGTGGCGCAAATAATGAATTGAAAATGAAAAACCGGAAGCTGAGCGCTACACGTGGTTACCGACGGTGCGGCTCGTCGGTGCGGGCGCGACACCTACACTGTCGTCGTTGCGCATGACACTCTTGCACATCTTGCCGATCCAATGGGCAGGTTCATGCAATATCGGGCACCGCTGTGCCATGTGACAGTCCGAATATGCAATGGGGGCGCCCGTATGGCCGATCAGCAGACCGAGTCCGGGAGAATCGGGGGCGCACGGATATCGGCGTCGGAACCGGCCGGAACCGAGCTGGTCGGCCGCAGTCTCGGGCTGCGCGGCGCGGTCAACGCGCGTGATCTGGGCGGGTACCGGACCGCCGACGGGCGGACGCTGCGGTGCGGGGTGGCCCTGCGCAGCGATGGCCTGAACCACGTCACCGCCGAAGACCTGGGCCCGCTCGGCGCGTTGGGCCTGCGCCGGGTGGTGGACCTGCGCAGCATGGACGAGATCCGCGACGCCGGCCAGGATCGCCTCCCCGGCGGCGTCATGTTGCATCAACTGCCGTTGCTGGCAAAGGACTTCGACATCTATCTGATGATCAGGGGAGCCCTGGCCGACCCCAGCCCGCAGCGGCAGCGCGCGCTGCTCGGCGAGGGCCGGGCGAGCGCGACGATGGCCGGCCTCTACCGCTGGTTCGTCACGAACCCGGTGGCACGCGAGCGCTTCGCCGCCCTGCTGCGCCTCCTGGCCGCCCCGGACGGGCCGCCGCTGCTGTTCCACTGCTCGGCCGGCAAGGACCGTACGGGATGGGCGGCAGCGCTCCTGCTGACCGCCCTCGGGGTGGACCGCGAGACCGTCGTCGCCGACTACCTGCTCACCAACGAGCGCTCCGCCGCGGTCGTCGACCGGGTGCTGGACGACTTCGCCGCCCGCGGCCTGATGCGCGAACCCGAACTCCTCCTGCCGGTCTTCCGGGCCGACCGCGCCTACCTGGACGCGGCCTTCGCGGAGGTCGAGGCCGGCTGGGGCGGCTTCGACCCGTTCTGGCGGGAGGGGCTCGGGCTGGACGACGACGTGCTGGCCGGACTGCGCGTCAACCTGCTGGACGGCAGCTGAAGTCGAGCAGCTGAAGTCGAGGGCGCGGCTCGGCCCTCGCTCGAAGTCGGGGGACGGGCTCAGCTCCCGCTGATCAGCCCTCGCTGATCAGACCCTCGCGGAGCTGGGTGAGCGTCCGGGTGAGCAGCCGGGAGACGTGCATCTGCGAGATGCCGATCTCCTCGCCGATCTGCGACTGGGTGAGGTTGCCGAAGAACCGCAGCATGATGATCCGCCGCTCGCGCGGCGGCAGCTTGGCCAGCAGCGGCTTCAGCGACTCCCGGTACTCCACGCCCTCCAGCGCGAGGTCCTCGTAGCCCAGCCGGTCGGCCAGCGGCCCGTCGCCGTCGTCCTCGCCGGAGCCGGAGTCGAGCGAGCTGGCGGTGTACGCGTTGCCGACCGCGAGGCCCTCGACCACGTCCTCCTCGCTGACGCCCAGGCAGACGGCCAGCTCGGCGACGGTGGGGGAGCGGTCCAGTCGCTGGGACAGCTCGTCGCCGGCCTTGGTGAGCGCCAGCCGCAGCTCCTGGAGCCGCCGCGGCACCCGGACCGACCAGCTGGTGTCCCGGAAGAAGCGCTTGATCTCGCCGACCACGGTGGGCATCGCGAAGGTGGGGAACTCCACCCCGCGCTCCGGGTCGAAGCGGTCGATCGCCTTGATCAGGCCGATGGTGCCGACCTGGACGATGTCCTCCATCGGCTCGTTGCGGCTGCGGAAACGCGCGGAGGCGTACCGGACCAGCGGCAGGTTGAGCTCGATCAGGGTGTCGCGGACGTAGGTGTGCTCCTCGCTGCCGGGCTCCAGTGCGGCCAGCCGCAGGAACAGCGAGCGGGAGAGCGTCCGGGTGTCCAGCCCTGCGCCGGGCGGTGCCTCGGGTGCCGGGTCGGCGCCGAGCGGCGTCTTTGGTGCGGCGTCGGGGCCGGGCGGCTCGACGGACTCGACCCGCTGCCGCGGGACCAGGGCCTCGGCGACGGCAGTGCCGTTGGCCTGACCAGCGTGGATCTCCGCAGTGCCCAGCTCTCCGGACATGCACCCACCCCCTCGTGACTGTCACTTGAACGGGGGCCCTCGCGCGGAGGTTCCCGGCGGGGCCCTCCCCCCTCCATACCGGAACACGGTGCACGGCAAACCCGAACGTCGCAAGATGTCACACGGGGGTAACGCGCTGCAATCTCATTCTTCCCAGGAGTTGCCGGTCCGAAGCCGGGTGAGGATCCGCGAGAGCAGCCGCGAGACGTGCATCTGGGACATCCCCAGCTCGGTGCTGATCTGGGACTGGGTGAGGTTGGCGAAGAACCGCAGCATCACGATCCGGCGCTCCCGCTCGGGGAGTTGGACCAGCAGGTGGCGGACCATGTCGCGGTGCTCGACCTCGGCCAGCGCGGAGTCCTCGTAGCCGAGCCGGTCGAGCAGGGCGAGCCCGCCCTCGTGCTCCTGGGCGGCCTCGAGGGAAGCCGCGTTGTAGGCCCGCCCGGCGTCCAGGCAGGCCCGGACGTCCTCCTCGGGGATCCGCAGGCTGGCGGCGATCTCCGGCACCTTGGGCGCCCGCCCGTGCAGCACCGTCAGTTCCTCCATCGCGCCGCTGACCTGGACCCACAGCTCCTGGAGCCGGCGCGGGACGTGCATGGTGCGGACGTTGTCCCGGAAGTAGCGCTTGATCTCGCCCAGGATGGTGGGCAGCGCGTAGGTGGGGAACTGGACGCCGCGCTCGGGGTCGAAGCGGTCGATCGCGTTGATCAGGCCGATGGTGCCGACCTGGACGACGTCCTCCATCGGCTCGCTGCGGCTGCGGAAGCGGGTGGCCGCGTAGCGCACCAGCGGGATGTTCACCTCGATCAGCGCGGCCCGGACCCGCTCCCGCTCGGGGGCGTCCGGGGGCAGCTCGGTGAGCCGCTCGAACAGCACCCGGGTCAGCGTCCGGACGTCCACGGCGGGCCGGCCGCCGGGGCCGCCGCGCAGGCCGTCCGGGCGCAGCTCGCCGGCCGGGCTGATGATCGCAGCCAGAACCTCGTCCACGGACACGTCACCCCTCCCATAGTCGACAACGGCGGCGGGCCCTGCGGATCGGGTGTCGCGGCTGGTTCACCACCTCGCCATGTCCGGCAAAACCGGTCATAGCATCACAAGGTGGGCACAGGTCGGGCAAGCACCCGGTGGAGGTGTGTTGGTCGGGTGTTCAACCTTTACCGGGTCCAGCGGTGAAGCGCCGCAAGGGTCGTTCCGGGACAGAGCACGGCGCCCCGTCCGGAGGTCGGACGGGGCGCTGCGGGCCGTCCGAGGGAAGGACGGGGACGGACTCCGGGCGGGAGCGGACCGGGATCGGTTCGCGATCGGGCCGGGACCGGGCCGGGATCGGGTCGGACGGGGGCTCAGACCTCGATGTCGGCGATCACCCAGGTCGCGAACTCGCGCCACTGGCCCGCCGCGGCCTGGTGGGCCGGGTGGGTCAGGTAGGCCTGCAGGGCGGTGCGGTCCTCGACCAGGCTGTTGATCGCATAGTCGTACGCGATGTCCCGCTCGGTGGTGTTCCAGCCGCAATCCCACTCGCGCAGCTCGGGGATGACCGCGCCGAGTTCGGAGAACGCCTTGGCGCCGGCGAGCGCGCGCTCGTCGTCCTTGCTGACGCCTTCGTTGAGCTTGAACAGAACCAGGTGCCGGATCACGATTGCCGCTCCTCGCGGACGGGGGGTGAGGGTCCCGCCCACCGTAGCCGGTGTGCCGAGGTCGGTGGACGGCCGTCCGCCACCCGGGCGCGGGCCACCTGCCCGGGCCGGTCCACTCGAGCGGCGGTCCGCTCGGTCGGCCCGATCTACCTGGTCAGCCTGGTCACCCGGTCACCCGGTCACCCGGTCTACCTGATCAGCCCGGTCATGAAGGTGCCGACCGCCTTGGCCGCGTTCGAGATGCCCTCGAACCCCAGCTGGACGAGTTCGGCGGACCGGGCCGGCGACGTGATGATCGAGTAGAGCACGAAGACGAGCAGGAGGACCATGCCGATCTTCTTCGCCTGCGCCATCGGGTGACCTTCCTCCCAGCTGTGGGCCGCCGTCGTTCGGTCCCCGAGCGGCCTGCAGGGGGCAGCTTATCCACCCGGACGGGCTATCAAGTGTGTGACGCGTTCGGCCGGCGGGACGAAGGTCCCCGCGAGTGGGGCCTTTCTCCGGGTGCCCGGCCGCGACCCGGGCGGCAGGATGGATGACGTACCGAGGATCTGGCAGGAATCCCCGGTACGTGGATCCGGAGCTCCCCGCTGTGGGACCGGCCGCCGCGGCTTCCCCCCGACGCGGTGCCGGTTGTGGGACTCCGTCGGGGGAGCGGTCAGTCCCCCCGAGCCGCTCCCCCTCCAGGCTCCGTACGAGCCGGGTGTCGGTGGTCGTCGGCCCGGTGTGCGGAGCCATTTCCATGTCAGAGGGCGGACACGTCCGAGGGTGCGTCCGTCCGAGGGCGCGCGGAAACGCCGAGGGCCCGTCCGGATCGGACGGGCCCTCGGGCTTTCTGGCGGTAGCGGTGGGATTCGAACCCACGGTGGAGTTGCCCCCACACACGCTTTCGAGTTCTGAGGTGGCGATCAAGGGCCTTGGTCGCCGCCGTGGTGAAGGCCGTCCCACCTCGTTCCCGCCGGTTTCCTGAACTGTGGCGAACTCTGGCGACCGGGGATGAACGAGACGAGAACTGAGACGAGAATCGTGGCCCGACCAGCGCCCCCGCTACGAGTCATTCCGAAGTGATCGTGATCAGCTTGTCGATGGGCAAGGGGCCATTCGGGGGTGTGCTGCTGATCAGTGGACATGCAGGCCTCCCGCGCCAAGGCGGGCTTCGCATCCCCTGAGAAGCCGGCGAAGTAGATGACGCTCGCCGCGCAATGGAGGCCGGAGCTGGTGCTGCGTGTCCCGGGTCGCTTACGACAGCTGCCGAATCGCTCCGGGGTTCAACTCAGCTGGTCGCGCACGAGATCAAGGAATGCCTGTCGGCTCGGACGGATGTGCGCCCAGACCTTCTCGTCCTGCGGATCTTCCGGATCTTCGGGACCCTTCCTGATCACCTCCTGCACTGCCCACGCGAGGCTGCGTGCCGCTTCGCCGACCTCGGATGCGCACAGTACATGGATCGTCTTCTGCATCACCCACACCCTGTCAAGGACCTGCCGTGCCCGGGCCTGCCACTGCTCGTCAGCCAGGTTGTGGTGATACCGATCCACCGCGACTCGTTCAGCTTCCTGCACCGCAGACAGAAATTCGATGAGGTGAGTAAGCCGCTCGTTGCGGCGCGCCTCGGCACGTTCACGAGCACTGCGGCGCGCCTCGCCGCGTTCCAAGGCGCGTCCTGCCGAGCGCTGGGCCAGCATCGACATGAGCCCGCCGAGCAGGACGCCGATGAGCGGCGCAAGCGTTGTCCACACAACGTCCGACTATGACATCGATGGCGTGAACACGGTACGGGGTTCGGGCAATCTCGGGCGGGGGCCGGGACGCGGCCAGGTCGTCGCCGCCTTCGACAACGGCGGGCAGCAGACGGCGGAAGATCTGAGATCTTCGCGCTGCCCCTGGTCGCTCTTGGCCACAGCGCGGACCGGGAGATCCAGCACGGGCGGCCATGGCTGCGACGTCCGGTCTCGGTGGCGCGCTGGCCTACGGCGTCGCTGTCTGGCCTCCCACTTGCGGCCCGAGAAGAATGCGCCATGCGCCTACGGGTTCCCCCTGCTGAGCGCGTTCAGGTGCTCAAGGTACGTCTGCGTAGCCGCGACGGTCCTCCTGCTGCTCGGCGTGAGCGAGCGCGCGGTGATGGCCACCATGGGCTGGTCGTCCACCGCCATGGCCGCGAGGTACCAGCACATGGTGGATCCGATCCGCCGGGACATCGCCAAGCGGGTCGGCGGGCTGCTCTGGCAGTCGGCGGAGGCCCGCGCCGAGGCTGAGCCGGACGCCTCCGAGCAGGGCCCCGAAATGGGCAAGTGAGACGGAAACTGAGACGACGAACGAACGAAGCCCCGTCCGGATCCCGGGCGGGGCTTTCGTTTTTACTGCTCAGTGGCGGTAGCGGTGGGATTCGAACCCACGGTGGAGTTGCCCCCACACACGCTTTCGAGGCGTGCTCCTTTGGCCGCTCGGACACGCTACCGAGGGGAACTCTACCGGACGGGTGGCTCAGGGACGAAATCCTTCTCGGAGGGCTGTCGGCGGGCGCCGGGAGGGTGTTCGGCCGGGAGGGGGTTCAGCGGTGGGTGTCGAAGAACGCCCGCAGCTGCTCGCCGCACTCCTCGGCGAGGACGCCCCAGATCACCTCGGGGCGGTGGTTGAGCCGGCGGTCGCGCATCACGTCGAAGAGCGAGCCGGCCGCGCCGGCCTTCTCGTCGAGGGCGCCGTAGACCACCCGGTCGATCCGCGAGAGCACGATGGCGCCGGCGCACATCGTGCACGGCTCCAGGGTGACGACCAGGGTGCAGCCGGAGAGCCGCCATTCTCCGATCTTGGCGGCTGCCTGCCGGATCGCGACCACCTCGGCGTGCGCCGTCGGGTCGCCGACCGCCTCGCGCTCGTTGTGGCCGCGTCCGATCACCTCGCCGTCCGGGCCCAGGACGAGCGCCCCGACCGGGACGTCCCCGGTGGCCGGCGCCAGGGCGGCCTCGGCCATGGCGAGGCGCATCGGCGCCGACCAGCGGTCGCGGACCGGGTCGGGGCGGACGGGGGCGGGCAACGGGGGGACGTACGGGACGGGCTGCGCGGTGGATGCGGGCTGCATGGCATCCAGTGTCGGGTATCCGGCCGCTACCGGACGGCCTCCAGGACCTCACCGCAGCCCAGGGCCTCGGCGATCTGCTCCAGTGCGTCGCCCGGCACCGCGCCCTCGCCGCTGAGGGAGAGCAGCTCGTCGGAGGCCAGGCCGAACTCGGTGAGCAGGTGGGCGTCGCCCAGCGGGCCGACCGGGACGCCGCCGTGCGGCTCGGCGTCCTCGTCGTCCAGGTCCTGGGTCTCCTCGTCCTCGTCCAGCAGGTGGTCCAGGTCGCCGAACTCGCTCTCGCCGGCCTGGTCGACCAGTTCGTCGGTGAGGACGGAGCCGTAGGAGCTGCGGGCGGCGGCGGCGCCGTCCGACACGAAGATCCGCGGGTCGTCCTCACCGTCCACGCGGACGATGGCGAACCAGGAGTCCTCCTGTTCGATGAAGATCAGGACGCTGTCGTCGTCCTGCGTGGAGTCGCGGGCCAGGTCGGCCAGATCGGCCAGGGATTCGACGGTGTCGAGCTCGGTCTCGCTCACATCCCACCCGTCCTCGGAGCGAGCAAGCACTGCAGCGAAGTACGCCACCAGGGACACTCCCAAGATCATCGGTCTCGGCTGTCGGCGCGCTCGGGCAACGCGGAAAACTGGCCGCCCCCGCGCCAGAGGCGGCCCGCTTGTTCGGACCGTCCCCTCGGAATCGTGACAGAAAGCCCGCCCTTGCGGGGGGTGTTCGGCAGCGCGTCTTTGCAGGTCGTGTCGGAAGGGCCGGGCCGCGGAGGGCGGAGTCGCGCCGGGGCGGTCCGAAGCCGGTCGAAATTTGCTCCGAACGCCCGCCGGGGCCGATCGCGGCCTGCCGTGGGGCCAGCCGTGGGGCCAGCCGTGGAGCGCGCCGTGGACCTCGCCGCGGACCCCGCCCGGAGGCCCGTCAGATCCGGAAAGTTCGCATCCGCATGGCCTCGCGCATCCGCCGTTCCTTGGTCCGCCGGGGCTGGACCCGCTCCCGCAGTTCGCGCGCCTCGGTGAGCTCGCGCAGGAAGACGGCCCGCCGCTTGCGGCGCTCCGCCTCGGTCTCCGGAGGGTCGTGCGGCGGGCCCGGGCTCGGACCCGCCCCGCCGACGGGCTCGCCCGCCGAGCCGTCCCCGGCCTTCGGGTTGCTCGTCATAAGACGTGACATTCCCAGAACGGCCCGGTTGATACCACAGCAGACGCATCCGTCCGGACATTCGCCCTGCGTCACGGCGTGTCACGGCGGGGTGACCCGGCCCGTCGCCCGGTCCGTCAGCCGGCTCGTCACCCGGCCCGTCACCAGGTCCGATGCCCCGGCCGGGCACGGCGTGTCGTACAGGCGTCCAGACCCGGGCTAACCTCGGTACATGCGTCTCCACGTCGTCGACCACCCCCTGGTCGCCCACAAGCTCTCCACCCTGCGCGACGAGCGCACCGACTCGCCGACCTTCCGTCGCCTGACCGACGAGCTGGTGACCCTCCTCGCCTACGAGGCCACCCGGGACGTCCGCACCGACGAGGTGGAGATCACCACGCCCGTGGCGGTCACCCACGGCACCCGGCTCAGCTACCCGCGCCCGCTGGTGGTGCCGATCCTGCGGGCCGGTCTGGGCATGCTGGACGGGATGACCCGCCTGCTGCCGACCGCCGAGGTGGGCTTCCTCGGCATGGTGCGTAACGAGGAGACCCTGGAGGCCTCCACCTACGCCACCCGGATGCCGGACGACCTCTCCGGCCGCCAGGTCTACGTGCTCGACCCGATGCTGGCCACCGGCGGCACCCTGGTCGCCGCGATCAAGATGCTGATCGAGCGCGGCGCCACCGACGTCACCGCCGTGGTGCTGCTGGCCGCCCCCGAGGGCGTCGAGCTGATGCAGCGGGAGCTGGCGGACCTGCCGGTCACCGTGGTCACCGCCGCACTGGACGAGCGGCTCAACGAGAACGGCTACATCGTCCCCGGCCTCGGCGACGCGGGCGACCGGCTGTACGGCACCGCGGGCTGAGCCCCTCAGGAACAGCAGGAACAGAACGACGAGGGCCCTCCGGCGTGCTGCCGGAGGGCCCTTCCGTTCGTGCCGTTCGTACCGGGTGTCAGCAACTGCCGTTCGCGGTCGGGGTGGGGGAGGGCTTGGTGGCCAGGGCGAGGGCGGCGGCCGCCTGGGTCTCGTCCAGCAGGGCGTTGTAGCTGTCGCCGATCACGAAGTCCACGCTGGTGTCGGTGCGGGCGTCGGCGGTGACGGTGGCTCCGGCGATCTGCGAGCCGACCAGGGTGCCGGCTCCGGCGCCGGTCGGGCCGGCGATCACCTGGGCGGTGCCGGGCACCTTCTTGTCCAGCTCGGCCGGGGCGTTGCCGACCTTGCCGATGGTGAAGCCGCGCTTCTTGAACTCCTCGGCGGTCCGCCCGGCCAGACCGGCCTTGGTGGTGGCGTTGTAGATGTTCACGGTGACCGTGGCGGGCTGCGGGACGGCGTGCGGGTCGCCCTGGGCGGCGGCGGGCGCGCCGGAGGCGGCGGGGGCGCCCGGGGTGGCGCCCGGCGTGGGGGCGGCCAGCGGCTTGCCGGACGCGGTCGCGCAGGCCTGGGCGGAGGAGTTCTTGTTCCTGCCCGTGAAGATGTCGTACAGCTGCAGGCCGCCGAGGGCGATCAGGGCCAGGGCGAGCAGACCGGCGAGTGCGGCGATCACCTTGCGGCTCTTCTTCGGGGGCCGGCCAAGCCGCGGGTAGGAGTTGCCGGTGATGCGGTACTGCTTCCCCTTGAGGCCTTGGGGAGTCAACATGCTCATGGTTTGTCTCCCCCTTGTACCGGGGCGGGGTCGGGATGACGGTCGGCCGGGTAGGGGCATCTCCCGGTGCGGGCGGATTCCCTGGTCGCGGCCGTAGTCAGCAGCGTAGTGCCGTACAGCTGCGAAGGTACTAAACGATCATCATCTGGAGTACCCCGGTACCCGAAAGGGGGTACCGGGCACACGTGGACCGCCCTCCGCCGGGGTGGCGAGGGGGCGGTCGGGAAGCCTGCGGTGGATGGGACGAGCCCGGTGCCGGCGGCCCGTCACTCCATTTCGAGGACGCGGGCGTGCAGCACCTGGCGCTGCTGCAGCGCGGCCCGTACGGCCCGGTGCAGCCCGTCCTCCAGGTAGAGGTCGCCGTGCCACTTCACCACGTGGGCGAAGAGGTCCCCGTAGAAGGTCGAGTCCTCGGCCAGCAGGGTTTCGAGGTCGAGTTGGCCCTTGGTGGTCACCAGCTGGTCGAGCCGCACCGGACGCGGGGCGACGTCAGCCCACTGTCGGGTGCTCGTCCGGCCGTGATCCGGGTACGGCCGCCCATTGCCGATGCGCTTGAAGATCACACGGAAAGCCTACCGTTTGGGCGGCGAATGGCGCAGCAGCCGCGACGGTGCCACGCGCGCCGGTGTGAACTGCGGGTGGATGAATGCGGCTGTTTGATGGGAAATGTCGCGAACATCGGCCCGGTACCGATCGGGTCCGGTTCCGGCGCCGAAGCGTTCCGACGCGTTTTGATGCGTTCCGACGCGTTCCGATCCGCCCGGGAGTGTGCACCGATGTCCTCCGCCCCCACCCCCCAGGCCGTCCGGGAGATCGCCGACGGGTACGCCTTCACCGGGCCCGCCCTCGACCTCGGTGCGGTGCTGCTGGACGGCACCGTCTACGCGGACGCCCAGGTGCGCATCCCGCTGGGCGTGCTCAACCGGCACGGACTGGTCGCCGGGGCCACCGGCACCGGCAAGACCAAGACCCTGCAGCTGATCGCCGAGCAACTCTCCGGACAGGGCGTGCCGGTGTTCCTGGCCGACATCAAGGGGGACGTCTCCGGCGTCGCCGCGCCCGGCACGCCGAGCGAGCGCACCAGCGCCCGGGCCGCCGAGGTCGGCCAGCAGTGGGCCGCGCAGGGCTGCCCGGCCGAGTTCTACTCGCTCGGCGGGCAGGGCGCGGGCATCCCGATCCGGGCCACCGTCACCAGCTTCGGACCGCTGCTGCTGTCCAAGGTGCTCGACCTGAACGAGACCCAGGAGTCCTCGCTCAGCCTGGTGTTCCACTACGCCGACAGCAAGGGTCTGGAACTCTACGACCTCAAGGACCTGACCGCGGTGATCGCCTTCCTCGCCTCGCCCGAGGGCAAGGAGGAGCTGAAGACCATCGGCGGCCTCTCGGCGGCCACCGCCGGGGTGATCCTGCGCGCGCTCACCGTGCTGGAGAACGAGGGCGCCGGGGCGTTCTTCGGCGAGCCCGAGTTCGACACCGCCGAACTGCTGCGGACCGCGTCGGACGGCCGGGGCGTGGTCTCGGTGCTGGAACTGCCCGCCGTGCAGGACCGGCCGCGGCTGTTCTCCACCTTCCTGATGTGGATGCTCGCCGACCTCTACCAGGAGCTTCCCGAGGTCGGCGACCTCGACAAGCCCGAACTGGTGTTCTTCTTCGACGAGGCGCACCTGCTGTTCAAGGGCGCCTCCAAGGCCTTCCTGGAGGCGATCACCCAGACCGTGCGGCTGATCAGGTCCAAGGGCATCGGCATCTTCTTCGTGACCCAGACGCCACGGGACGTCCCGTCCGACGTGCTGGCGCAGTTGGGCAACCGGGTGCAGCACGCGCTGCGCGCCTTCACCCCGGACGACGCCAAGGCGCTCAAGGCCACCGTCTCGACCTTCCCGCACTCCTCGTACGACCTCGGCGAGGTCCTGACCTCGCTCGGCACCGGCGAGGCGGTGGTGACCGTCCTGTCCGAGAAGGGCGCGCCGACACCCGTCGCGGCGACCAGGCTGCGGGCGCCGCAGTCGCTGATGGGGCCGATCGAGGCGGAGGCGCTGCGGACGGCCGTGGACGCCTCGCCGCTGACGGCGCGCTACCGGGACGCGATCGACCGGGAGTCGGCGTACGAGAAGCTCGCGGCGCGGGCACCCCGGCCGGAGGCGGCGCCGACTCCGGTGCCGACGGAGGGGGCCCCGGAGCCGACTTCGGAGCCGGCTTCGGAGCCGGCTTCGGAGCGGCGGGAGTCCCGGGAGGCGCAGAAGGAAGGTGTGGGTGGGCTGCTCGGGTCGCTGCTGAGCAATCCGACGGTGAAGTCCTTCGCGCGCTCGGCCGGACGGCAGCTCGGGCAGGAGATCTCGCGCAGCCTGTTCGGGACGTCCAAGCGGCGGCGGTGACGCCCCGGCCGGAGTGGACGGATGGCGGTGGGGACGGCGGTGACGGCGGTGGCGGCGACGGTGGTGGCGGTGGTTCAGCCGGAGAGCGCGGCGCCGATCCGGTCCAGGGAGGACAGGCGCATCAGGCCGTAGTGGTGGAACTCGACCTCGGGGACGCCGAGTTCGCGCAGGGTGGCGATCTTGGCGGCGAGGTTCTCCGGGCCGTCGCAGTCGGAGGACATCGGGCGCAGGATCACCGCCATGTCCCGTGGGCGGACACCGTGCAGAGCGAAGGCGGCGATCTTCTCCCGGACGGCCTCCGGCGTCCTGGCGTAGCCGAGCGTCTCGATCTGGTCGGCGGCCCTGGCGAGGGCGGGCAGGTCGATCCCGGAGAGCCAGCCCTTTCCGGGGCCGCCGCCGTCCATGAAGCTCAGCCGCATGCCGTGGCGCCGGGCCTGCTCGGACAGGTCGGCGGCCAGCGAGGTGACGGTGGCGGCGGAGGCGTCCACGTACGCGGCGAAGGCGCCGTCGGCGAGGGCGCTCAGGTCGGCGGGCTCGGCGGCGGCGGACTCGTCGGCCAGCCGGCGACGCACTTCGGCGCGGACGGCCCCGGCCGCCTCCTCGGCCGGGACGCCGGCGGCGGTGGCGGCGGCGCGGCAGTGCGGGCAGAAGCAGACCCCGAGCAGGGCCTCGGCGGTCGGGCCCAGCTCCTCGAAGTAGCGCTCGTGGTGGTAGCCGTGGCGCAGCCCGTGGAAGTGCAGCGACTCGGCGCGGATCGCGTCCACGCCGTACCGGGCCAGCTCGGCGACCAGGGTCAGCGCGTACGCGCGGACCTCCGGGTGGGCCGGGCAGAGCTCGGTGAGGTGGCGGTCGCCGAAGGCGTTGGCCGGGGCGCAGTCGGGGTGGGCGAAGCCGAGCCGGTCGTTGTGGCAGAACACCGTCCAGGCGTGCAGCTTCAGCCCCCGGCGGCGGGCCTCGTCGGCGGCCTCGGCGAAGGGGTCGCGCCCGCCGATGGCGGTGGAGGGCGTGGGCGCCAGGCGGCGGCCCCGCCAGGCGGCCGGGTCGGGACGGAAGTACGCCGCGCCCGGCTCCAGGTAGCGGACCACCCGGTGGGGGTTGTGCGGGAAGACGTCGCGGGCCCCGTGGTAGACCGAGGCGAGGGTGACGCCGCCGACCCCGGCGCGGTCGGTGAGGTTGCCGAAGAAGGCGTCGGCGCCCTCGTCGAGCAGGTCGGTGGCGAAGGCGAGGACGGACGACTCCACGGTGCGGCTCCGGGGCTGGGGGCAGGTGCGCTGTTCACGCCGCTGTTCACGCTAGCCGCAGGGGTGGGGTTGGTCTAGACCTGACCGGGGGAGTCGTGGAGGGGGCCTCAGAGGCCGAGGTCGTCCAGCTCCTTGAGCAGGGCGGACCTGGAGTCGGCCGGGGCGCCGGGCTTCGCGGCGGGCGCGGGCTTCGGCTGCGCCGCCCGGTTGCGGAGCAGGACGGCGGCGGCCAGTCCGCCGATCAGCCCGCCCAGGTGGCCCAGCCAGCTGATGTGCTCGTCGAGCGGCAGCACGCCGAGCAGCAGGCTCGAATAGAGGACGGCGACCACGATGCCGACCACCGCGTCCAGCACCTTGCGGTCGAGGACCCCGCGCAGCACCACGTAGCCGAGGTAGCCGTAGACCATGCCGCTCGCGCCGACCGTCACGGTGTTCGGGCGCTCCAGCAGCCAGATCGTCAGCCCGCCGGACACCGTGATCACGAGGCTGGCCAACAGGAACGTCCGCAGGCCGCGGTAGGCGGCCAGGAAGCCGAGCACGAACAGCGGCCAGGAGTTGGCCTCGATGTGATCCCAGCTGCCGTGCAGGAACGGCATGGTGAACATCTCGGGCAGATCGCCCAACTGCCCGGTGCGCAGGCCGTAGTCCCTCGACAGCCCGTAGTCGTCCAGCCAGTTCACCACCTGTACCGACCAGATGACGACCTGGAGTCCGAGCATCGTGAACAGCGCGCGGCGAGAGTCCGAGAACAACTGGGCGATTTTGGCGGCCATACGTCGACTCTAGGGGCGGCCGGATCGGACGTGCACCCCATTACAGTGACTCGTGTCATTCCGATCGTGAGAGGTGACCACCCCATGAGCAAGCGCCCGCCGCTGCCGTACGAGTTCCTGCCGCAGGTACCGTCCTTCGAACTGAGCAGTCAGGACTTCACCGAAGGCGGCACGCTGGCCCGGGAGTTCATCCACGCCGGCGGCAACCTCTCGCCGCAGCTGGCCTGGTCGGGCCTGCCGGCGGGCACCCGGAGCATCGCCGTCACCTGCTACGACCCCGACGCGCCCACCGGCTCCGGCTGGTGGCACTGGCTCGCCCTCAACCTGCCCGCCGACACCGCCGAACTGCCGCGCGGCGCCGGCGCCTCGGACGGCAGCCTGCCCGGCGCGGCCTCCTTCCACGGCCGCAACGACTTCCCGGGCAACAAGTACGACGGTGCCGCCCCGCCGCCCGGCGCCCCGCACCGCTACGTCTTCGCCGTGCACGCCCTGGACGTGGAGAAGCTGGACGTCGCCGCCGACACCCCGCCGGCGCAGGTCGGCTTCCACATCACCTTCCACACCCTCGGCCGGGCGCTGCTGACCGGTGAGTACGGGGTCTGAGCATGGCCGCCGGCCGATCGTCCGGTCGAGGTCCGGCGGCTGCCCGAGGACGAGTGGCGGGCCGGCCGCCGGGCCCTGACCTGCCCGGTCGACCCGGACGGGGAGCCGGCCGTCGAGCCGAGGAGCTGACGGACGGATGGGCGCGCAACGGTCCGGCCCCGGCCTAGCCCGCCCCTCCCGCGGCCCGGCCGGCGCGGGTGGCGACCGTGCGCAGGTGGTCGCGCAGCTCCGGGGGCTCGTGCACCTCGAAGTCGCAGTCGAGCAGCAGCAGTCCGCTTGCCAGCCACTTGAGGGACTCCGCGCGGGAGGTCAGGCGGCAGCTGTGGTCGTCGATCGGCTCGACCTCGTAGTCGCCGGTCCAGGGCATCCAGTTGTCGACCTCGGCGGCGGGGCGGTGCACGGTGGCGACCATGGTGTGGGCGTGCGTCCGGCGGCGCAGCTTGCTCGCCACGAACACCGCGGCGTTCTCGGCGGGCAACGGGCGCGGGGTGAAGCGGGCGCCGGTGGCGAGGGGGCCGCTCAGCCGGTCGACGCGGAACAGCCGCCAGTCGTCGCGGTCCAGGTCGAAGCCGACCAGGTACCAGCGGCGCCCGGTGGAGACCAGGCGCTCGGGCTCGACGTGCCGGCGGGTCTCGGCGCCGTCGCGGGCACGGTAGGCGAAGCGCAGGCGTTCGTGGTTGGTGACGGCGCCGGCGAGCACGGTGAGGTCCTCCGGGTCGACCGTCGGGCCGTCCCCAGTGAGCAGCGGCACGGTCGCGGTGTTGAGCGTGCCGACCCGGTGCCGCAGCCGGCTCGGCAGCACCTGGAGCAGTTTGCCGAGCGCCCGGACCGAGGCCTCCTCGATGCCGACGACCGCGTGCCCGGCGGCCGCCCGCAGCCCGACCGCGATGGCCACCGCCTCCTCGTCGTCGAGTAGCAGCGGCGGCATCGCCGTGCCCGCGACCAGCCGGTAGCCGCCGACCGCGCCCATGGTGGCCTGCACCGGGTAGCCGAGGTCGCGCAGCCGGTCGATGTCGCGCCGGATCGTCCGGGGGCTGACGTCGAGCCGCTCGGCGAGCTCGCTGCCGGGCCACTCGCGCGGGGTCTGGAGCAGGGACAGCAGGTTCAGCAGCCGGGCCGGGGTGTCGCTCATGCCCTCCAGCATGCCGGATGAACTGGGACAGGATCTGACCTACATGGCCCGTACTGTCGTGGAGGTCGAGATGAGCGAGAAGTACGGGACGTACGGGACGTGCGAGAAGTGCGGGGCATAGGGGACGTGCGAGAAGTCGAGGAGTACGGAATGAGCGTGGCGGGAGCCGACCGGCGGAGGTGGATCGCGCTGGCGATCGTGATGGTGGCCTCCTTCATGGACCTGGTGGACGTCACCATCGTCAACATCGCCATCCCCAGCATCCAGGCGGACACCGGCGCCTCCTTCAGCGCCGTGCAGTGGGTCACCGGCGGGTACGCGCTGGCCTTCGCGATCGGGCTGATCACCGGCGGGCGGCTGGGTGACATCCACGGCCGCAAGCGGGTGTTCCTGATCGGGATCGGCGGCTTCACCCTGGCGTCCGCGCTCTGCGGGCTGGCCGCCGGGCCGGAGATGCTGATCGCGACCCGGCTGCTGCAGGGCGGGACGGCGGCCCTGATGGTGCCGCAGGTGCTGTCGATCATCCACGCGACGTTCCCGGCGGAGGAGCGCGGCAAGGTGTTCGGCATGTTCGGCGCGGTGGTCGGACTGGGCGCCGTCTCCGGTCCGATGATCGGTGCGCTGCTGACGGAGGGGGACCTGTTCGGCCTGGCCTGGCGGCCGATCTTCCTGATCAACCTGCCGGTCGGCATCGCCGGACTGCTGCTCGGCCGCCGCTTCATCGACGAGTCGAAGGCCGACCAGGCCCTGAAGCTCGACCTGGTGGGCGTGGTGCTGGCCAGCCTGGGCCTGCTGATGCTGATCTACCCGCTGACCCACGGGCGGGAGGCCGGCTGGCCGCTCTGGGGATACCTGTCGATGGCCGGGAGCCTGCCGGTGTTCGCGCTGTTCGTGGCGTACGAGAAGGTCAAGACGCGGCGGGACGGCTCGCCGCTGGTGGAGCTCACGCTGTTCCGGGTGAAGTCCTTCGCGGCCGGGATCTGCGTGCAGCTGGCCTTCGGTGTGGCACTGGGCATCTTCTTCCTGGTCTGGACGCTCTACATGCAGATCGGCCTGGGCTGGAGCCCGCTCAAGGCCGGTGCGACCGGCATCCCGTTCTCGATCGCGGTCTCCACGGCGGCCGGGCTGTCGGTGCAGAAGCTGGTGCCGCGGTTCGGACGGAAGGTGCTGCAGGCGGGCGCGCTGGTGATGGCGGCGGGTGTGCTCACGTACATCTGGGAGGCCGACCGGTACGGGACGGCGATCTCGCCCTGGCAGATGGCGCTGCCACTGGTGGTGATGGGCCTGGGCATGGGGCTGATCGTCGCGCCGATCACGGACGCGGTGCTGGCGGAGGTGCCGCGCGAGCACGCCGGTTCGGCCTCCGGACTGATCAACACCGTGCAGCAGGTGGGGAACGCGCTCGGGCTCGGCCTGATCTCGGTGGCCTTCTTCGGGGCGATGGACGACGTGGTCGCGCCGGAGGCGGTCGGGACGGCGTTCGGCGGGGCCTTCGTGCACGCGCTGTGGTGGGTCGCGGGGGTGCTGCTGGTGGTGTTCCTGCTGATGTTCGCGCTGCCGCGGCGGCGCAAGGCCGTCGGTGCGGCCGCCGAGGACGTGGTGGAGCGGGAGGCCGCTCTGGTCTGACGGGACGCACCCGTTGTGAGGGCCCCGGTCGCGCCGCGCGACCGGGGCCCTCGTCGCACACTGGGAGGGCGATGGACCGTACGGCGGTGGACTCCTCGGTGCTGCGCTCGGTCGGGTACGACCCGGCCGCGCGGCTGCTGGAGCTCGAGTTCACCGGCGGGCGGGTGTACGTGTACGCGGGCGTACCGGCCCGGGTGCACCGCGAGCTGCTGGCCGCCGACAGCCACGGGCGGTACTTCGTCCGGCGGATCCGGGGGCGGTACGCCTACCGGCGCTCCGAAACCAGCCGGTAGCTGCTGCCGTCCCGGGGGCGGGCGAGGTGGCCGGCCTCGACCAGGGCGCGGCGCAGGGCGGGGGCGTCGTCGTGCACGGTGTGCAGCACGGCGTTGACCTCGGCCTCGGTGTAGCCCCGGCCGGCTTCGAGCAGGGTGTCGGCGAGGTGGGCCAGGAGCTGCTCCCGGCGGGCTGCCTTGCGGGGGACGGTGATCAGGCGCCCGTCGGGGGCGAACAGGGCGGACACACTCGGCGGCGTCGGGGCGGTTGCGGTCATGCCGGGAGCGTCGCCCGCTGGGGCGGGGCGGGGCAACCGGTTTTCAGTGCGCGCCGGTCGGAGTCGGCGCGGCCGTCGTCCGGGTGGTGGTGCGCGGTTTGGCGGCGGCCTTGGCCTCCTTCGCGGCTCGCTTCACCTCCTGCTTGAACTCCCGTACCAGGGTGAGAGATTCGGGGCCGGTGATGTCGGCGACCGAGCGGTGCGCACCCTCCTCGCCGTACGCGCCGGCCGCGTCGCGCCAGCCCTCGGGCCGTACGCCGTACTGCTTGCCGAGCAGGGCGAGGAAGATCTGCGACTTCTGCTTGCCGAAGCCGGGCAGGGCGTTGAGGCGGCTCAGCAGCTCCTTGCCGGTGCGGACGTTCTTCCACAGCGCGGCGGCGTCGCCGTCGTACTGCGCGACGAGGAACTGGCAGAGCTGCTGCACCCGTTTGGCCATCGCGGCGGGGTAGCGGTGGACGGCGGGTTTCGCGGAGAGGAGCGCGACGAACTCCTCCGGGTTGTAGGTGGCGATCTCGTGGGCGTCCAGGTCGTCCCGGCCGAGGCGCTGGGCGATGGTCAGCGGGCCGGTGAACGCCCACTCCATCGGCACCTGTTGGTCGAGCAGCATGCCGACGAGCGCGGCGAGCGCACTCCGCCCGAGCAGTTCGTCGGCCTCGGGCTGCTGTGCGAGCCGAACGGTGGCGTTCATGGGCTTGCCCTCCTCGGAGTTGACGTCGGGTCGGCGCCCAGTCTGGTGGACGCGGGGTTGACCGAGGCGGTCAACACGCCCGTACCAGGGGAAGTCTTGGTGTTCCAAGCCTTGCCATGCCTGCATTGTTCGTTGGCGGAGCGGTTGTTGGGGTCGCCGGAGGGGGCGCGGAATATTTTTTGCCCGCGCCTGTCACATCCGCCGGGGGCGCCGGGTCAGAGGGGTGTCGAACCGAATCGCCACCGAGTGGGGAGCACTTCAATGTCCGTCGCCTACACCATCGTCACCGTCCTCGGCGCCCTCATGGTCGGCTTCTCGGCCTACTCGGTCTTCGTCGGCTCCGAGTACGTCGTCAAGCCCCTCGCCGACTACGGCGTCCCGCGCGCCTGGTGGACCTGGCTCGGCGTCGCCAAGGCGGCCGGCGCCCTCGGCCTCCTGGTCGGCCTCGCCGTCCCGGCCATCGGCTACGCGGCCGCGGTCGGCGTGATCCTCTACTTCCTCGGCGCCGTCGTCACCGTCGTCCGCGCCCGGGCCTACACCCACCTCCCCGCCCCCCTGCTCTACGTCGCCCCGGTCGTGGCGGCGCTGGTCCTGCGGCTGGCGGCCTGAGGGGGACCGGCCCGAGGGGACTGGTCCGAGGGCCATCCGACGGGGGCGGACCGATCGCGGTCCGCCCCCGTGGAGTTGGGCCTTCGCGGCGGAAACGGGTGTTGTGCGGGTGGTGCGCGGGGGCTGGGGTGCGCGTGGGGGTGGGGGTGCGCTCGGCCGGATGGGTGGTTCTGGTGGGGGTGGGAGGGGTGGTGGGGCGGGGCCGTACGTACGATGCAGGGCTGGTCGCTTGCTCGGGCGGTCGTCCGAGCGGGAGTTCGAGCAGTTTGGTCATCTCATATGACTGTTCCTGTTGTGCCGGTGTGGAGTCCGGGTCGCGGGTCATTCTTGGTCCAATCGACGCGTCCAGAAAGGCTCGCCCGCCGTGACCCAGCCGTTCGAACTGCCGTCCTTCTACGTGCCGCACCCGGCACGCCTCAATCCCCACCTGGACGACGCGCGGGCCCATTCCACCGACTGGGCCCGGGAGATGGGCATGTTGGAGGGTTCCGGCGTCTGGGAACAGGCCGACCTGGAGGCCCACGACTACGGCCTGCTCTGCGCCTACACCCACCCCGACGCCTCCGCCGAGGCGCTGTCGCTGGTCACCGACTGGTACGTCTGGGTCTTCTTCTTCGACGACCACTTCCTCGACATGTTCAAGCGCACCAACGACCGGGAGGCGGGCAAGGCGCACCTGGACCGGCTGCCGCTGTTCATGCCGGCCGACCCGGCCACCCCCACACCCGAGCCGGAGAACCCGGTCGAGGCGGGTCTGGCCGACCTCTGGCGGCGCACCGTTCCGGTGATGGGCGAGGACTGGCGGATCCGGTTCGCCGAGAGCACCCGCAACCTGCTGAACGAGTCGCTCTGGGAGCTCGCCAACATCAACGCGGGCCGGGTGGCCAACCCGGTCGAGTACATCGAGATGCGCCGCAAGGTCGGCGGTGCGCCGTGGTCCGCCCAGCTGGTCGAGTACGCCGCTGCCGCCGAGGTACCGGAAGAGGTGTCGGGCTCACGCGCGCTGCGGGTGCTGATGGACGCCTTCTCCGACGGCGTGCACCTGCGCAACGACATCTTCTCGTACCAGCGGGAGGTGGAGGACGAGGGCGAACTGAGCAACGGCATCCTGGTGCTGGAACGCTTCCTGGAATGCACCACCCAGGAGGCCGCCGAGGCGGTCAACGACCTGCTCACCTCGCGGCTCCAGCAGTTCGAGAACACCGTGTTCACCGAACTGCCGGTGCTGTTCGCGGAGACCGGGATCGGCCCGGAGGGCCGAGCGAAGGTCATGGCGTACGTCAAGGGCCTGCAGGACTGGCAGTCCGGCGGGCACGAGTGGCACATGCGTTCCAGTCGGTACATGAACGGCGCTGGGGAGTCGGCGGATTCGGGCGGCGAGGTGGCGCCCGGGGCGGGCGGCGCGCTGCCGGGGCTGCCGGGCACCGGTAGCTGGTGGGACCAGTACGCGATCGGCGGCATCGGCACCTCGGCGCTGGACATCCTGCGCAGCGGCGCCGCGCGGGCGACCGCAGGCGAGGCCCAGCAGGCGGTGAAGGCCGCGGTCACGGGCGGGGCCGGTCCGGCCGAGCGGCGGGCGCGTTCACACGGGCACGTGCCGTTCCAGGCCGTCGGTCCGTCCCGGCTGCCGGAGTTCAGGCTGCCGTTCGCGCTGTCGCTGAGCCCGCACCTGGACGGCGCCCGGGAGCGGGTCCTCGAGTGGGCCGAGCGGATGGGACTCCTGGAAGCCGACCCGGCCGTCCCCGGATCCGGCATCTGGGACGCCGAGTCGATGCGCGACTACGACCTCCCGCTCTGCGCGGCCGGCATCCACCCGGACGCCACCGCCGAGCAACTCGACATCGACTCGGCCTGGTTGGCCTGGGGCACCTGGGCGGACGACTACTACCCGGTGGTCTTCGGCCGCACCCGTGACCTCGCCGGCGCCAAGCGCGCCAACGAGCGGCTGACGCTGTTCATGCCGGTGGACGGCAGCCCCGCACCCGAGCCGGCCAACGCGCTGGAGCGCGGCCTCGCCGACATCTGGGAGCGCACCGCCGGTCCGATGACCGTCGAGGCCAGGGGGCGGTTCCGCAAGACCGTCGAGGACATGACGGCGAGCTGGGTCTGGGAGCTCGGCAACCAGATCCAGCACCGGATCCCGGACCCGGTCGACTACCTGGAGATGCGCCGCGCCACCTTCGGCTCCGACCTCACCGCGAGCCTCTGCCGCCTCGGCCACGGGCAGACGGTGCCGCCGGAGGTCTACCGGCACGGTTCGATGCGTGCGCTGGAGTACTCCGCCATGGACTACGCGGCCATGATGAACGACCTCTTCTCGTACCAGAAGGAGGTCGAGTACGAGGGCGAGCTGCACAACGTCGTCCTGGTGGTGCAGAACTTCTTCAACTGCGACTACCCGTCGGCGGTCCGGATCGTCGACGACCTGATGCACTCCCGGCTGAGCCAGTTCCAGCATGTGGCGCAGAAGGAACTCCCGGTCATGTACGAGGACTTCGGGCTGGAGCCGGCGGCGCGGGAGATCCTCGACGGGTACGTGAAGGAGCTGGAGAACTGGCTCGCCGGCATCCTGCGCTGGCACGAGGACTGCCGCCGGTACCGCGAAGCGGACCTGCAGCGGCACTTCGGGGCCGAGCGGGACCTGGCGATGGCGGCGGACGCCCGCCGGGCCGCTTCGGCGGGGGCCGAGCACGCCCCCGAGCGCTCGGCCGCCGTGGATCTTTCTCGGGTGACCGGCGTGGTGCCGCTCGGTCCGACCGGACTGGGCACGACCTCGCTGCGGCCGCCGCTGAGCGGGGCGGTGCCGAGCGGGGTGGTGCCGCTGAGCTGGGCGGCGTCGAAGGGCTGAGCGGTCGTCGCGACAGGTGACCACCCGGCGCACCCGTGCGGGCCATCCCGAGCGGGTGCGCCGCGTCGTGGCTAGGCTGGCGAGTCGGGGGCCGGCGTGCGCCTTCCGGCGTGCGCACTTCGCCGCACACGAGGGCAGAGAGATGGCTGCGCTACCTGAGGGCACACCCTGTTGGGCCGACGCGATGTTCACCGACGTGGAGGCCGCGAAGGACTTCTACGGGGACGTACTGGGCTGGACCTTCGGCGAGAGTTCGTCGGAGTTCGGCAACTACACGCAGGCGTACTCGGACGGCAAGGCGGTCGCCGCCGTCGTCCCACCGATGCCCGGCCAGCAGGCGCAGTCCGCCTGGTGCCTGTACCTCGCCTCGCCGGACGCCGGCGCCACCGCCGCGCGGATCCGCGCCAACGGCGGCGAGGTGGTCATGGGGCCGATGCAGGTCGGCGACTTCGGCACGATGGTGGTCGCCAAGGACCCGGGCGGCGTCGTGTTCGGCGTCTGGCAGGCCGGGCGCCACGAGGGCTTCGAGAAGCAGGGCGAGCCCGGTGCGTACAGCTGGGCCGAACTGGTGACCCGCGAGCCGGCGAAGGCGGACGCCTTCTTCCCGGCGGTCTTCCCGTACGACGTGAAGAAGATGGACTCCGAGGAGTTCGACTACCGGATGTTCCGGATCGGCGACCGGCCGGTGCTGGGCCGGATGGGGGCGGAGGGCGACTTCCTGCCGCCCGAGGCACCCTCGTACATCAGCGTCTACTTCGCCGTGGACGACACCGACGCCGCGATCGAACGGCTGACGGCGCGCGGCGGCAAGGTGCACTTCGGGCCGATGGACACCCCGTTCGGGCGGTTCGCGGCGGTCGGCGACCCGCAGGGCGCGGCCTTCGGGATCATCGACCTCGGACGGACGGTCGGCGAGCAGCCGAACACGGTGGACGTCTGATGGGGGCGTGGCTGTCGGGGGAGGGGTTCTCGGGCGAGCGGTGGTCGGGCGAGCGGTGGTCGGGCGCGTGCCTGCCGGGGCGCGTCCGATGAGCGAGCGCGAGGAACTCGTCGAGACACTCGACAAGCACCGCGGCCTGCTGCTGCGCACTGTCCGCGACCTCACCGACGCGCAGGCGGCCGAGCGGACCACGGTCAGCGAACTCTGCCTCGGCGGCCTGATCAAGCACGTCGCGGCGGTCGAGGCCCGCTGGGGGCGGTTCATCACCGGCGGCGCGGAGGCGATGCGGAGCGGGGACGCGAACCCGGGCGGGGACGGCGGCGCCGGGGCGTGGGCCGCCCAGTTCCGGATGGCGGACGGCGAGACGCTGGCCGGGCTGCTCGACGCGTACGAGCGGGTGGCGCGCGCGACGGACGAGCTGGTCCGGACCCTGCCCGACCTCGACCTCGCCCACCCGCTGCCGCCGGCGCCGTGGTTCGAACCGGGCGCGACCTGGTCGGCCCGGCGGGTGCTGCTGCACCTGATCGCCGAAACCTCGCAGCACGCCGGGCACGCGGACATCATCCGGGAGTCGCTGGACGGGGCGAAGTCGATGGGCTGAGGGCGGAACGGCACGCGTGAGGGCGGAACGGGCGTCGTCAGGGCGCTTCCACGCCGAGGAGTTCGCGCAGCGCCCGGCCGCCGTCCGGGGTGACCCGCAGGGCCCGGCCCGAGCCGATCCGCTCCACCCAGGCGCGGTCCAGGGCGGTCCGGAAGAGCGCCGCGCCCAGCGCCCCGCCGAGGTGGCTGCGGCGCTCCGTCCAGTCCAGGCAACTGCGCACCACCGGGCGAGCGCCGCGCCGGCCCGAGCACGGCGGCAGCTCGATCGCCTGTGCGGCCAGCCAGTCCCGGCCGTGTTCGGTGACGGCGAGCCCGGCCTCGTCGGCGACCAGGCCGCGGGCGAGCAGCGCGTCGGCGACGGCCACGCCGAGGCGGCCGGCCAGGTGGTCGTAGCAGGTGCGGGCGCGGGCCTCGGCGCTCAGCCGGGTGGCCTCGCCCAGGCTGCGGGGTGCGGACGTGCCGCTGCCGCCGGACTCGGCGAAGGACGTGAGGTCCTCGAGCAGCGTGGCGACGGCGGGCGAGGCCAGCCGGACGTAGCGGTGTCGGCCCTGGCGTTCCTCGGCCAGCAGCCCGCCCGCGATCAGCCGTGACAGGTGCTCGCTGGCCGTGGACGGTGCGACGCGCGCGTGCCGGGCCAGCTCGCCGGCCGTCCAGGCGCGGCCGTCGAGCAGGGCGGAGCAGAAGGCCGCGCGGGTGGGGTCGGCGAGCAGGGCGGCGAGGGCGGCGAGCGCCGTGCCGCCGTGGTCGGAATGCCGGGGCGGCCGGGGCTGGAGAGTCGGGCGCGTCGGGTGGGTCGACGGAGTCGGGGGCATGCCTCCATGGTCGCTCCGGCACAGTTCGGCCGGGGCCGAAACGACCCGGGGCCACGATGGCGGCATGAGCGAACCGACGGTGATCTCCGGCTCCGCAACCATGGCATCCGCAACCATGGCATCCGCAACCATGGCATCCGCAACCATGGCATCCGCAACCATGACCTTCTCCCGGTACCACGACGTCACGGCGGCCCAGGCCGACCCGGCGCTGGTCCCGCTGCCCGCTGCGCCCGTAGCCCCGGGCGGGCCCGCCGGGGTGGCCCGGCTGCGGGCCGCCGTCGCCCGGTTCAGCTCGGGCGAACCGCATGCCCGGCGCCGGGCGCTGGTGCTGGCCGACCTGGAGCGGCTGGACCCGGTCGCGCTGCGGGTGGCCGCCGCGGGCGGCTTCGAACCCGACGTGCGGCTGCGGGTGGTCCGGGTACTGGCGGCGGCGCTCGGCCTGGCCGACCCGGAGGCCGTGGCGCGGGACATCGCGACGGTCGCCCGGTCGTACTTCGCGGACACGCCGGACGACCCGGCGGCGGACGCGGCGGTGGCCCGGCTGCTGCCCGCGATGGGCGACCCGGACGAGGAGACGGCCGCGAACCGGATCGGCCTGCTCGTCCAGGCCTGCGACGCCACCGCCGAGCTGGTCGAGCGCGCCCGCCGGCATGCGGACGGACTGGCCGGCGCGCTGCGCGAGGACCCGCCGGTGCGGGTGATGCGCCGCCTCGCCGCCCGGGCGACCGAGGTCGGCGGGCACGCCGTACCGGCCGGGACGCATGTGGTGCTGGACATCGCGGCCGCGCAGCCGGAGGCGCCGGACGGCGTGGCACTCACCTTCGGCGCGCTGCCCCGGATCTGCCCGGGGCGCTCGCACGCGCTGGTCATCGCGGCGGGCATCCTGTCCGGGGCCTCCGATCCTGCCGACCTGGCGTCGGTGGACTCCGAAACGGCGGCTCGGAGTGGCGTCGGCAAGGCCGAACTTGCCGGACTGGTACCGGAGATGGTCGACCACGTGCTCGCCCTGGCCGCCACCTGGACGGCCTGGGACGGACGTCCGATCGTCAACGCCGACGGCCGAACCTATACGCCACACAAGGCGGTTCGCCGCGTCACCGACCATCTCCTCGACCACCTCGCCGAGTTGGAGGCCCGGCTGGCCGACGAGCCGACCGAGCCCGACCACTGGCACGCCTCCAACGTCACCACCCCGGCCGACCTCGCCCCGTTCACCGCCGCCGACCTGGACGAGGCTCGCAGCCGCCTCACCCGGCTGGCCGGGATCTGGGCCCGCCGGGTGGCCGCGCTGCCGGACGCGTCCCTGGACGACTCGCCGGGTACCGGCTGGAGCTTCCGGCGGATCGTTCGCCACGTCGCGGGGTCCGGGTACTACGCGGACTCGGTGGGCGACCTCCGGCGGCCGGAAGCGGTGGCGGCGGCACGGGAGGACGCATGAGCCCGGCAGAACATCCAAGCCCGGCAGAACATCCAAGCCCGGCAGAACATCCAAGCCCGGCAGAACACCCAAGCCCGTACGGGCAGTTGAAGCAGAAGAACGCTGGAAAGCCCATGGACCACGGAGACCGCGCCATGACCCCGTTCGCCGCCCTGCACCACCGCCCCGGCCGCCCGCTGCTGCTCCCCAATGCCTGGGACCACGCCTCGGCAGTCGCCCTCGCCGCCGCCGGCCACCCCGCGATCGGCACCACCAGCCTGGGCGTGGCGGCCGCCGCCGGGCTGCCCGACGGCGCGGCCGCGACCCGCGCGGAGACCGTACGGCTGGCGCGGCGGCTGGGGCGCGGCGGCTTCCTGCTCAGTGTCGATGCGGAGTCCGGCTTCAGCGACGACCCGGACGAAGCCGCCGATCTGGCCGTCGAGTTGGCGAAGGCGGGGGCGGTCGGCATCAACCTGGAGGACGGTCGGGCGGACGGCACGCTGGCGCCGGTCGACGTCCACGCGGCGAAGGTCGCGGCGGTGAAGGCGGCCGTGCCGGAGCTGTTCGTGAACGCCCGCACCGACACCTACTGGTGCGCGCCGTCTGCCCCCGTGCAGGACACCCCCGCACTGGACGCCCCCGTGCAGGACGATCCCGCGCCGGCCGATCCCGCCCAGGCCGCCCCCGCGCAGGATGACCCCGAGCCGGAGACCCTCCGGCGGCTGGAGGCCTACCAGCGGGCGGGCGCGGACGGCGTGTTCGTCCCCGGGCTGGCCGAACCGGCGGCGATCGCCCGGGTGGTCGGCGCCCTCGCCGTCCCGCTGAACATCCTGTGGACGCCGACCGGCCCGGGCCTCGCCGAGCTGGCCGCGCTCGGGGTGGCCCGGGTCAGCCTCGGCTCGCTGCTGTACCGCTCCGCGCTGGCGGCGGCGGTGGCCACGGCGGCCGCCGTGCGCGCGGGCGAGCCGGTGGGGCCGGTGCCGGGGTACGCGGAGGTGCAGGCTCTCAACGAGCTCTAGAAGGAGGCGTGTTCAGCCCTGACGGTCGGTGGACCGGGCCGCCCACGAGGCCTCGATCCCGTCCAGGATCAGCCGGACGCCGCTGAGGAAGGCGGAGTCCCGGCCGCCCTCGACCTCCTCGTACGCGTGCGTGGTGTACAGCCGGTTCAGCCGGGGGTGGTCCTTGGTGGCCTCGATGACGGCGGGCAGGAGCTGGTCCATCCACTCCTGCTCCTTCCGGCCGCGCTTGGCCAGCGCGCTCAGCCAGGCGGCCTCCACGGTGGCGGACCCGATGGTGTAGCCGATGACGACGCCCATCGCCTCGTTGGCGTCGACGAGTTCGAGCCCGGACGTCTCCAGCAGTGTCAGGAAGGCCTCGGAGAGCCGCATCCAGCTGGGACCGAAGTAGACCATCCCGACGTCGCCGAGCACCGAGACCATCCAGGGGTGGCGCAGGATGACCGCGCGTACGCCCTCGGCGCACTCCTCGATGGCCGCGCGCCAGACCCTCGCGCCGCCCTCGGGGCCGGTCGTCTCCGGCAGCGGGAGTTCGGCGAAGACGTGGTCGACGGCGAGTGCGACCAGCTCGTCCTTGTTGGTGACGTGGGTGTACAGCGAGGTGGCGCCGGCGTTGAGGCGGGCGCCGAGCTTGCGCATGCTCAGCGCCTCGATGCCGTCGCTGTCCAGGAGGGCGACGGCCTCGGTCACGATCTGCTCGCGGCTGAGGGCCGGTTGCTCCCGGCGGGGTCGCTGCGGTCGGGTCCACAGCGTCGGGATGCCCGATGTACCGTCCTCCGGCTTGGCCGCCATCCGGCCCTCCTCGTCACTCGTGATCACCGCCGCCGCCCGTCGGGCTCGGTCGGGTTCAGCATAAGCCGCTCCGAACGGTGTACGTCGTTGCGAACAGTGTGCGGCGTCCGTACAGTGTTCGGAGCGGCGCACACCGTATCCGTGGGGACGGCGGACGGTGTGCCCGCGCCAACTACCGATCTCGGGTTTCGAGAAGCCACAGCGGCCAGAGCGGCCGTGCGGGCCGTGCGGCCCGAGCGGCCCGAGAAGTTCGAGAAGTTCGAAGGGGGAACGCGATGGAACGGAATCCGCGACGCTGGCTCATCCTGGTCGTGCTGTGCCTCAGCAGCCTGGTGCTGGTGATCGACAACATGGTGCTCACGGTGTCCATCCCGCCGATCGCGGAGGACCTCAAGGCCGGGGCGCAGGACATCCAGTGGATCATCGACTCGTACATCCTGGTCTTCGCCGGCCTGCTGCTCACCTCGGGCAGCCTCTCCGACCGCTTCGGGCGCCGGAAGGTGATGATCGTCGGACTGGCGTTGTTCGGCGCCGCCTCACTGGTCGCGGCCGTCGCCGACAGCCCCGGCCAGCTGATCGCCGGACGCGTCCTGATGGGCGTCGGCGGCGCGCTGGTCATGCCGAGCACGCTCTCCATCCTGATCACCGTCTTCGACGACGACGAGCGGCCGAAGGCGATCGCCGCCTGGACCGCGGTGGCCATGGTCGGCCTGGTCGGCGGGCCCGTGCTCGGCGGCGCGCTGATCGCGTACTTCTGGTGGGGCGCGGTCTTCCTGCTCAACGTGCCGATCGCGGCCGTCGCGATCCTCGCGGCGGTGCTGCTGATGCCGGAGTCCAAGGGGCCGTGGCGTCGGCCCGACCTGCCGGGCATGGTGCTGTCGATGGTCGGCATGACGGCGCTGGTCTGGTCGATCATCGTGCTGCCCCGCGACGGCTTCACCAGCGCGGGAACGCTCGGTGCGCTCGCCGTCGCCGTGGCCGCGCTGACCGGGTTCGCCGTCCGGCAGGTCCGCACCGACTCGCCGATGGTCCCGCTCGCGCTGTTCCGCAACCGGGTGTTCACCGGCGCCAGCTTCTCGCTCGTCCTGCTGACCTTCGCCACCGGCGGACTGATGCTCGTGCTCACCCAGTACCTGCAGTTCGTCCTGGAGTTCTCGCCCACCGACACTGGCCTGGCCTTCATTCCGCTCGCCGTCGCCTCGCTGGTGTTCAACGGGGTGGGCGCCGCGCTCGGCAAGAAGGTCCCGGCGCGGGTGCTGACCGCCGTCGGCATGCTGGTCATCGCGGGCGGCTTCGGCCTGCTGGCCACCCTCTCGGTCGGCGACGGCTTCACCAAGGTCGCCCTGGCCATGCTGGTGCTGGGCGTCGGCTCCGGCCTCGGCATGCCGGCCGCCGCCAACGCCCTGATGGGCGCGATCCCCGGCGAGCACGCGGGCGTCGGCTCCGCGCTCAACGACACCATCCAGCAGTCGGGCGCCGCGCTAGGCGTGGCCATCCTCGGCACCGTGCTCTCCAGCACCTACACCGGCGCGATGCCCGACAGCGCCCCCGCCGCCGCGCGCCACGACATCACCGGGGCGCTCGCCGTCGCGGGCCCCACCGGGGACGGCGGGCTGGTCGCGGCCGCCCGCGAGGCGTTCAACACCGCCACCTCCACCACCTTCACGGTGGGCGGCATCGCGGTCGTGGCGGCCGCGGCGCTCACCCTGGTGCTGATGCGCGGGGGCGACGCGAAGGCCGTCGACAACGAGTTGCCGGCCGAGACGGCGGAACCGGCGGAAGCGTCGGCACCGGCCGAGACGGCGGAAGCGTCGGCACCGGCGGCCGAGACGGTCCGCTGAACCGCTGCTCTGCCCGACGGCCCCGATGGCTCTGACGGCCCTGCCCGACGGCCCCCGGCCCCGGCTGCCTCGTGCGGCCGGGGCGGGGGGCCGTCAGCGTTCGGCCTCGGCCATCCGGGGCACTCTCCGGCGCGGGCGCGTAGCCTTCGCCCCATGTCCTCCGAGTACGTGGAGCGCGCGTCCCGGCTGCCCGGTGCGGTCGTGTGGACGAAGCGGGCCGTCGGGCGTACGGGCGGCGGTGGGGCCGGGACTGAGCTGCCCGTGCTGCCCGACGGCTGCATGGACCTGCTGTGGACGGAGGGGCGGCTGCTCGTCGCCGGCCCGGACACCCGGGCCTTCCGTCCCGGACCAGGGCTGTCGGGCCCGTGGGTGGGCGTGCGCTTCCGTCCCGGCACCGCCCCCGGGCTGCTCGGTGTCCCCGCGCACGAGCTGCGGGACCGCCGGGTCGACCTGGCCGACCTGCGGTCCGGTGCCGAGGTGCGGCGCCTCACCGAACGGATCGACGCGGCACCCGACCCGGCCGCCGAGTTGGAGGCCCTGGCCCTGCGTCTGGCGGCCGCGGCGCAGCCCGAGGACCCGCAGGTCCGGGCGGTGGTCGCCGCGCTCGCGGCCGGCCGGTCCGTCGCGGCGACGGCCGAGGCGGTCGGCCTCGGCGCGCGTCGGCTGCACCGCCGCTCGCTCGCCGCCTTCGGCTACGGTCCCAAGACGCTCGCCCGGATCCTGCGCATGCAGCGCGCCCTCGCGCTGGCCCGCTCCGGCGTCCCGCTCGCCGAGACGGCGGCTCGGACGGGCTACGCGGACCAGGCTCATCTGGCGCGCGACGTACGCGAGTTGGCGGGCATGACGGTGACCGCCCTGCTGTCCTCCCAGCGATAGCTCGGCGCTCGCTCAGCGATGGCTCGACGATCGTCCAGCGGTCGTTCGCCGCTCGCTCGGCGGCCGGTCAGCGGGCGGTCAGGGCAGCGGCGCGAGCAGGTCCACCCCGTTGCCGTCCGGGTCGTGCACCACGGCGTACCGCTGGCCCCAGAAGGCGTCCCACGGCTTCAACTCCCCGTGGTACCCGGCGCCGGTCAGTTCCTCGTACAACGCGTCCACGTGCGCGGGGCCCTGGCAGCGGAACGCCAGCGAGGTGCGCCCACCGCCGGCCGGCGGTTGCCAGGCCGGGTGGAACGAGCGGATGGTGGACTCGGCGTCGAGCACCAGGAGCAGCCCGCCGGGCAACTCGGCCTCGACGTGCGGCGCCTGCTCGACGCCCTCGGGGAACTCGATGCCGAGCCGCCGGTAGAAGGCGACCGAGGCGCCCATGTCGGATACGGCGAGCCCGATGAAGACGAACTGCGGTGCGGGTGTGCTGGTCATGCCGCCACGCTAGGCAGCTCCCGGCCGCCGGGTCTTGAACGAATCGGACACCCACCCCGCGGACAGCTGGGGTGCGGGCCCCCGGCTCCGTGCCGCGTCTCCTCCTTGCGGCGTTCCCGGCTACGCGGGCATCACCCCGTGGATGCGGGAGAGGGTGAACATCCGCTCGTCGTCGCGCAGGTGGCACCAGGCGTGGAGGTAGGGCTCATCCAGTTCGAGGCGGCTGAGGGTGCGGACGGTCGCACTGCCCGATGCGGAGATGTACTCGATCGTGATCGTCTGCCCCTCGTTGACGGCGTGGGCCAGCTGACGGACGTCGGTGAAGGACAGGTTGCGTGCGGTCCCCGCGATGATCTCCTCGGTGTCGCTGTTGTAGGGGCGCCCGTCCCAGGGGTCGGGCTCCGGGACTTCCTGCGGGGTCGCCTGCAGCCGGGTGGCGAGGGCCCTCAGGTCGGCGGCCGGCCGAGCGCTCGAGACGCGGGCGAACGTGGGCTGTTCCTTGCCGGCCCTGCGCGGGGCAGGGACCGGGCCCGCCGCTCGGTGCTGCTTGGCCCGCTCGATGCGGACGGACCCGTCGGATTTCTCGGCGACGGGGGCGTAGCCCGCCGACCGCAGTGCCGCGAGCGTCTTGTCCGCCGGTGTCCGGCTCACCAGCACCGTCGGTGCCAGGAGCCGCAGGCCGAGCGGGGCGAGCTTGCGGTGGGCGGCCAACTCGGCGAGTAGCGCGGGCTCCGCGCCGTGGATCACGCAGGCCGCGGAGAGGACGCGCACCCGGCCGTGGCCGCGCGCGGTGTCCTGGATCAGGTACGAGAGCGGCTGGGGGAGCGGCGCGACGGCGACGGCGGCCAGGTCGGCCGTCAGCGCGTCGGGGGTACGGCCCGCGTCGAGTGCGCGGCGGACGCTTCCGGGGCTGAACCGCCACACGGACGCCGCACCGGAGGTCTCCCGGTCGGCGACGGAGTCCAGCAGCATGACGAGGGATGCCGAGGGCGTGCCGGCGACGACGGCGGTGAGATCGCTGCCGAAGCGGGCGGTGCCCGTGGACGCGGGCAGCAGCTGCCGACAGGCGGCGGCCACCGCGTCGGCGTCATCGGCGAGCAGGGCCGCCCCGATCGGGGACAGGGCCCCGAGGGCGAGCACTCCGAGCAGCTCCGATTCGCGGATCAGGGTGGCGAACGGGGTGGCGTCCTGAGCGAGTTCGTCGACGAGTGGACGCTGCCACACGATCAGCGCCCCCAGGTCTGCCGGGTCCGTCGCGCCCTCGCCCGCCGGGAGCTTCGCCGCGGCCGCGAGCAGCCCGTGCCGGCCCTGCACACAGCCTTCGCAGGGCGGTGTTCCGGCGAGGGCGGGCAGAGACTTCCCGTCCTCGTCCCGGCTCCCGCCGGGGGTTCGCGGCAGTGTCCACCAGGCCCGGAGGAGTACGGCGAGCCGGTGGGCCGGTTCCTCCTCCGCCCAGCTGTCGTAGGCCTCGGTCGCCGCGACCCGGTCCCCGTCCCGGGCCAGCAGTCCTGCCGCGTCGGCCGCCTCCAGCACGACGCGCACCACGATCTCCTCGCAGTGGGCGGCCTTGCCGAGTCGGGACAGCTCACGGGCGCCGATCCCGCCGGCTTTGAGCCGGGCCGGTGGAGCGGCGGCGCACGCCGTGAGGACGGAGGAGGCGTGGGCGGCGAACGCCATGGCGGCGGCCGCGGCTTCCCGGTCGATCTCCGACCCGGTGACGGGCGCCGACCGCACGACGGGCGGGGCGGGGGTGAACGGAGCGTGCCAGCCGGTGCCGCGCAGGGCGAGCGCCACCTCGGCGGGAATGCGGGCGGGCCCGTACCGGTGTCGGTCCCGGATCAGCAGTCCGCGCTCCAGCGCCCACCGCTCGCCCGGCGCGGAGTCGGACGGGGCCCCGAACACGATGAAGGCCGGGCGCTCCGGGGCCCGACTCGCCCGCTGCTCAAGGAGTTTCCGGGTGTCGGCGGGGGCCTTGGCCACCAGTGCGGTGACCCGCTCCGGATCGCTGTGGTGGTCGATCAGTGCCGCCAGCCGCTGCTGTTTCCGTCCCGTCGGCCTGATGCGCAGGGCCGTCAGCATGCGGCCCAGATCGTCGGAGGTCGTGTCCGCGAGCAGCTGTGCCAGTCGCGCGTCCAGCCCCAGGGGCGAGTCCCACGCCCGCCGCAGCGGCGCCGCCGTGTGCAGCCGCCCGTCGTCCCCCGGCCACACCAGGGCGCGATCGGCCAGCGCCTCCAGCACCGCGTCCAACCGGCGGGCGCGGTCCCCGTCCGTCGCGTCCAGGACGTCCGCCAGGACGTCCGGGGCGGCGGGTGACAGTGCGGCGACGGCCTCCGCCACCTGAAGCTCGGGCAACGTGAGCCGGGGCAGGGCCAGCGCCACCGACGCCGGGCGTTGAAGCCGGTCCGCCAGTTCGCCGACCGACTGCGGCTCCGGAGCCACCGCGGCGTCCGGCCGTGCTGTCAGGACTCGTACCAACCGCGGCCCGTCGACACCGCGCAGCCACGCGGCCAGAGCCGATCCACTCGCCTTACCGATGGGAAACACCTCACCACAGAGAACGGACTGCGTCCCGGGCCGAACGGCCGGAGGTTCAAGAATGGCGTACCGGGGCAGTGGTGCGCCCGTCACACGGCGGAAGGGTGCGCGCCGCGCCAACGTGCTCACGGGGCCGCCGGGCCGGCTTGCCGCCGCCGGTGGGGTGGGCGGCGGCAAGCGGGGCGGGGCCAGGCCGACTTGGCGAGTCGGGCGGGCCCGGCGGCGCCGGGCGGGCTCGGCGGCGCCGGGCGGGCCCGGGGTCAGGCGGTCTCGGCGGGCGGGGTCAGGCGGACTTGGCGGTGGCGCGGACGCCGAAGTGGACGTAGCGGGTGCCGTCGGGGAGGGCGTAGAAGACGACGGGGATCCAGGCGTCCTTGTCGTTGCGGCGGCCGGCGAAGACGGTCTTGGTGGGGGTGTCGGAGATCGGGGTGAGGTGCCAGACGAGCGGGTCGAAGGTGCCGGCGAGGCCTTCGACGCCCTCGTAGCGCAGGTCCAGCACGCCCTCGCCCGTGACCGCGCCGTCGCCCTCGGTGCGGGCGGTGATGGTCATGAGGAAGCCCTCGCGCTTGTAACTGCCGGTGAAGGGTGCCGTGTCGACGGCCGGGGGGTTCTCGGCGGGCCCGAACGTGGGCATGGTGACTCCGGCGAGTTCGGCGCTCAGTTCGCGGCAGAGGGCCTCGTGGACCTTCGGCGCGGCGCCGCCGCCGTTGGTGAGCAGGGCGATGGCGAGCCCCTTCTCCGGAATGGCCCGCAGGTAGGCGAGTTGGCCGAAAGTGCTGCCGTCGTGGCCGAAGCCGCGAGCGCCGTCCCATTCGAACAGGCCCCAGCCGAGGCCCCAGTGGGCGCCGAGGAACCACTGGTCGGGCATCTCGACCTCGCGGGTGAGCATCGCCTCCACGGCGGCGGCGGAGAGCACCCGGGTGCCGTCGGGCGCGGTGCCGCCGTCGATGAACAGGCGGGCGAAGCGGACCACGTCGGCCGCGGTGGCGCTGATGCCGCCGTACGGGCCGGCGGAGCGGGGCAGCATGTTCCACAGCGGGGTGGGCGTCGGGTCCTCGCCGGGCTCGCCCATGTGTCCCATGGCGGCGCGGAAGCGCAGGACCTCCTCGGGCAGCGTCATGGTGTGCTCGAGTCCGAGCGGGTCGCAGATCAGTTCCTTGAGCGCCTCGTCCCAGGTCAGGCCGGTGACCACCTCGACGATCCGGCCGAGGACGTTGTAGGCGGTGCTGGAGTAGGACATGGTGGCGCCGGGCGGGTTGGTGAGGCCGACGGTGCGGGTGCCGTCGATGTAGCGGGCCAGGCAGTCGTCGCCGCGGCCCGTGTCGTTCACGTAGTCGCCCTCGATCCCACTGGTGTGGTTGAGGAGTTGACGCGGCGTGATGGTGCGGGCGGCCTCGGCGTCGGCGAGGGCGAAGTCCGGCAGAATCGTCACGACCGGCTGGTCCAGGTCGAGCTTGCCGGCGTCGGCGAGGCTCAGCACGAGGGCGGCGGTGTAGCCCTTGCTGACCGAGCCGATCTGGAACACCGAGTCGGTGGTGGTCTCGACACCGGTGCCGGTGTGCAGGATGCCGCTCGCCAGTTCGTGGATCTCCCCGTCGGCGAGGACGGCCAGTACGGCGCCGGGGATGTGGTGGGCGGTGAGCAGTTCGTCGAGCCGGCGCTGCCAGTGGGCGGTGTCGAACGCCCCTGCGGTGCCCGCCCGGCCCAGTGCCCGGTCGACGGCCTGGGCGGCCTCCCGGTTGGAACGGTCCACGAGCTTGGCGACCTCGCGGTCGACGTTGTCCGAGAACTCCTTGTACATGTCCTTCGACACGGTTTCCCTCCCCTGGTGACAGGTGGCGCGAGGGCGCTCCACCTCTTTCGAACATCGTTTGAAACGATCTCGATGCGATCCTGGTTCCGAGTGTTCGAGGAGTCAAGCGCGTTCCGAAGCGGACACCGGTCGGCGAGGCGGCGGTGGCTGCCGGCGACCGCCGGTCACTGCCGCGGTTGTCGGCGACTGTCGGTGGTTGTCGGCGGCTGTCGGTGGTCAGGAGAGCGCCGCGAAGCCCGCACAGAGCAGGCGGATGCTCCGCGTGAACTTCTCGTCCTGGCTCAGGCGTGGGATCAGCGGCCCCATGAGCAGGGGGAACTGCTCGCACAGTTCGGCGTAGCGCTCGCCGGTGACGGCCGGTGCCGTCGTCGGCTGGTTCTGCTCCTGGAGGACGAATCCGGTGACGTGGCTGAGCAGGGTGTCGGCGGCGATGCCGCAGTGGTCGGCGGGCAGGCCGGCGTCGAGGAGGGTGCGCAGCAGACGTTCCATCAGGGAGAGGGAGCCCGGGCTCAGGATGCCGGGGCTCTCGGCGAGGAGTTGGGCGCCGCCGGGGTGCTGTTTGATGCTCAGACGCAGGGTGGTGGCCTGGGCCTCGATGCGGTCCTGCCAGGTGGCGGCGGGTGGGAGGGCGGCCAGGGTTGCGGTGCCGGCGTCGTACGCCTGGCGGCAGACCCGGTCGGCCATGAGGGCGAGCAACTCGTCCTTGCCGCGCACGTGGTAGTACAGACTGCCGGCGTGGGCGTCCAGACGGTCGGCGACCTGGCGCATGGACAGGTTCTGGTAGCCGACCTCGGCGAAGACGGCCATGCCCGCGTTGACGATGCGCTCCTTGGTGAGCTTCATGCATCCCACCGTACAACGTTTTCCAACACTGTTCGAAAACTGTGCTAGCTTTGCGCCATCAGGTTTTCGAACGGCGTTGGGAAGCGCCGAAACCGGGGGAGGGGCAGGCAATGGAGGCGATCGTCTTCAACGTGACCACGGCCGCACTGATGGTCATGATGGTCAACAGCGGGCTCGGCGTGGTCGGTCGCGACACCCTGCGCGGACGGCCGCTCCCCTGGGCGGCGATCGCCCTGACCGTGCTCGCCGTCGGCGGTGTCCTGCTCCAGCTGGCCTGGTCCGGCGCCATGGACGCGCTCGACGGAGACCCGTCGAAGTCCGGCTGGTGGCGCGAGTTCACCTCGGTGTTCATGCAGAACGGCGGCCTCTTCGGCGGCCTGTGGAACCTCGTCACCCTCGCCGCCGTCGCCGCCCTCGCCCAGTGGTACTGGGGCGGCACGCTCACCCTCGTCTTCTTCTTCGCCGGCATCGTGCTGCCCGGCCGCATCGACAGCCTGCTCGGCTTCGGCGACGGACCCAGCACCGACCCCCGCAACTTCGCCGGCAGCTCCGGCGCCACCTACTTCCTCGGCGCCACCCTCGCCCTCGCCTTCCTCACCCGCACCCGCCTCCCCAAAGAGATCGCCCTGGCCGCCGGCGTTCCGGTCCTCGGCCTCGCGATGTGGTTCGCCCAGGACAACGGCCACGGACTGGTGTCCGTCTACGGGTTCATCCTCGCGGCGGCCGTGTGGGCGGTCCGCAGCCGACTGGTCCGCCCGGCATCCAGCCAGACGGCCTGACAGCCCGACGGCCTCACCCACGGCCTCCAGGCCCGGACCGCACCACGCGGTCCGGGCCTTCGTGCTGCCATGGCCGGCAGAGGCGGAGGATACGAGATTCGAACTCGTGAGGGATTGCTCCCAATGCGCTTTCCAACTGTTCGTCCGGCCGTTCGGCGGCGATCGCAGGCGTCCTGACCTGCGGCGGACCGGCTCGCCTGCTGGGCTTCGAACGGTGCTGGACGGGGGTGAAGGCAACCAGAACTGCAACCATGCCGGGTCATGCCTGAGCAATGGACTGTCTCCGCCTCGGCCGCCCGCAGAGGCTCCCGTCGGCAACCGTGGTGGATCACCCTCCTCAGGGGCGTTCAAAGACCTGAAGCGCTCCGCCGACGGAGAAGCACAGCGCGCCGGTGAGGGTTCCCCAGTTGGCGATCGTGGCGTTGATCAGGCTTCCGGTGCTCGGGCGGGTGAAGGCGGCCAGTGCCGAGACCATGAAGAGTACGGAACCGAGCTGGTTCACCGCGACGATCCACCAGCCGAGGCTCCGTGATCGGACGCAGGGCCGCGAGCGATGACAGATCTCGACGAAGGCGAGATGCCCGGACACCAGGAACAGCATGCAGCCGACGACATCGGGCGCCCAGATCAGCCGGTTGACCTGCTGAACGGTGAGCCCTTGAAGGAATGAGTCCAGCAGATTGACCGCGAACACCAGCGTTCCTGCGAAGAGCACCGCTGTACTGAGCCAGCCGACGTCCATCGGCTCGTAACTCCACCATCTCCAGCGGGGTGTGCTCACTGGATCTGTTGGCCCTGAGCGGCGGGGGGCGTTGACGACCTGCAGCAACGCGGCGTAGCCGCCCGTGTTGAAGAAGAGGCCCCCCGCGAAGTAGATACAGGCGCTCACCATCGGATCTCCGGATCCGAACTGGGCGACAGCCGCCCCGGCAGCGAACAGGGCGCCACCGATGATGAAGGCGACCGAGGCGATGATGTTGACTCTGCGCAACCGGCCGAGGCCGGCAGCATCGACGCCGGCGCTCGTCGTCGTGCTTGCCGGCCCTTGCGCGGCACGTACGGTGATCACACCGCATCTGCGTGCCAACCTGGACTCCCACACCGTCGTGCCCCCCTCAGGGAGACCCCAGGTGCGCCGGGTAACGAACGGTCCGGCGCCTTCCACGTGCTGCTCAGCCCTTCGCACGAGCCGAGCGTAACGATCGGGTCGCACGTTGTCGGAGAGAAACGGAGCGCCATTCGGCTGACGCGGGAGCGGAAAGGCCGACGGGCGGCGCCCGGGATCGCAGGCTGCCCGCCGTTCGGCCTGGCTGGGGACGCCGGTGCCGGTCGTGGGCGGCGCCAGCCAGGCCGGCCGATCCGGCGGTGCCGCGCGCTTCACCGCGTCGGGCCGGACGGCAGGCTGAGCAGGCCGAGTTGAAGATGCTCTCTGCGCCACGGACTCCTAACCCCCCCTCGGCGTCCTGAGCAGCCGCGAGCTGATGGGACATCAGAATGGTCGGCCCCGCAGCAACGACACCGATCTGGAATATGTAGGTCGCATTCGAGTCGTAGACGGAGCCGCCGTAATGCCGCCGGCCGACGGGGAGCTCGGGCGCGGCGCCAGTACCGGAGCCTTTGGATGACCGTGAACGGGACTGAATGCAACCAGAACTGCAACCCTCCAGCGGGTCAGCCGGCAGGCGTCCATCGCTTGATCACGACCGGAGAGCTGTGGGGAGTGGGCCAGACCTGGAGGTGGACCTGCCCCCCCTCTTCTGGCGCCTCGGGTCCCCGGACCGCTGAGCGGTCGGGGCCCTCGTTTGCCCTGATGGGCAGAGGCGGAGGATACGAGATTCGAACTCGTGAGGGATTGCTCCCAATACGCTTTCCAATTCTCCCGAACCCCGTCCGCCGGGGTTCACATGTGTTCTGGCCTGCGCCGGAGTGTCTGACCGGACAGCGGCTGAACCCGGCCGGACGGGGGTGAACGAGACCAGAACTGAGACCAGGAGGGGGCGCAGGCGGCGGCGCGCAGGTAGCGAGGTGGGCTCCGAACTTCCTTTCTCGCTGGCATCGAATCGACTGCGTCCTCGCCGGTTGGGGCAGCGCGGTTGTCGGCGCGGGCGACTCTAAGATCATCGACACGATGACTAGGGGGGTCCTCATGCGAGGCTTCGACTCGGCGCGACGCCGAGTGGCACTGTCGGGCGCCGCACTTCTGTGTGCGGCCAGCGGATTCGGCCCGTTGAGCGGGGAGGCGGTCGCGGCGGCCGGCACGGTGTGCGGGCAGAACACGCTCACCGTGTCAGGTAGTTACGAGCTCGGCCCCGGCGAGTGGAACGCCGACCCGACGACGGTGAGCCAGTGCGTCACCACCGACGGCGGCGCGGATTTCACGCTCTCCACCAGCCAGTTGACGGCCGGCAGCATCACCAACCCCAACCAGGGGCCGGGGGCCTACGCGTACATCAAGCCCACCCAGGGCCTGCCGATCCCGGTCGCCTCGCTCGGTGACGCGACGAGCACCTGGCACACGACCCAGGGCGCCGCGGGTACCTACGATGCCGCGTACGACCTCTGGTTCAGCAGTAACGCGACCAGCTGTGACCCGACCACCAGCGACGAGCTGATGATCTGGCTCAACGGCCAGGGGCCGCAGGCCAAGCCCTACGGGCCGACCACCGTCGGCACGGTCGACATCGGCGGTACGGGCTACCAGGTGAACGCGGCGACCATCTCGCCGACCCATCACCTGATCAACTATCAGCTGCCGACCGCGACGAGCGCAGTCGACCACCTCGACCTCCGGCTGTTCGCCATCGACGCGATCAGCCGGGGCTACCTGCCCCAGGCGAAGTACCTGTGCGGAGTCTCCGCCGGCTTCGAAATCTGGGAGAACGGCACCGGCCTCGCCACCAAGTCCTTCTCCTTCGAGCCCGTGGCCGGCCTGCCCACCGGTACGGTCTCCTCGGGCATCCCGGGCCGCTGCCTGGACGACTTCCGCGCTGCGACGACCGACGGCAACCCGGTCGTTCTTTGGGGCTGCAACGGCACCAATGCGCAGACCTGGACCTTCGCCAACGACGGGACCCTGCAGGTGCTGGGCAAGTGCCTGGAGCCGACCGGTACAACGTCCGGGAGCCTGATCGTGCTCGGCTCCTGTGCCGAGGCCGCCGCGAAGTGGCGCCCCGGGGCCTCGCACTCGCTGGTGAACATCGGAACCGGTCTCTGCCTGGACGACCCCGGCGCCTCCACCACCTGGGGAGTGCAGCTGCAGCTCTACACCTGCAACGGCACCCCCGCCCAGCAGTGGCGGCTACCCTACAACGGCGTGCAGATCTCCGGTGGACTCACCAACGCGGCCGCCCAGAAGTGCCTCACCGACGGTTCGGCCGGTGCGCCTGCGGTGCTCTCGTCCTGCACCTACAGCGGCTCGCAGATCTGGACACTCGGCAACGACGGCAGCCTCCGTGCCCTCGGCCTCTGCCTGCAGCCGGCCACCGGCACAGCAGCCACCCTGGCGACCTGCGACGGCAGCGCAGGCCAGCACTGGGTCGTCCACCCGAGCGGCTACCTGAGCCACCCGTCCGACGGCCTCTGCCTGGACGACCCCCAGAGCTCCATAGCCGAAGGCGTACAACTCCGACTCGCGGGCTGCACCACCAGCCCCAGCCAGACGTGGTACCTGCCGGCCTGACCGAGTAATGGCCCCGTGCGTCCGCACGGGGCCATTGTCAGGGCGGGCGCAGTGCACGGCCGGAGCCCCTGGAAAGGCGGATGAGACTGTGAACGCCGAGGGCCCCGACCGCTGAGCGGTCGGGGCCCTCGTCTGCCCTGGCGGGCGAAGGCGGAGGATACGAGATTCGAACTCGTGAGGGATTGCTCCCAATGCGCTTTCCAAATGTTCGTCCGGCCGTCCGGGGATGGCCGTAGGCGTCCTGACCAGGGGCGGGGCGTCCCGTCGGTTGGGCTCTGAACGGTGCTGGACGGGGGTGACTGCAACCGAAACTGCAACCAGGGCGGGGCTGTGCTCCGTCTGGCTCGGGGACCGTTCCGGCGGGCGACTCGTGAGGGGAGACGTGACCGGGGGCGCGATGCACTGCTGTCGGGCGTAATGGAAGGACCTGCCCCGGCGAACTGCACCGTGGTGCCAGGGTTGATCAAGGCGGTGCCGAGTGCCCAGGACGGGAGTCAGACGGCGGTGAGCAAAGGATGAGCGGTGAGCGGCCGTCCGGCGCAGCGGGACCGGACCGGTCCGAGGGGTATGGCGAACGGCTGCTGGGGGCGTTGCTCGATCAGGCACACGAGCTGCCGCCCCAGTTGATCGTTCCGTTGGTCGCCGACGCGGTACGCGGGTTCGGCGGCCGTGATCCGGCGCTCTTGCTGCAGGACTACGGCCAGCTCGTGCTGGTGCCGCTGTCGGGGAGGGGGCTGGCCACGGGAGAACCGGTGCCGATCGATGGCTCCCCCGCGGGTGCGGCCTTTCTGCGCGGTGTTCCCGTCGAGGTGTCGCAGGCTGACGGGACGCGGTTGTACCTGCCGTTGCTGGACGGTGGCGACGAGGTGGGGGTGCTGGCCCTCACGCTGGACGCCGTCGACGGGGACGATCGGCGGCTCCTGGGGCGCTTCGCCGGCCTGGTCGCGGATCTGCTGGTCACCAAGAGCGGCTACACCGACCGGATCTTCCAGGCCCGGCGCCTGGAACCGATGAGCGTGGCGGCGGAGATCCAGTGGTCTCTGCTGCCACCGCTGTCGATGACTGTCCCCCGGGTAGCCGTGGCGGGCATCCTCGAACCCGCTTACCAGGTGGCCGGTGACAGTTTCGACTACGCGCTCAACGACGACCTCCTGCACGTGGCCACGATCGACGCCATGGGCCACGGGCTGGACGCCGCCACCATGGCGACCGTCGCCATCGGCGCGTACCGGCATGCCCGGCGCGCCGACATCGGGCTGGCCGAGATCTACGCGTTCATGGACCGGGCTGTCGCCGAGCAGTTCGGGCCGGACCACTTCGTCACCGCACAGATGATGCGGCTGAACATCGCCACCGGTCACCTGCAGTGGGTCAACGCGGGGCATCCCGCGCCGCTGCTGATCCGCGACCACGTGGTGGTCGAGCGGTTGGAGAGCGCGACCACCCTGCCGGTGGGGTTCGGCGGCGAGGAGCCGGTGATCAGCGAGCGGGTACTGCGGCACGGTGACCGGGTCCTGTGCTTCACCGACGGCCTGGTCGAGGAGCGCGAGGCCGGCGGGGAGCAGTTCGGGGAGGAACAGCTCATCGACTGGGTCAACCTCGTCGAGCGTTCGCAGGAGGGGGTGCGGGCCGTGGTGCGGGCGCTCTCCCACGTCCTGAAGGAGAAGCGGGGCGGGCGCACGAGCGACGACGCCACCCTGTTCCTGATCGAGTGGCGCTGAGAACCGGCACCCCGTCAGGGCTCTCGTGACCGACCGGATCTGCCCGGCGCGGGCAGAGTACCGTGGGAGTACCGGGGCAGCCCGAGCCGCCGCTCCCAAAGGACCGGCTCTCCCTCCGCGGGCCCGGCCTGTGCCCGCAGATAGGTGGCGAGGCCATGTCGGACGAAGCGGGTGCTCCGCCTTCGGGGCTGCTTCCCGACCGGTTTCGGCAGTCCGCGAAGCCGGGGACCGTCTTGTTGCGCCTGGAGACCACAGAGTCGCGCGCGGGCTCGCTCGACGGCGCTTGGTGGCCGCGTTCGCGGAACGTCGGAGCCGAGCTGCCCGGCCTGGTCAGAGCGTTGACCGAACACCTCGGCCCCGTGGTGAGCGTCGGGCTGGACGCGGATGCCTGGGACGACGTGCCGGCCCGGCTGGTCGTCGACGGCCGATCGGTGCACATCGACCAGTACCCGGTCGGTGACGACACGGTGATCATCACCCGGGGCGACCGCGACCACTTCAGCCTGCTCGTCGTTCCCCCGCAGGCGGCCCTGGAAGCGGCCCTGGCCTCGATGGCACGCGCCGTTCAGGCCGACGACACCGACTCGGCGCGGCAGATCCTCATCGCCACCGGCATCGGATCCGGACCGCCGAGCGAAGCGTCCTGAGGAACGGCCGCATGGGCCGGACTCCTCGGGCAGGCAGGAAGGGCGGGACAGCGAGATGTCCGTCTACGTGAAACTCTCGGCCGACGCCCGGGTGCCGGCGGAGCCCTCGCAGGGGCCGCTGGACCTCCAGTACGAGGACGGCTCGGACGACGGCGTCACCTTCGAGTACGACCTGCATCCAAGCGGTGCTCTGCGTGTTCTGCGGGTCTTCGAGGACACCCCGCACCGGATCGAGGCGTGCTTCACCCCCGGAGCGTGGCTCCAGGTCGCGGGCACCTACCGGCGAAGTGGCTCCGAATACTGACGGCGATCCGCCCCGTGCGAACCGCGGGAACGCTACTCAGCCAGCGGCGGCCACCTGGTTGCTCAGCGCGGGGCGCGGACCGGTGGCTGCTCAGCGGGGCGCGGACCGGCCTCCGCGCCGGATACGGACGGCGGAGAGGGCCAGCGCGACGATCAGTACGGCGATACCGATGAACAGCAGGTAGAGCAGGCCCTTGGCGACGACACCGACCAGCCCGAGCGCGATCGCCACGATGATCAGGAAGAGCACGAGTGCCACTTCGGCCTCCTTCAAGGTCTGTCCGGGGTGACCGGCGAGCCGACGGTGGGCGGGGGCCCGCACCTCACGTATGGGCGAGCGTGTCGTGGCCAAACCTGACGGCCGATTCCTCGGCGGGTGTTCGATGACGAGTTGGCGATCGGGAACGCTTTCATCCTCGGTGCCCGGTGCCCGGTGCCCAGTGGCTCTCGAACGACAGACGACCTGCTCGGAACTGCTGGTGCGACCGGCAGGCCGAGCCACAGCGCGGGCGGAGTCCACCGGTCGCGGGTGATCCACCCCGCCCATACCGTGGTGGGGGCGGGATCGTCGGCACGGGAGGCCAGGATGCGGCAGTACCGATGGATTCTGGAGACCCAGGCCGACGACGGCCACTGGTCCCGGCAGGGCGGTACTCCGATCCAGAATCCGCTGGAATACGACGGGCCGCCCCAGCGGGCGGCCAACCACCTGCGTGACGTGTTCGTACGCACCCTCTCCCGGCCCTCTCCCGGCCCCCGCGCGGTCAGGATCCGCCTCTGGGAAGGGGCCGATGCCGTCGGCGAACCCCAGGCCGAGACCGAGTGGTCACGCGAGTGACGCAGGCCCCGCCCCGGCCCGGGCGGCTCCCGTCCGCCGCCTACGCGGATGTCGGCCAGGAGGCGGCCCGGCTTCGGGCGAGACCGGCTCGCCGCTCGGCCTCGCCAAGCCCGGTGAAGGGTGTGACGGCCGACGGCAGGAAGTCGGAACGGGTGTCCGGCGCGGTCGCACCGGCGCTCGGCTCCGCGGCGAGCAACTCGCTCGCGGTCCTGGTGTTCGCGGGATCGGCGGCCTCGGCCATCAGCCGGGCGGCCTCGACGGCATCCGTCCGGGGCGGGACGACCAGCAGGTTCAGCCGGCGGGGGGCGTAGGAACAGACCATGATCATGTGCGGGTCCTGTTCGATGGTGAACCAGCCCGCGTGGACGGTGTGACCCGCGACCGGTATCCGCCGGGGGATGACGGGCCACTGCGCGGGGTTCACGGTGATCCGGGTGATCCGGCCCCACCGCTCGTCGATCTCGGCGGCCAGGGCGGGGAGTTCGAGAAGAAGATCGCGCGAGCGCGGCCACCAGGCTCCGTCCAGACGGCCGCGCCGCACGCCACTGGGCGTGAGGGAGAGCCGTGCGGTGGAATCCGTGGTGGTGGGCATCGTCGCACGATCGAGGGTCGTGGTCATGATCAAAGACCTGTCCCCGGGCCCGGCCGAGAGGTCTGGTCCGGCATTGTCGTTCGCCGCAGACGACGCCAATATCCGGTACCGGCATGCGAAGTGCCTTCGGTGATCTCCAGGCTACTCCCTGTTCGACCGAGCCCGGCATGGTCGCGGTGGTCGATCTGGTGCCCGGCACCTTCGGGCGGACGCCCCGCAGCGGGGAGGCTGTCGATCCGACGCATCCGTGGCCCAGGACCTCGCGTCGGCCCTCGGTGTTGACGCCGACGGCGACGAGGCAGTGGACATTGACGACCCGGCCGCGCTCACGGATCTTCTGGCCTTGGCGACGGTCCGGTGCGGGCCGGTACTGTCGCGTTCTCCTGCCGACCTTCCACAGGCCCGGTGGGCTGCCGCCACCGCAACCACGGCACGAAGGCCCGACCGCTGAGCGGTCGGGGCCTTCGTGCAGGCGGAGGATACGAGATTCGAACTCGTGAGGGATTGCTCCCAACACGCTTTCCAACTGTTCGCCCGGCCGTCCGGGGGTGGTCGGGAGCGTCCTGGCCTGCGGCGGAGCTGCTCGCTTGCCAAGCTTCGGACGGCGTTGGACGGGGGTGAATGCAACCAGAACTGCAACCAGGGTTTCGTCGGCGGAGGGGCGGGCCCCTGGCTACGAGCTGTGGGTGGGATCGATGGCAGCAGCTGAGATGGCCTGGATGCCGATGGTCTTGAGGAGGGCGAACTGCTCCGCGGTTGCGGTACCCGGCGCGGAGCAGACGGCGATGCGCAGGTCGCTGCCAGGGATGGTGAGGGTGTCGCAGTCCACGGTGACCGGCCCGAGGGCGGGGTGGTGGATGGTCTTGCTGTCGGTTGTGTGGAAGCCCACGGTGTGGGAGCGCCAGAGTTCGTCGAAGCGAGCGTCCTCGCGCCGCAGGTCGGCGATCAGTGATCGCAGTGGCCTGTCCCGTGGGTAGCGGGCGGTGGAGGTGCGTAGGTCGGAGACGAGCGCGGTTTCGAAGCTGGCCTGCTGCTCGGGGGTGTGGGTGACGCGGCCGGCCAGGTGTGTGAAGTGCCTCCACGCGATGTTGCGTTCTCTTCCGCGCCAGGAGGACGGGTCGCCGACCAGAGCGGCCCAGAGGGGGTTCCAGGAGATGAGGTTCCAGGCCGCGTCGTGGACGCTGAGCGGGGTGTCCTGCAGTTGGTCGAGCAGCCGTTGGACGCTCGGCGGCACGTGCTGGGAAACCTGTCCGGCGCTGGGCGGGGCCTGTCCGCCGAGGACGAACAGGTGATCCCGCTCGGTCTCCGACAGCCGCAGGGCGCGGGAAAGCGCGGACAGGACCTGGGGGGAGGGTGAATTGGCGCGGCCTCGCTCCAGCCGGACGACGTAGTCGACGGAGAGTCCGGCGAGCAGGGCTAGTTCCTCGCGGCGTAGTCCGGGTGCCCGCCTGACACCACCAGCCGGGAGTCCCGCGTCCTGGGGGCTGGTCCGGTCGCGCCATTGGCGCAGAGCTGTGCCGAGTGCTGTGTCGTCGTGAGCCACATCCCCATTGTCGGCTTCGTCGGCTGCCCCAGCCTGGTACTGCCAGGCCCCCCGCTGCCCGGGGCTCTCCCTCGATCCGCGCTGGTCATCGAGGGTGGAGTCCATGACCACCACAGTGATAACCGGAGCGAACAAGGGGCTCGGATTCGAGACGGCCCGCCGTCTCATCGAGCTGGGACACACCGTCTATGCGGGATCCCGCGACGCCCGCCGAGGTGAGGAGGCTGCAAGAGCGCTGGGCGCCCGCCCGCTGCTCATCGACGTCACCGACGACCGGTCCGTCGCAGCAGCCGCGGAAGCGGTGCGCAAGGAAGCCGGAGCCGTCGATGTGCTGGTCAACAACGCTGGCATCGCCGGTCCTGCCCTGCCGACCGAGGAGCTGACCGCCGCCGACCTGCAGCAGGTGTATGACACCAACGTGTTCGGAGCGGTGCGCACCGTGCGCGCCTTTCTGCCCCTGCTCCAGGCCGCGAACAGCCCGGCCATTGTCAACGTCAGCAGCGGCCTGGGGTCGCTCGCGGTCAATGCTGATCCTGCCGCGCATGCGTCCATCGTGCCGGCGTGGATCCCGCTCCTCGCCTACAACTCGTCCAAAGCAGCCCTGAACATGCTGACCGTCCTGTATGCGCAGCAGTACCCAGGCATCCAGGTCAACGCCGTCGATCCCGGATTCACCGCGACCGACCTGAACGGGCACCAGGGCACGCAGAGCGTGGAAGAGGGAGCTGCGGTGATCGTCGCCACGGCCACCGCCGGCCCGCACGGCCCCACCGGCACCTTCCTCGGTGCCCACGCCCCGACCCCCTGGTGACAGCGCGCACGTCGCTCGACCACCGCACCCTCGACCAACCGGCCACTCACTACCAACTACGTTCGGCCGACCGGGCCGCCGAACCCACGGAGAACATCATGACGATTGACCACGAGACCGCTCTGAACACCGCGAAGGGCTTCTTCGCCGCCTTCGAGGGCCGCGACCCGGCGGGCGTGCGAGTCCTGCTCGCGCCCCACGCCAACATCACCATCCCGCTGTCGATCGAGGGTACGCCCGGCCCCTGGTACGTCTTCGACGGTCGGGAGCACGTGATGGGCTACATCGAATCCGTCGCGGCCAAGTTCGACCACATCGCCTTCCTCGACAAGGTCTACACGGTGAGCGAGGACGCCAAGTCGGTCTTCCTACAGGCCAACGGCGACATCCTGTCCACTGCGGAGAAGCTGGTCTACCGCAACGTGTACATCTTCCGGGTCGAGATCGAGGACGCCAAGGTCGTCAAGGTGTGGGAGTACGCCAACCCCGTGGCCTACGCCAACCTCGGCATCCAGAACTCGGAAGCCGAAGCAGCCGCCCAGGCGAGCTGACGACGGTGCTGTGCCCGGAGCCTGGAACTCCGCGCACAGCAACCGCAGCTTGCCGGCGGTCGTCGGTGTCAGGGTCTCCGATCTCCTCGCCAGCAAGCGGGGAGATCCGGAAGCTGGAACGCACAGCGCCCGAGCATGCTGGTTGTGGCCGCAGGATGCCCCTGACAGCCGCCCGGGGGCGGCTCGTAGTCGGCTCCCACGTCGGGGGCCGGACATCGCCGGCCCCGTTGAGACCCCGCAGGTCCAACCGGGACCATGGAACGACGAGGGCCCCGACCGCTGAGCGGTCGGGGCCCTCGTCTGCCCTGGCGGGCGGAGGCGGAGGATACGAGATTCGAACTCGTGAGGGATTGCTCCCAACACGCTTTCCAAGCGTGCGCCCTAGGCCTCTAGGCGAATCCTCCGTGGGAGAGCTTAGTACATGTTTCGGGGTGGTCGCGACCACCTATCCCGCAGGCCGGGGGTGGGGGTGGCCTGTGGATCGTCGGGGCCGGGATCCGGTAGTGTGGGGGTCAGCCCCTCGTGTGGCGTTATCTCTCTGAACCCCCCCAGGGCCGGAAGGCAGCAAGGGTAGGAGGGCTCTGGCGGGTGCACGAGGGGTCTTTGCGTTCCCGGGGAGCCGGGGTTGCGGGGGCCGGGCAGTGAGGGGCGACGCGTTTGTCGGTCCGTCCCGATATCGTCGGGGGTGTGTCCCTAGCCCTGTACCGCCGCTACCGCCCCGAGACCTTCGCGGAGGTCATCGGGCAGGAGCACGTGACCGCTCCGCTCCAGCAGGCCCTGCGTAACAACCGGGTCAATCACGCGTACCTGTTCAGCGGGCCGCGCGGCTGTGGAAAGACGACGAGTGCGCGCATCCTGGCCCGCTGTCTGAACTGTGAGCAGGGGCCGACGCCCACGCCCTGCGGGGAGTGCCAGTCCTGCCGGGACCTCGCGACCGGCGGGCCCGGCTCGATCGACGTGATCGAGATCGACGCCGCCTCGCACGGTGGTGTGGACGACGCGCGCGAGCTGCGCGAGCGGGCGTTCTTCGCACCGGTGCACAGCCGGTACAAGATCTTCATCCTCGACGAGGCGCACATGGTGACCTCGGCCGGCTTCAACGCGCTGCTCAAGGTGGTCGAGGAGCCGCCGGAGCACCTCAAGTTCATCTTCGCGACCACCGAGCCGGAGAAGGTGATCGGGACGATCCGGTCCCGGACGCACCACTACCCGTTCCGGCTGGTCCCGCCCGGCACCCTGCGCGACTACCTGACGGACGTCTGCGGCCGCGAGGGCATCCAGGTCGAGGACACGGTGTTCCCGCTGGTGGTCCGGGCCGGGGCGGGCTCGGTGCGTGACTCGATGTCCGTCATGGACCAGCTGCTGGCCGGCGCCGCCGAGGGCGGCGTCACGTACCAGATGGCGACCTCGCTGCTCGGGTACACCGACTCCGCGCTGTTGGACGAGGTGGTGGACGCCTTCGCCGCGCACGACGGGGCGACGGTGTTCCAGGTGATCGACCGGGTGGTCGAGGGCGGGCACGACCCGCGCCGCTTCGTCACCGACCTGCTGGAGCGGCTGCGCGACCTGGTGATCCTGGCCACGGTGCCGGACGCCGGGGAGAAGGGGCTGATCGACGCCCCGGCGGACCGGGTCGCGGTGATGCAGGCGCAGGCCGACGCGTTCGGCTCGGCCGAGCTGAGCCGGGCCGCGGACATCGTCAACACCGGACTGACCGAGATGCGCGGCAACGCGGCGCCCCGGCTGCAGCTGGAGCTGATCTGCGCCCGGGTGATGCTGCCCGGCGCGTACAGCGACGAGCTGTCGCTGCAGGCGCGGCTGGACAAGCTGGAGCGGCGAGCGGCGGCGGGTGGGTTCGCCGCGCCGATGGCGGTGCCGGGAGCGGTGCCGGGAGCGGCTCCGCTGGGCGTACCGGCGGCTGCGCCGGTGGCCGAGCCCGCTGTCGAGCCCGCTGCCGTGCCCGCTGCCGTCCCCGCGATGGAGGTGCCGGCCGCGCCCGTGGCGCCGCCCGCGCCCGTGCAGGCTCCGCCGCCTCCGGCCGCGCCCGCCGGGCCCGCGCCGGGTGCCTGGCCGATCCCGCGCAGCTTCCCGCCCGCCGGTGGCGGCGCCCCCGCCCCGGCCGCTGCGGCGCCTGCCGCGCCGCAGCCGCAGGCCGCTCCGTCCCCCGCGGCCGCCCCGGTGCCCGCGCCTGCTCCGGCTCCCGCCGCGGCCCCCGCGGCGGCCGTTCCCGGCGGGCAGCCGTCGGCGGCCGCGCAGCAGGGTGCCGCGCAGGTCCGGCAGCTGTGGCCGCAGATCCTGGAGGCGGTGAAGAACCGCCGCCGCTTCACCTGGATCCTGCTCAGCCAGAACGGCCAGGTGGCCGGGTTCGACGGCAGTGTGCTCCAGGTGTCGTTCATCAATGCCGGCGCCCGGGACAGCTTCGTCGGCAGCAACAGCGACGACGTGCTGCGTGCCGCGCTGACCGACGCGCTGGGCGTGGACTGGCGGATCGAGTGCATCGTCGACCCGTCCGGCGGTGTCGGCGCCGCCCCGAGCGGTGCTCCCGGTGGCGCTCAGGGCGGTGGCGCCCAGGGTGGTGGGGGCTGGGGAGCCCCGGCCCGTCCGGCCGCCCCGCCGGCCATGGCGCCCGCGTCCGCTCCGGCGCCCGCGCCCGTGGTGGCACCTCCGCCGCTGCAGGCCCCGCCCGTGCAGTCCGCGCCGGTGCAGGCCCCGCCGCCCGCTCCGGCGCCGCAGGCCCGTCCGGTGCAGTCGGTGGCGCCGGAGGACGACATCCCGGAGGAGGACGACCCGGACCTCAAGGAGGACGCGTTCTCCGGTCAGGAGCTGATCATCCGCGAGCTGGGTGCGACGGTGCTGGAGGAGATCCACCACCGGGGGAGCTGAGCCGCCTGGGCATCCGAGCCACCCGGGCACCCGGGCAGCCGGGGCAGCTGAGTTACCGGGGCCCCTGAGCAGGACGCAGCACGTAGGCTCGGCGGTGACGAACGACTCACCGCAGACAGCCGTGACAGCAAGGAGAGAGCCGTGTTCCCCGGTGGTGGCCAGCCCAACATGCAGCAGCTGATGAAGCAGGCGCAGAAGATGCAGCAGGATCTCGCGAAGGCCCAGCAGGAGCTGGCCGAGGCGAAGGTGACCGGTACGGCGGGCGGCGGCCTGGTCGAGGCGACGGTGACCGGCGCCGGTGAGCTGGTGGCGCTGACCATCGCTCCGGCCGCGGTCGACCCGGAGGACACCGAGACCCTGGGCGACCTGATCCTGGCGGCGGTCCGCGACGCGAACCAGACCGCGCAGAAGATGCAGGCCGAGCGGATGGGCCCGCTGACCCAGGGCCTGGGCGGCGGCATCCCCGGCCTGCCGTTCTGACCCGGCTGATCTGAGCCTGCCGTCCTGAGCCCGCCGTTCCGAGCCGAGTAGGCCGAACGGGTCTGAAGTTCAGACGACAGACCTATGTGATTTATGTGGGAGTCGGGCGTCGGGCGCTGTGTCCGACGCCCGATTCGTTGGATGATGGCACCGGAGCACCACCGACCATCCGAAGGAAGGCGCGACGTTGTACGAGGGCGTGGTTCAGGACCTGATCGACGAACTGGGCAGGCTGCCCGGCGTCGGGCCCAAGAGCGCCCAGCGGATCGCCTTCCACGTGCTGCAAGCCGACCCGATCGACGTGCGTCGGCTCGCGCACACACTGCTGGAGGTCAAGGACAAGGTCCGCTTCTGCGTGGTCTGCGGCAACGTCGCGGAGGCCGAGCAGTGCCGGGTCTGTCTGGACCCCCGCCGCGACCTCGCCGTCATCTGCGTGGTCGAGGAGTCCAAGGACGTCGTCGCCATCGAGCGCACCCGTGAGTTCCGCGGCCGCTACCACGTGCTGGGCGGCGCGATCAGCCCCATCGAGGGCGTCGGCCCGGACGACCTGCGCATCCGCGAGCTGCTGTCGCGCCTCGCGGACGGCACGGTCACCGAGCTGATCCTGGCCACCGACCCCAACCTGGAGGGGGAGGCGACCGCCACCTACCTGGCCCGGCTCTGCAAGCCGATGGGCCTGAAGGTGACCCGTCTGGCGAGCGGCCTGCCCGTCGGCGGGGATCTGGAGTACGCGGACGAGGTCACCCTCGGCCGCGCCTTCGAAGGGAGACGACTGCTCGATGTCTGACCGGACGATCAACCAGCAGCACACCCACGCGCACGGCTCGGAGCCGGACGACTTCGCCGTGCAGATCGCCGACTCGGTGGAGAGCTTCGTGCTCGCCGTCACCGAGGTCGCCAAGGGCGACGAGCCGGGCAGCGCGGTGTCCCTGCTGCTCCTGGAGGTCTCGCAGCTGCTGCTGGCCGGTGGCCGGCTGGGTGCCATCGAGGACGTCGTCCCGGAGGACCGCTTCGAGCCCGACACCGGTCCGGAGCCGGACGGCGAGCAGCTGCGCGAGCGGCTGGCCGAGCTGCTCGCGCCGATCGACGTCTACCACGAGGTCTTCGACCCGTACGGCCCGGCGGAGAAGCCCAACGCCTTCCGGATCTCGGACGACCTGGCCGGCGTGGTCAGCGAGCTCCAGCACGGCCTGACGCACTACCGCGAGGGCCGGGTCAGCGAGGCGCTGTGGTGGTGGCAGTTCTCCTACCTCTCCAACTGGGGTACGACCTGCACCGCGGTGCTGCGGGCCCTGCAGTCGCTGATCGCGCACGTCCGGCTGGACAGCCCGATCGGCGCGGCGCCGGACGGGGCGGACACCGACGACGACGGGCTCACCGACGAGCAGCTGGAGCAGCAGGCGGGCGACCTGATGGCAGCCGAGCTGGGGATGTAGCGGTAGGGCCAGGGCCGCAGGGGTGAGCGGTGAGCGGCAAGCATCAACGGCAACCGGCAACCGGCAACCGGCAACCGGCAACCGGCAACCGGCAACCGGCAACCGGCAACCGGCAACCGGTGAAGCGGTAACCGGTGAAGCGGTGATCGCGGTCGCGGCGCCGAGGGTGACGGATGTCGACTGTGACGGATGCCTCAGCGATCCGCCCGGAGAGGAAATCCGGCCGGGTCGCCGTCCGTGGACCCGCCGATTCTTCGGGGTCGTACCGAATCGCCCGCAGACCTGCCGGTGGAGCCACCCGTTTCGCCGATCACCTGCTGAAACAGGCGTCTCATCATATGGAAAGCGCCGGTCGGGGCACCCCTGCTCGGTAGACTGGCGCGGACCGCACACCCCCCTCCCCCCGGGGGGTACGGGGGCCTGGTGCCCCCGGAAAACGACACAAGTCGAGGAGCGCACGTGGGCCTTGTCGTGCAGAAGTACGGCGGCTCATCCGTTGCGGATGCCGAGGGCATCAAGCGCGTAGCCCGCCGAATCGTTGACGCCAAGAAGGCCGGCCATGAGGTCGTCGTCGTGGTGTCCGCGATGGGCGACACGACGGACGAGCTCATCGAACTCGCCGAGCAGGTGTCACCGCTGCCTGCCGGCCGTGAGTTCGACATGCTGCTGACCGCTGGAGAGCGCATCTCCATGGCGCTGCTGGCCATGGCGATCAAATCCCTGGGTCACGAGGCCCAGTCCTTCACGGGCAGCCAGGCCGGTGTCATCACCGACTCCGTCCACAACCGGGCGCGCATCATCGACGTGACGCCGGGTCGCATCCGCACCGCCCTGGACGAGGGCAACATCGCGATCGTGGCCGGCTTCCAGGGTGTGTCCCAGACCGGCAAGGACATCACCACGCTGGGCCGGGGCGGCTCGGACACCACCGCCGTCGCCCTCGCCGCCGCCCTCAAGGCCGAGGTCTGCGAGATCTACACCGACGTGGACGGCGTGTTCACCGCGGACCCGCGCGTGGTGAAGAAGGCCCGCAAGATCGACTGGATCGCCTACGAGGACATGCTCGAGCTGGCGTCCTCCGGCTCCAAGGTGCTGCTCGACCGCTGTGTGGAGTACGCCCGGCGCTACAACATCCCGATTCACGTACGCTCGTCCTTCTCGGGTCTCCCCGGGACGATCGTCAGCAACGACAACCCGAACAAGCCCGAAGGGGGCGAGATGGAGCAGGCCATCATCTCCGGAGTCGCCCACGACACCTCCGAGGCCAAGGTCACGGTCGTCGGCGTGCCCGACAAGCCGGGCGAGGCGGCCCGTATCTTCCGTGCCATCGCCGACGCCGAGGTCAACATCGACATGGTGGTGCAGAACGTCTCCGCCGCGTCGACCGGCCTGACCGACATCTCCTTCACCCTGCCCAAGACCGAGGGCCAGAAGGCCATCGACGCGCTCGGCCGGGTCAAGGAAGGCATCGGCTACGAGTCGCTGCGCTACGACGACGCGATCGGCAAGATCTCGCTCGTCGGCGCAGGAATGCGCTCCAACCCGGGCGTCACCGCGACCTTCTTCGAGGCGCTGTCCGCCGCGGGCGTCAACATCGAGCTGATCTCCACCTCGGAGATCCGCATCTCGGTCGTCACCCGTGCCGAGGACGTGCCGGAGGCCGTCCGCGCCGTGCACAGCGCCTTCGGCCTGGACAGCGAGACGGACGAGGCCGTCGTCTACGGAGGCACCGGGCGATGACCCGGGAGCGCAGCGGAGGCACCGGGCGATGACCCGGCGGCCGAACCTCGCCGTCGTCGGCGCCACCGGCGCGGTCGGCGAGGTGCTGCTCGGCCTGCTCTCACTCCGTCAGGACGTGTGGGGCGAGGTCCGACTCGTCGCCTCCCCGCGCTCGGCCGGCCGCAAGCCGGTCGTGCGCGGCGAGGCCGTCGAAGTCGTCCCGCTGACCGAGGAGGCCTTCGCCGGGATCGACATCGCCGTGTTCGCCGTCCCCGACGAGGTCTCCGCCCAGTGGGCGCCGATCGCGGCCGCCAAGGGCGTCGTGGTGGTCGACGACTCCGCCGCCTTCCGCACCACCGGGGACGTGCCGCTGGTCGTCCCCGAGATCAACGCGGCCGCGCTGCGGATCCGCCCGCGCGGCATCGTCGCCAGCCCGGCCAGCACCACCCTCGCGATGATCGCGGCGGTCGGTGCGCTGCACGCCGAATACGGGCTGACCCAACTCGTCGTCGCCTCCTACCAGGCCGCCGGCGGCGAGGGCCGCGACGGCGAGGCGGCCCTGCGCGAGCAGACCGCGCTCGTGGCGGGCACCGAGGTCGGCCGGCAGACCGGCGACCTGCGCGCGGTCATCGCCGACCACGGGCCGTTCGCCGCCCCCCTCGCGTACAACGCCGTGCCCTGGACGGGCGGACTGCGCGAGGGCGGCTGGGCCGCCGAGGAGCTGGGCATCCGGGACGAGTCCCGCAAGATCCTCGGCCTGCCCGCCCTGAAGGTCTCCGCGACCTGCGTCCACATCCCGGTCGTCCGCACCCACGCGCTGGCCGTACACGCCCGGTTCGAACGGGAAGTCACCCAGGAACACGCGCAGGACATCCTGCGCGACGCACCCGGCGTGGTCCTCTACGACGACCCGGCGGCCGGCGAGTTCCCGACGCCGAACGACGTGGTCGGAACCGACCCGGTCTGGGTCGGGCGAGTACGCCGGGCCCTGGACGAGCCGGAGGCACTGGACCTGTTCCTGTGCGGGGACAACCTGCGCAAGGGGGCGGCGCTCAACCTGCTCCAGATCGCCGAACTGGTGGCCGGCGAGCTGACGGTGGACCAAGGCTGAGTCCGCGGTGGACCGGGTCCGTGAGGCCTGACATTCGTTCCGATGTGCCCGATTGTGTCCACACCTGTGTCCATACCTGTGTCCGCTCCTCGACACAATCTGTCCGGAATCCCGAGGGAATCCCCTGGAGGCCGCTTCCGCCCATGCGGAAGAATGGGCCCCCGGCTGGGCAACCATGACAGGGGATCGAGTGTCCAACGGGCGTGGCGAACGTGATGGTGGGGGCAAGGGCGGGCATTCCGGCGAGAGCCGCGGTGTCGTTCCCCTCGCGCGCCCCGTGGCCTGCGAGTAGGCCGGAAGACGACCTGATGACGGCGGCCGCACGGGGTGCGGCGGACTCCGGCGCCGGTACCGACGCGGGTACCAGCGAGGACCTGCTCACCGAGACCTACCAGGCGCACTACCGCTCGCTGCTGCGGCTCGCCGCGCTGCTCCTCGACGACCTCTCGACCTGCGAGGACGTCGTCCAGGAGGCGTTCATCCGGGTGCACGCCGCCCGGCGCCGGGTCCGCGAGCCCGAGAAGACCCTGGCCTACCTGCGACAGACGGTCGTCAACCTGTCCCGCTCCACGCTGCGGCGCCGGATCCTCGGCCTGAGACTGCTGCAGAAGCCCATGCCTGACATGGCCAGTGCAGAAGAAGGTGCCTACGATGCCCTGGAGCGCGACCAGTTGAAGGCCGCGCTGCGTGGTCTGCAACGCCGTCAGCGGGAGGTTCTGGTGCTGCGTTACTTCGTGGACATGACGGAGGCGCAGGTCGCCGACACCCTGGGCATCTCGCTCGGCTCGGTGAAGGCCTACGGATCGCGCGGAATCGCCGCCCTGCGCACGCAGATGGAGGCCGGTCATGGCTGAGGCGGGGGCTGCGGCTGGGGCTGGGGCGGACGGCACCGGGCGGCGGGCGGTGGACGGCGTCGACGGGGTGGACGGGGTGGCCGCCGAACCCTCGGGGTCGCCGGTGCCCCCGGGGTCCTCGGGTGTCTCGGGTGTTGCGGGTGTTGCGGGTGTTTCGGAGCTCTCCGGGGTGTCCGGGCTGTCGTCCGACGAACGAGCCGTACGGGAACTCCTGCACCACGCCGTCGCCGGGATCCAGCCCTCCGCCGGCGGACTACCCCGGATCCGGCGAGCCGTACCCCGCCGGCGAGCCGCCCGGCGCGGAGCCTGGACCGGAGCCGCCGCCCTCGCCTTCGCCGTCGCGATCGCCCTCCCGGTCCTGCACGAAGGAGAACACCTCGGGCTCTCCGGCGGCCCCGGCAATGCCGACGCCAACAGCCCCGCCGCCACCGCCCCCAGCGGCACCGCCATCGGCACCAGCGGCACCGGCGGCGCCCCGCCCCCAGGCCCGAGCGGCACCGGAGCCACCCCGCCGGCCGCCGGCACGCCCGCCACCTCCCACACCCCCGGCACCGGGGCCACGCACATCGACGGCACCGTCTCACCCACCGGAACCGCCGGGACCGGCGACAGCGACATCATCCCGCTCTGCACCCGCACCGACCTCGGCGACGGCGCCGCACAGGTCGGCTCGGCCGACGCGACGGGACGGATCTACGGCTCGTTCACCGTCTACAACGTCTCCGGGCACAGCTGCCGCCTCGGCGGGCCCGGCGCGGTCGCCGTCACCGGCGTCAGCGGCGGCGACCGCAACCGCATCCGCACCGCCGACCACTCCCCGGGCGACCCGGCCGGCGGCCTGACCGCCATGGACACGGAACCGCCGGTACTCGCCCCGCAGACCGGATACCGGGTGCCGTTCGCCTGGATCCCCGACCAGACCTGCACCACCGGCCCCGGCGTCGCCACCAGCGCCCCGACCGGCGCCAACCAGGCATCCCTGACCTCCCAGGCCCCTGCGGCAGCCTCGGGCGTCCCGGCCGTCGGCGCCACCAGCGCCCCCAGCGCCAACCCCCGGGCCACCACCTCCCCCTCGGCGGGCCCCACCACGGCCCCCAGCCCCACCGCCACCCCGACCACCGACCCCACCACCCGGGCCCCCACCGCCACCATCGCCCACACCCCGGCCCCGGGCAGCCCCACCGCCGCCACCGCGACCCTGCCCCTGGCCTGCAGCGGGACGCTGTACCGGGGCGGAGTGCAGTCGGTGGGCGGTTCGGCGCCGCAGCCGACGGGTTCGCCCTCGGTCGGGTGAGGACGTCGATGAGGGTGAGGCCGTCGGCGGGGTGATGAGACCGGCGGGGTGAGGAGGGCCAGGACCGGGCCCTGGGGGCGGGGTGGGTGTGAGGAGTGGTTACCGTGGGGGGTGTGTACCGGTTCCTCCTGACTCCGCGATGGCTGGGCGGCACCGCTTTGGCCGTGGCGGCCGTGGCGGTGTGCGTGTGGCTGGGCTCCTGGCAGCTCGGCCGGTTCGAGGACCGGGTGTCCACGCACAACGAGACCAAGCAGGCGATCACCGCTTCGAGTGACGCCAGGCCGATCGACGCGCTGCTCAACCAGGCGACCCCGCAGGTGACCACGGAGACCGTCGGCAAGCCCGTCACGGTGACCGGCAGCTACGACACCGAGCACCAGCTCCTCGTCCCCAACCGGGTGGTGGACGGCAAACAGGGCTACTACGTACTCACCCCGCTGCGCACCGCCGACGGGCACGCCGTGGCCGTGGTGCGCGGGTGGGCGCCCGGGGCGCCGGCCGCGGGGACCGCGGGATCGGCCGCCGCGCTGCCGCCGGGCGGGTCGGTGACGGTGACCGGGCGGCTGCAGGCCAACGAGGCCGTCGGCAGCAACGGTGCGGTGGCCGGCGGTCTGCCGGCCGGGCAGCTCGGCATGATCAACCGGGCCGCGCTGCTGAACGTGCTCGAGTACGACGGCTGGTACGACGGCTGGGTGGCCGCCGACGAGGCGCCCACCGGCCTGACCTCCGTGCCGACCGTGCAGCCGGAGGGCGGGGACGGGCTCACCCTGCGCGCGTTCCAGAACCTGGGCTACACGCTGGAGTGGTTCGTCTTCGCGGGCTTCGTCGTCTTCATGTGGTTCCGCCTGGTGCGCCGCGAGGCAGAGGCGGAGCAGGACCGGGCCCTGGGACTGGACCCGGTCCTGGACTGACCGAGGGACCGACCGCCTGGCCGGCCCTCGGCCTCAGCGCTTGGTCGGCGCTTGGCTGGCCTCAGCGCTTGGTCGGCCTCAGCGCTTGGTCGGTGCCGGCGGTACCGCCGGCGGCTTGACCGGCGGCAGCGTCGGGGCCAGCGTCGGGGTCGGTGCCGGGATCAGCGGCTGGGCCGGTGTGGTCGAGCCGACGGGCACCGGCGTCGGGTTGCCGAAGCAGTGGTTGTGGACGCTGCCGGTGGTGTCGTTCGAGTCGTAGTGGTCGATGTGGTGGTGCACGGTGCGCCCGGTCTTCGAGCCCTTGGAGCCGCTCGACCCCTTCGAGCCCGACGAGCCCGACGAGCCCGACGAGCCCGACGAGCCCGACGAGCCCGACGAGCCCTTGGAGCCGCTCGACCCCTTCGAGCCCTTGGCGAGCTGGACCGTGCCGTCCCCGTCGGCCGGCTCGTACGCGGCGTAGGCCGCCGGCACGACCGGGGCCCCCGCCCCGACCGCGCTCGCCCGGGTCGCCGTGGCGAGCGGCGTGACGGGGACGGCCGGGACAGCGGGTGCGGCGGGTGCGGTGGTGGGCACGGCCGGCACGGCCGGGGGCGGGCAGGAGGCGTTGTCGCTGTGCGATCCGGAGCAGCCGGTGAGCACCAGGGCCCCGGCCGCCACCGCCCCCGCGAGTATCAGCGCCCGTCTCACACCGACTCCCCGTCGCCGTCGCGCTCGGCCGCGCCCAGGTGCCGCCGGACGAAGTCGATCTCCAGCCGCAGCTGCTTGATCCGCTCCTCCACGACCAGCGACCCGTGCCCGGCGTCGTACCGGTACACCTCGTGCGTCCTGCCGAGCTGCTCCAGCCGCTCGACGTAGTTCTCGATCTGCCGGATCGGGCAGCGCGGGTCGTTGACCCCGGCGCTGATGTACACCGGGACCCGCACCTGTTCGACGTAGGTCAGCGGTGAGGAGGCGGTGAAGCGGTCCGGCACCTCCTCCGGGGTGCCGCCGAAGAGCGTGCGGTCCAGCGACTTGAGCGCCTCCATCTCGTCGGCGTACGCGGCGTGGTAGTCCGCGACCGGCACGGCGGCGACGCCGAGGGCCCAGGCGTCGGGCTGGACACCGAGGCCGAGCAGGGTCAGGTAGCCGCCCCAGCTGCCGCCGGTGAGCACCAGCCTGCGCGGGTCGGCGAGGCCGCTGTCGACCGCCCACTCCCGGACCGCCGCGATGTCCTCCAGCTCGATCAGGCCGACCCGCTCGTGCAGGGCGTCGGTCCAGGCCTGGCCGTAGCCGGTCGAGCCGCGGTAGTTGACCCGGACCACCGCGAAACCGTGGTCCAGCCAGGCGGCCGGGCCGGCGGCGAAGGAGTCGCTGTCGTGGTGGGTCGGGCCGCCGTGGATCTCGAACACGGTCGGCAGGGGGCCGTCCTCGGGGGTCGTCCCGGCCGGCCGCTGCACGAGGGCGTGCACCCGCCCGCCGGGCCCGTCCACCCAGACGTCCTCGACCGGGACCGAGCCAGGCGGCACCGTACCGGGCGCCCGCAGCACGACCGTCCCGGCGGTGGAACGGACGGCGGAGGGCTCGGCGGCGGAGGACCACAGGTACTCGACGGTGCCGTCCGGACGGGCCGTGGCACCGCCGACGGTGCCGCGCGGGGTGTCGAGACGGGTGAGCCGGCCGTCGGCGAGCGCGTACGAGAACAGCTCGCTGCGCGCCTCGTACTCGTGCTCCACCAGCAGCTCCTCGGCGCCGGGGCGCCACTGCGCGGAGACGTCGCCGGGCAGTTCGCGGCCCTGCTCGTCGCGCAGCGGCAGCGCGGTCTCGGCGCCGGTGGCGACGTCCCAGATCATCGGCTCCCAGCGGCCGGTGCGCTGGTGGGCGACCAGCAGGCGGGTGTCGCCCCCGACCGGGGCGAAGCCGAGGCAGGCGACGCCGCGCGGCTCGTCCCGGCCGGTGACCTCGTCCAGTTCGGCGACGGTCTCGATGGCGGTCTCGACGGCGGGGGTGCCGGTGCCGGTGAGGCGGACGACCCGGATCGCGGAGTGCATCGCGTCGCCGTGCTCGGTGTGGTCGATGGCGAGCAGGGTGCCGTCGTGGCTGAGGTCGCCGACGCCGCCGTACTCCGCGTGCCGGTAGATCTCGACCGGCTCGGCGTCGCCGGGGCGGCGCAGGTGCAGGGTGGTGCCGTCCTCGTCGGTGGAGCGGCCGACGACCACGGTGCCGTCGCGGCCGAGGGCCAGGCCGGCCGAGTAGGAGGGGGCGAGGCCGGGTACGGCCTCCTCGTCCGGGCCGCCCGCGAACGGCTGGCGGCGCCAGACGCCGAACTCGTCGCCGTCCTGGTCGTCGAACCACCAGACCCAGGCGCCGTCCGGGGACAGCTCGGCGTCGGTGGTGCCGTTCGGGCGGTCGGTGACCTGGCGGTGGGCACCGGTGGCGCGGTCCCAGGCGTAGACCTCGTAGGTGCCGGTCGCATTGGACACGTACAGCGCCCGGTCCGGGGCGTCCTCGGCCCAGTCGGGCAGCGACACCCGGGCCGCCCTGAACCGCTGCTCCCACGCCGGTACGGCGCTCTTCTCCTCGCTCATCCGACCATCCAACCCGATCGGGGGGAGGGAATGGAACGGGCGGGTGGGCCTGAGGCCACCCGCCCGGTGGTTCGGGGGTGTTCACGAAGGGGGGTCGCGCCGGTTCGTGCCCGCTCGGCGCTGGTGCGGCGCCCGCTCGGCCCGGCCGCGGTGCCCGCTCGGCGCTGGTGCGGCGGGGCGGCCTTTGCGTCGGCGGGCCGGGCCTTGCGCGGGCCGGTCAGCTCTCGCGCGGCAGCAGGCGGACCAGGCCCACGAGCACCAGCTCCAGCACCGCCAGCGCCAGGACGCTGTGGCCGAAGGCGGCGGTCGCGTCCCCGGCGCCGTAGTAGACGAGGCCGATCAGCGCGATCCCGACCGCCCCGCCGACCTGCTGCACGGTGGCCACCACCCCGGCGGCGGAGCCGGCCAGCCGCGGCTCGACGCCCTCCAGGACGACGGCGGTGACCGGGGCGATCACCAGGCCCATGCCGAGCCCGTCCACGAACAGGCCGGGTGCCAGCCACCAGACGCTGCCGTCCGCGGAGTCGTACACGGCGAGGGCGAGCAGGCCCAGCCCGGCGGCCATCAGCAGCCCGCCGACGGAGATCGTGCGGGGGCCGCCGAGACGGGCGGTGAACCGGTGGGTGGTCGTGGAGGTGATCAGGTAGCCGAGGCCGATCGCGGTGAAGACCAGCCCGGCACCGAGCGCGTCCAGGCCGCGGCCGAACTGCAGGTGCAGGGCGAGCACCAGGAAGAAGGAGCCCTGGCCGAGCCAGAAGGCGAGTTGGGCGAGCACACCGGCGCTGAAGGTGCGGCTGCGGAAGAGACGGGTGTCGACCAGCGGGGTGGCGGTGGCAGTGGTGTCACTCGCCGTGGCGGTGGCGGTGGCAGTGGCGGTCGCGGCGGTGTCGCGCGAGGTCGTGTCGCTCGGGGTGGTGCGGTGCTGGTGCACGGCGAAGGCGGCGAGCAGGGCGAGCGAGGCGACCAGGCAGAGCACCGTCCACAGCGGCCAGCCCAGCTGGGGGCCCTGGATCAGCGGCAGCACCAGGGCGGTCAGCGCCGTGGTGACCAGCAGCACACCGACCGGGTCCAGGCCGGGCCGCTGCGGGGCGCGGGACTCCGGCAGGCAGCGCCGGACCATCACCAGGGCGACCAGGCCGATCGGCAGGTTGATCAGGAAGCAGCTGCGCCAGCCGAGACCGAAGAGGTCCGCCCGGATCAGCAATCCGCCGATCAGCTGGCCGAACACCGCGCCGACACCCATGGTCAGCCCGTACCGGGCGAAGGCCCGAGCCTGCGCCGCGCCGCTGAACGCGGTCCGCAGGATCGCCAGCACCTGCGGGCCCATCAGTGCCGCCGCCAGGCCCTGCACCACCCGGGCGCCGACCAGTGTGGCGGCCGTGGGGGCGAGGCCGCAGCCTGCCGAGGCGAGGACGAACAGGGCCAGACCGAGGCCGAACACCCGGCGGCGGCCGAAGCGGTCGCCGAGACGGCCGGCGGTGACCAGGCCGGCCGCGAGGGCCAGGCTGAAGCCCGCCATCACCCACTGGACGGCGGCCGGGCCGGCGCCGAGGTCGGCCTGGAGGGAGGGGAGGGCGACGTTGACGACGAAGATGTCGAGGGCGGTCATGAAGGTGGCCGTCAGGACGACCGGCAGCAGGCCCTTGGGGGCCGGTGCCGCCATCGTTGTGGCAGGCGGCGCCGGGGCGGGCCGCCGGGTGTGCAGGGCGGTGCTCATCTCGGGGTCTCCTCACGGGGGGTTGGCGGTTCGGTGGGTCGGCCGTACGGGGGTCCGACGGTTCGGCGGTCCAGGGATCCGGCGGTTCGGCGGTTCGGCGCGGCGAAGGAAGGGGCGGGCCAGGGGAAGCGGCCCGCCCCTCCTGCGGGAAGGTGACGGCTGCGGCCCGGTGGCCTCAGGCGCCCGGCACGCGGTCGAGGAATCCGTACACCGCGCCGATCCGGCCGTCCGGGGTGGCCGCCAGCACGTCGAAGCCGATCACCACCGGCTCCGCGCCGGCCGGGCCGAGGTTCCAGATGAAGCGGGCGATGTCGTGGTGCGCGTCCACCGGGCCGAGGGTGAACTCCAGCCCCGGGAACTGGGCCTGGGCCGCGCCGATCAGCGCGTCGATCGCGTCCCGGCCGGCGACCGCGGCCAGCGGGTCGGTGTAGCGGCCGTCCTCGGCCCACACCTCGTCGACCAGCTTGCGGCGGGCCGCCGGGTCGGTCTCGTTCCACACCGCGAGGTAGCGCTCGGCGAGCTGCTGGAGGGCGGCGGTGGTGATCTCGGTCATCGTCATCTCCCGTGTTCCGGTGGGCGGTTGGCCGGGTCGTTCCCGGTGCTCACAAAGGTAGGGACGGGCGGGCGACGGCGAATCCGTCACGTATAGGTAGGGGGGTACGTAGGTTCGTGCGGGGGGTACCGATGGCCCCGCCCGTCGGGCTTCTGCGCTGGGGCGGCGCAGGCCGGATGGGTAGGGTCGGGGGCATGTTGTACGGGAGGGAAAGCGAACAGGCCGCCGTGGACGGACTGTTGGACGCGGCACGGGCCGGCCGCAGCGGCGTCCTGCTGCTCCGCGGCGAGGCCGGCATCGGCAAGACCGCACTGCTGGACGACGCCGTCGCGCGGGCGGGGGCGTCGTTCCGGGTGATCCGGGCGGCGGGCGTCGAGTACGAGGCCGAGCTGCCGTACGCCGGGCTGAGCCTGCTGCTCGCACCCGGCCTCGACCGGCTGGACGCCCTGCCCGGGCCGCAGCGGCGGGCCCTGGAGGCGGCGTTCGGGCTCGCCGACGACGGGGATTCCCCCGGTCGGTCGTCTGACAGGCCGACCGACCGGCTGCTGGTCGGGCTCGCCACGCTCGCTCTGCTCGCCGAACTCGCCGCCGAACAGCCGCTGTTGTGCGTCCTGGACGACGCGCAGTGGCTGGACCGGGCCTCGCTGGACGCGCTGCTGCTGGCCGCCCGGCGGTTCCAGGCCGAGGGAGTGGCCCTGCTGCTCGCCTCCCGCACCGCCGGCGGCACCGGAACCGGCGCCGGCGCCGGCAGCCTCACCGGCGCCGGCAGCCTCACCGGCAGCGGTGTTTCAACGGAACACCGACTCGGCCTCCCCGAGCTGGAAGTGACCGCCCTGGCCGAGGCCGACGCCACCCGGCTACTGACCCGACGGGCCGGCCCCGACCTGCCCGCCGGCGTCCGCGACCGGCTGCTCGCCGAAGCCGCCGGCAACCCGCTCGCCCTCACCGAACTCCCCGTCGCCGCCGGGCCGCAGGCGCACGCGCCGGGTGGTCTGCCGCTCACCAGCAGGCTCCTGATCGCCTTCCACGGCCAGGCCACCGGCCTGCCCGCGGCCACCCAGACGCTGCTCCTGGCCGCCGCCACCGAGGAACGCGGCGAACTCGACGTCGTCCTGGCCGCCGCAGCCGCGCTCGGCGTCACCGCCGAACACCTCACCCCCGCCGAGGAATCCGGCCTGGTGACGGTCACCGCCGACCGCCGGATCGCCTTCCGGCACCCGCTGCTGCGCTCAGCCATCCTCCAACGTGCGCCACACCACCAGAAGTTGACGATCCACCGGGCCATTGCTGACGTGTTGCCGGACGGCGACCGCCGCACCTGGCACCTCGCCCTGGCCGCCACCGCCCCCGACGCCGACCTCGCCGACGCCCTGGAACGCGCCGCCGTCCGCGCCGAACGCCGCGGCGCCCACGGCGGAGCCGCCGCGTACGAGCGCGCCGCCCGGCTCACCCCGGACCGCGACGCCGCCACCCGCCGACTCGTCCTGGCCGCCGAAGCAGCCACCGAAGAAGGCGAGTTGGTCCGGGCCGAGGCGCTCGCCGACGAGGCCGCCGCCCGGACCGACAGCGTCCTGGCGCACGCCCTGCTCGACCAGGTCCGGGCCACCGCGCACTTCTGGCGCGGCTCGTACCCGACCGCCTACCGGCTGCTCCTCGACGCCGCCGGCACCCGCATCGACCCGTCGTACGCCGCCCGGATGCTCTTCCAGGCCTTCCACACCGCCTGGTACGCGGGCGAGGAACCGGTGATCGCCGTCCTCGACCGGCTCGCCGCCCTCCCCCTGGCCGACGGCGACCCCCTCGCCCCGCTCGCCCGCCACCTGCCCGCCGCCGTCCTCCCCGCCCTCGGCCGGCCCGCCACACCGCCGCCGCCCGTCCGGGAAGCCGCCGAAGCCGCCCGCCGGGCCGGCGCCGAAAGCCCCGTCGACCTCGTCCAGCTGTGCGGCGCCACCCTGATCCTCGGCCGCGACGAGGAGACCGCCGAACTCGGCGGCGAACTCATCGCCGAAGCCCGCGCCAAGGGCACCATCGGCGTGATGCCCACCCTGCAGTTCTTCCTCGCCGAAGCCGAACTCTTCCACGGCCGCCACCGCGACGCCGAACTCACCGCCACCGAGGCCCTCGGCCTCGCCCGCGACACCGGCCAACACCAGTGGGTCAGCCAACTCACCGCGCTGCTCGCCTACCTGGCCGCACTCGACGGCCGCACCGACCACTGCACCGAACTCGCCGCCACCGCCCTCGCCACCACCGGCCCGCAGACCGCCGCCCCCGCGGCCGGCCTCCCCTGGGCCCAGTGGGCGCTCGCCCTCCTCGACCTCGGCCAAGGCCGCGCCGGCGACGCCGCCGACCGCCTGCACACCCTCACCACCGGCCCCCACCGGCACCACGTCAGCGCCACCCGGGCCGTCCCCGACCTGGTCGAAGCCGCCGTCCGCCTCGGCACCCCCGAACGCGCCGCCGCACCGTACGAGCGCTTCGCCCGCTGGGCCACCACCGCCGACCGCCCGTGGGCCCACGCCCTGCGGCTACGCTGCCAAGCCCTCCTCGGCCCCGACGAACTCGCCGAATCCGCCTACCGCGCCGCCCTCGACCTCCACGAACCCGGCCACCGCCCGTTCGAACAGGCCCGCACCGCCCTCCTCTACGGCGAGTGGCTGCGCCGCACCCGCCGCCGCACCGACGCCCGCCCCCACCTGCGCACCGCCCTGGAAACCTTCGACCGCCTCGCCGCCCACCCCTGGGCCGCCCGAGCCCGCACCGAACTCTCCGCCACCGGCACCCCCGCCCCCACCCCCTCAGGCACCCCGCAGTCCCCCCTCACCCCCCAGGAACTCCAGATCGCCCGCCTCGCCGCCCAAGGCCTCACCAACCGCGACATCGCCGCCCAGCTCTTCCTCAGCCCCCGCACCGTCGCCCACCACCTCTACAAGGCCTACCCGAAGCTCAACATCACCTCCCGCACCGAACTCCCCACAGCCCTCTGAGGCCGGCCTCGGCCGTGGCCGAGGGCTCGGCGTGCATGGTGGGCCCGGTCTCACGGCCGTCACGAGGTGGGACCTGCAGTGCCGGCTGGTGCGCGCACCGCCGGACGGAAGGCGGGGTGATGCGGGGTGGCCGCTCGCCGCGCGGTGGAGCAGGCGCGGAATCCGGGAGGCGGCATCGGGCGCCGGCCTGGAGGCCTGACGGCTCGCCCGTCGGGAAGGCGGCGTACACAACGTCAGAGGGCCCATCGGATTTCTCCGATGGGCCCTCTGCACTGGGTCGGGGTGGCGGGATTTGAACCCACGGCCTCTTCGTCCCGAATTAGGCCCTGGAAGATTGCCGACCTGCGCGAACAGTCAAAGGTGCAGGTCAGAGCGTTGGTCTGCGTTGGTTTGCATCGGTGCTCGGATGCCAGGGTTTCAAGATCTTCTCCAGGATTTCTCCAGAGCGGGACCACGCCAGATCGCGGCGTCCGCGATGGCTTCCCGGCATCTCGCGGTGGGCTGGTGCGGCGGGAGGATCGTGTCGTGGGGAGCCTGGCTAGGCACTGTCCAGCTGCCCCGAGCCGCTCTGGGCACGACTCCACCACCCGTGCAGGAATGCCGTGTATTCGGCGTCGAATTGCTCCCGCTGCTCGACGGCCAAGGCAGCGCGGATTGTTGTCGGCGAGAGCTGCACCGTGCTCTGGACGAACGTCCCACGACCGTGCTGCTTCTCCACAAGGCCTTCGTCGACCAGTAGTCCCATTGCTTGGCGGATCGTGGGGACGCTGACGGCGTACTCAGCGGCGAGGGCGGTCTCCGCTGGCAGTCGCACCCCACGGGCGAGCTGACCCGCGTGAATCTTTGCTCGCAGGTCCCTGGCTACGACCTCGTAGCGAAGCGGCATGTTGCTCTCCAAGTTCTTGCGGCACTAGGCCGGTTGACCCGATTACTCATGGAAGGGGCACACGGGCAGGAGGGCAAGACCTCATGTCCTCATCTCGGCAAACCGCGCATCGGCGCGTGACTTCTGCAGTTGAATGCTTCTGGCGTGGACTCCGTTTGCCTGCTGAGCAGACAGTTCCTCCCAGATGATCAGTTGATCCCTCGAAGGACGGATGCCTCGTGACCATCACCTCAAAAGTCCCCGCCGCCTGCGGCCGGTGCGGCGCCCGCCTGAGCCGCACCAACACCGACACCGTGTGCAGCCCGTGCCGCCGTGCGATCGGGCCGACCGCCGCAGTCGCGCAAGCCGCCTCGGCGGCCAAGCCGGTCAGCTGGCTCCCCGCCCCTGCCGAGCGCACCGCGCCGCCGGACGGGTCCAACCTCGGAGACGTCCTCAAGGCCTACCGAGCGCTCCACAAGCTGAAGCAACAGGACCTCGCCGACCTGCTGGGCTACGACCAGTCGTACGTCTCGCTGTTGGAGCGCGGGAAACGGGTGATCAAGGACATGGACGAGCTTCGGCGCCTGGCTGAGGTGCTGGGGCTGCCTGAGGACGAGTTGGGCCTGTTGCCGGCCGTCGAGCCGACCGTCGTCTCGGCCTCCAGCGGTGAGACCGGTCCGCAGGACGCCGCCGAGGAACAGCGCCGTTGGCGGATGATCCGCCGGGACCTGAACCGGCACCGGAGCGAACTCACCGGCGCCGCGTCCCGGCTGTACCCGGACGCCGCCCGTGCGGGGAACAGTCCGGTGCTCACGACGGCCGGTTGGATGTGGCCGGAGCCCTTGGACTTCGGCGACATCAGCCTTACGTGGCTGCCGCAGACGGCTCCGCCGGAGGTCGTGGGCGCCGAGCCCGAGTCTGAGGGTGTCCGGCCCTTGGCCGCTACCGGCGGGCGGTTCGCGCGGTACTCGCAGGCCATCCGCATGGTCGACCGGCCGTCGCTGTTCGTGAACCGGCCGAGCTTCCGGCTGCTCGACGTCGCCCAGGTCGACGGCCAGCCCAAGCTGTCGTTCGGCTACACGACGTACTTCGACATGGCGGACGTCTGCGAGGGCGTGGCTCACGAATTGGCGGGCGCGTGGCTGGCGACCGGCAGTGACCCCGCATGGATCGGGGAGCCGAACTGGGACGCGCTCCCGTTCCGCGCGCTGGTTGGTGACCCGTTCGACCTTGGTCGTCGTCCGCTGCTTCCGTCCATCGATACCCTGACCATCCGGCTTGCCGCGGACGGCACGGCATCGTTCCCGCTGCACCACCGAGCAGCGAGCAACGTGGCGTTGGCCGGCGGGACGTACCACATCATGCCCGCCGGGGTGTTCCAGCCGTCCTCGGTGATGCCGTGGGACCAGTCGAACGACTTCGATCTCTGGCGCAACGTCCTCCGCGAGTACGCGGAGGAGTTCCTGGGAGACCCGGAAGCCGACGGCAGCAGCGGCGAGCCCATCGACTACGACGGGGTCGAGCCGTTCCGCACGCTCAACGAGGCCCGGCGCGCGGGCAAGGTCCGGCCGTACTGCTTCGGGATCGGCTTGGACCCGCTCACGCTGGCAGGTGAGATCCTTAGCGTCGTGGTCATCGATGCTGACGTGTACGACTCGGTGTTCTCCGGCATGGTCTCCCGCAACACCGAGGGCAGCGTCATTGCCGGCACGGGCAGCGCCGGGGGGATCGACTTCACCGAGGCCAACATTCGCCACCTGCTGGAGAATGAACCGCTCGCGTCTGCCGCCGCCGCGTGCCTCGACCTGGCGTGGCAGCATCGCGGACTGATCCTGAACTGAGGAGGAAATCCGTGCGCGTACTCGTGACGGGTGCCTTCGGCTTCGTCGGCAACGCGGTTGTCCGGCGACTTGCCGAGGCAGGCCACGAGGTGGTTGCCCTGACCCATCGGCCCCCGGGCACCCCATTCCCCGAGCTGCCGGTGGCCGATGTGGTCCACGGTGACATCCGCGACGAGCAGGCCGTGGCTTCGGCCGTGCGCGGCGTGCACGCGGTCTGCCACCTGGCCGCGCTCACGCGGGTGCGCGAGTCCTTCGAGAAGCCCGACGAGTACCACGACGTAAACGTCAACGGCACCGCAGCCCTGCTGGCAGCGCTGCCCGGTCGAGCTGCCACGGATCGTCCAGTGGTCGTGCTCGGTTCGACGGCCGCAATCTACGGGGCCCCTGAACAGCAGCCCATCGGCGAGGACGTCCTGCCCGCTCCGAGCAACCCGTACGGCGTTTCGAAGCTCGCCGCGGACGAGTTGTTGAAGCTCGAAGGTGAGCGCGGCACCGTTCGGGCGGTGAGCCTGCGGTGCTTCAACATCGCGGGCTCAGTGGGCGGGGTGGCGGACGCTGACGAGTCCCGGATCATCCCCAAGGCGCTCGCCGTTGCGGCCGGCCGTTACCCGCATTTGGAGATGAACGGAGACGGGAGCGCCGTCCGGGACTTCGTCCACGTGGACGATCTGGCCCGTGCGTACGTCTTGGCGCTGCATGCTGGGAAGTTCGCGCACCGGGCCTACAACGTGGGCGCGACTCCGGCGAGTATGCGCGAGATTGTCGATGCCGTGGAGCAGGTCACTGGACGGCCTGTGCCGGTGGTTCACCGCCCTCCGCAGCCGGAGCCGCCCCGGCTGGTCGCCGACCTCTCCCGGATCACGGCCGAGCTCGGATGGAAGCCCGAGCGGTCCGGCCTTCATGACCTGATCCGAGACGGGTGGGCGGCAACCAGCCGCGACGACCTCTGACCTACTCCGCCAGGCGGCTCTTCACGCTGTCGGGAAGCGCGTCGAACGCGTCCCGCCAGCGCTGGAGAGCCGCTTCGGCATTCACACCCTCTCCTTCGCCGCGAGTCATGTCGCGGAGGGCCTGTTCGATCGCCTGACTTGCTCGGAGCACCGGCACGGCCCAGTCAGCAGCCCCCCGGGAATCTCCGGCCAACCGCGGCGGGAACTGGACGAACACGCCCTTGCCTTGATGTCCGATCACGTAGCCCTCGGTGCGAAGCAGGGATACGGCATTCTTCACCACGGTGCTCGATACGCCGTGGCTGTCCATGAGCTTCTGCGTTGACGACAGTGCGGTGCCTGCGGCCAGCTTGCCGCTGCGGATCTGTTCCCGCAGGTCATCGGCTAGCTGGAGATAGGCCGGCGCGCCTTGGAACTCGGTCACCAGTGATCCTCCACTCGACGTATCGCACTTAGTGCACCAGTGTGCCGCAGCCTTGCCGGAGCGAAGAGCTTGCCAACTTGGCGCACTAGGTGCACCATGTTGAACGTGAGGGCAACGCCTCGGCGGAGAACCTCATATGACAGGCCGTCATTGGTCTGGTGCTCTGCGCCGGAGCAGGCTTGTCGCAGCAGAACGGGGCCGCATCAGGCGGGACCCGCTGCAATCACTATCAGCTCTCGGGGCCCTTCTTTGGGCTGCCCTGAGCTGCGCGAACGCGCCTGTCGGAGCGGTGTAGCTGCCTCTCCGAAGGGGCGTTCGTGAGCTGAGGCGGAGGACGCTGCAATCTCCGCAAAGGCCAGGGGATAGGGGTTCGGCAAGGTCCGGCCCTGACTGGCGAGGTGGCCCGGCGACCGCGAGCAACGGCCGGAGAGTGGGGCATAAGTGGCCCCCTTGCAGTGAGTTTCCCTGCCCGCTCGACCGAAGGAGGTGCCCGATGAACCCGATCGACCGCAAGAGACATAGGTCGCCTCGCCGGGCCATCTGCCGGTGAGGCGTCGACCAGCGATCACGGTTCCCGGCGTCCCGCCGCCTTGGCGGAGGTACGTCGGGTCCGCGCGGACGCTCGTCGATCGTCCGGCCCCCAACACGGCTGCGGTCCCGGTGCTGGCACACCGGGACCGCTCAGGGCCGCCCGAGTGAAGGAACACGACCCATGAAACTGATTGTTGCAGGCCAGGAGGCCGCGACCCCCGAGGAGTTCGCGGAACTGGCCTTCGGGACCGGCGCCGACTTCGGCTTCGGCGTCGACACCGAGCTGTTCGACGGCACCGCGGACAGCTCCGACGAGGACCGGCTGATCCGGCTCGACGTCGCCCGCGCGGTCCTGCGGGACCTGCCCACGCCGGCCGCCCGGTTCGCGTCCGCCCTGATGCACACGGCCGAGCGCCGCCGGGTGCTGACCTGGAAGGCGGCCGCGTGATGGCACAGCTGCACTCGCTCATCAGCGGCGCGACCCGCACCCCGCACCTGGCCGCCCGCCCGGCGGCCACCGTGCTCGCCGAGTACCGCCCGAACCCCGACAGCGACCTGCGCGGCGCGGCCTGCGCCGGGGTCGACACCGAGCTGTTCTACCCGGACCCCGAGGAGATCGGGGCCGCGGCCGCCGAGTGGGCCGAGCGCCGCGCCAAGATGGTCTGCGCCGGATGCCCGGTCCGCACGATGTGCCTGGAACTGGCCATGGAGCGGCACGAGAACCACGGGATCTTCGGCGGGCTGACCGCCAACGAGCGCGCCAACCTCCGCCAGCGCCGACAGCGGGCCGCCGCCCGTGAGCGCCGCGCGGCCGGGGGTGCTCACTGATGACCACCCCGACGCTCACCGCGCTCACGACGCGCTCACCGCGCACCGGCAGGTGGTCGCGGTGAATGCGCCGATGAGCCAGGAACAGATCCGCTCGGCAGAGCGAGCCCTAACCGTGGGGACGTGGACGATCACGCTCGGCGCGGTCCTCTACAGCGTGCTCACGGTGACCCCGCTGATGTCCGGACACACCCCCAAGGGCTGGGAGTGGACGGCCCCGATCCTGCCGCTGGTCGTGGACGCGGCGGTCGTGATCGTGATCCGCATGGACAGCACACTCGCCCGCCTCGGTGGCGACGGCGGCCGGTGGCCGGTCGTGCTGCGCTGGATGACCGGCCTGATGACGGTGCTGCTCAACGTCGGTTTGAGCGCGCTGAACCGCGACGCGGTCGGGGTGTCGGTCCACGCGGTGGCACCCCTGCTGCTGATCGTCACGGCGGAGACCTCGCTCGCCTACCGGCGGGCGATCGCCGCCGCGCTGGCCGCCCGTGAGATGCGTGAGCGCGACGAGCGGGCCGAGCGCGAGCGCCGCGCCGAGGAACGCCGCCGGCAGGAACGCGAGGACCGGATGGCCGAGTACGACCGGGCCGACAAGGCCGAGCGTGAGCGCCGTGAGCACGACGAGCGGATGACCCGCGAGCAGCGTGAGCACGAGCAGCGCATGGCCCAGGACGAACGCGATGAGCGGGCCCGCCGCGAGGACGCCCGCCGTGAGGAACAGCGGCTCCGGGAGGACGCCGATCGGCGTGAGCGTGAGCGCCGTGAGCGTGAGGCGAGCGATCGTGAGCGCCGTGAGCGCGAGCGTGAGCAGCACGCGCAGAGCGGCGCCGAGCGGCTGCGGCAGGAACTCCTGTCCGCGCCCGCGGTGACCGAGCGCCTGCCCGAGGAGCAGGCCCGGATGATCGCCGCGACCGCCGCGAGGCTCGGCGTCCCGCAGCGCCGAACGGTCGAGCTGACCGGCTGGTCGGCCGGCTGGATCGCCGCCCGCTACCAGGAACTGCGCACCACCGAGCGCCCCGCTCTGCACGCCGTCCCCGCCGGCAGCGAGGCCCCCACCAACCGACCCATCGAGGAGCAGGCATCGTGACCACCACCGAGACCACCGCCATCGACGGCGACCAGATCAACGCCGCCGCCGCCCTGCTCGCCATCCTCGCCGCCCACTCCGACCTGCCCACCCCCACGCCGGCGCTGCACCGGTTTCTTGAGCCCGGCACCGACATCCCGTGGGGTGCGTGGGGCGTGAGGCTGTCGCTGCACCGTGGCCTCGACACGTTCGAGCAGTGGCGCGAGGCCCTGGGCCTGGACCCCGCCACCACCGACAACGGCGAGTACGGCACCAGCCGATGGCTGACCGCCTACGGCATCAGCCACGGCGTCCCCGTCGAGGTGACCGGCTTCTACCAGCACACCGCGGACGACGAGCAGTGAGCCGACCCCGCTACTGGGACCCCGACGGCACCCGCCACGGCGGCACCCCCACCTACCCGTGGCGCATGGCCCCGGCGGGCTACTTCACCCGCCGCCAACTGCGCGCCAAGGGCCTGCGCCCCGGGGGGCAGGACGTCGCCGCACAGATCATGTGGCGCTCCCGCTACGGCGGCACCCGCCCCGCCTACCTCTACCGCCTCGACCGGGCCAAGCCGGTGCGGCCGATGACCCCCGCGAAGGCCGCCGCCCTCGCCAAGGCCAACGCCGCGCGCCGCACCTGCCCGCTCTGCCACACGGACGCCGGCTACGTCCTGCCCGCGCACCTCGGCACCTGCCTGACCTGCGCCGCCCCCGACTCGATCGCCGCCTAATGGGAGCTACCGGGTTGTAGAAGACTCGGTGCCGTAGCCGCCAGCAGGTGAGCACTCTCGCCGCCGGAGCCGTTCGAGCTCTGAGGT
>NZ_JBVIRL010000002.1:603000-799171 GCF_055576085.1 Kitasatospora sp. NPDC033851 | reverse complement strand
CCCGGTGATCATGAAGCGTAGAGAACTCCATGATCGGGCGAACCGTGCCTGCCCTGCTACTACCGATTAGCTCGGCACCTACTGGCGGACGCCCTAACCGCCGCGTAAACCGCGTAAACCGCTGTGTAAGCCGTGTAACGGCCTTTACGGCCGAGACAGCAGCGGGAGCGCGTGCAGCACCTCGCGGACCGCGGCCCGGTCCCCGTGCTCGCCGACCGGCAGCCGGTCCGGGTCGCGGTGCGCGGCGGCCAACTGGCAGAGCTCCAGGCCGTTCAGCACCATCGAGGCCACCGGCTCCCCGCCGGGCGGCCCCGCGTCCGGGTCGGCCGAGCCGTTCGTGCCTTCGCCCCCGTCCAGCGGGACCAGCCACTCGCCGCCCGCCGGGCCGTCGACCACCAGCCGCAGCCGCCGGGTGGTCCGGCCCCCGCCGTCCGGCGCGGCCGGCGCCCCGGCGTGCTCGGGACGGGCGGCGCGCAGGCCGGCCAGCGCCCGGGGGAGCAGCCGGACCACCAACTCCACCATCTGCCGCAGGTGCTGCGGCGCCGGCGGGTCGTACGGGTAGGCGACCGCGCGGGCCACGTCCTCGCCGTGCACGTAGCACTCCAGGGCGCGGTCCACGAAGGCGTCGCGCAGCGGCAGCACCGCGCAGCCGTAGTCGACCGGGGTGTTGCCCTGCGGGGCGAGCGCGGCGCTGCGCACCAGGTCGTGGGTCTGTCGCCGCCACCGGGAGCGCACCGACTGCGGCGGCAGGGCGCCCTGGTCGGCGAGCATCCGGGCGGTGCGCGCGGTGATCGCGCGGTACGGGCCGCCCTGTGGCGGGACGCGCGGCGCGGCGGGCGGCACGGCCGGGTCCTGCGACGGCACCCGGCGTTCGGCGGCCGGGGCGGGGACGCCCGGGGCGGTCGGCACCGGGTCGGGCAGGCCGAGGGCGAGCGCCAGGAAGCCGTCCACGGCGGTCAGCCGGCCGAGCACCTCGGCCGGGCGCAGCCGCTCGGTGCCGCCGTGCCACGGCAGTTCGGCGACCTCCTGCCACTCCTCCGGGCCGAGGTCGCGCAGCAGCGCGTCGAGCTTGGCGGTCTCCGCGGTGTACGGCATGCCCCAGGCGGGGAGGGGCAGTTGGGCCGGGCGGCGGGCCAGGCACCAGTCGAGCACCTGTTGGCGCAGCGAGCCGGGCTGGTCCAGCGGCTCGTCCAGGGAGAGCCAGCCGGCCGCGTCGCGCAGCCGGGCCGCCTCGTCGGCGCACTCCGGGCAGGCGCGCAGGTGCTTTTCCAGGTCGGCGGCGTCGCGGGCCGGGCAGGCGCCGAGGGCCCAGGCGCCGAGCAGCGAGCGCAGGGCGTCGTGCTGCTCCTCCGTGCTGCTCACGTCTCCCCGTCCCCGGCTTCGTCCTGGCGGGCGCGTTCCTCGGCCAGTTCGGTGGCCAGCAGCTCCAGTCCGAGCCGCATCCGCTGCTTGGCGGCCTGCTCGCTGATGCCGAGCAGCCGGGCCGTCTCCCGGTAGGTGCGGCCGTCGTAGTACGTCACCGCGATGGTCTCACGCAGGGGTTGGGGCAGGGAGTCGACCACGTACTGGACACGCGCGGCGGTGGCCACGGCGCGGATCTCCGCCTCGGTGCCCCGGGTGTCGCCGCCCGGCACGAGTTCGGTGGCCCGCCGTGCCCGCAGCCGTTCGACGGCGCGGCGGTGGGTGAGTGCGCCGAGCCAGGAGCGGAGCGTGCCCCGGGCGGGGTCGAAGTCCTCGGGGTGCTCCCAGACGTGGGCGAAGATCTCCCGGGTGAGCTGGACGGCGGCGGTCTGGTCGGCGAGTATCCGCCCGGCCAGGCCGTGCACCATCGGTGCGAGTTGGTCGTAGAGTTCGCCGAGCGCGGTCTCCTCGCCGCGGGCGAGGCGGCGCTGCAACTGCTCGTCCCAGCGCGGGGTCCGCTCCGGGGTGGCCATCGGGATCCACCCTCCTGCCCGGGGTCGCTGGCTTACCCAACGGTATCTTGCGGCCGGTCCGCGGCGGGAGGGAATCCGGCAAGAACGGAACCCGTCCTCGCGGATCGCTGTTTCGCGGTTTCCTTGTGTCGGTGGATCGCCGGGTGGGCGTGGAGCGCCGGCTCGGCGGGGATCTTCACATGGTGCGACGGTCGGCTGGTGGGACCGTCCGTCGTCGCCGCTGTTCGAGAGCCGCTGGACATATGTCGCACGGGTGGTTCGCGAGTGGCGGCCGGGGTGCCGGGGTCGTCCGGAGGTAGGTTCCCGACTGCGGGACCGGCGGGTCGGCCCGGGCCGGACGAGCGCCGGTACGAGGCTCGCGAGAGTGAGCGGGACAGTATGCACTGCCCTGTCCCCCGATCGCCGGAATATGCCGGAAGCGCTTGCTGCGGTCCGTCCGTCCGCCCATCCTGAGGCGTATTCGTGTCGCGGCCGGTGCGCGACCGACGGGTCGGCGCGGACGAGTGGGCGCGGGTGGACGGACCGGGCGATCGCCCGGGTGCGGCTCGGGTGGCGCCGGGCGGAGTGCGAGGGCCCGTCGGCCGGTCGATCCGGCCCGATCGGGACTTAGGCCGAACTGCGAGTGCAGGTGGTGGAGCGGTGCAGGTTCTTCAGGTACAGCTTGCGGTGCAGGCGGACCCCGCCGAGGTCGGCCGGGCTCGTCGGTGGGTGCGCTCGCGGCTGTTGAACCACGGGGTGGACCCGGACGCGCCGATGGCGGAGACGGTGGTGCTGGTGGTCTCGGAGCTGGTGACCAACGCCGTGGTGCACACCGGCTGTCCGGCCGTGCTGCGGCTCTGCCTGCCGGTGACCGAGAGCCCCGAGGAGGAGGCCCGGGCGGCCGGCCCGCTGCGGGTGGAGGTCGCCGACGCGAGCCAGGCCGCCCCGGCGCCGCGGCACGCCGGGCCGGACGAGGACGCGACCAACGGGCGCGGCCTGGAGCTGGTCGAGCTGCTCTGTGAGCGCTGGGGCTGGTACCCGGACGGCTCCGGCAAGCGGGTCTGGTGCGAGATCGGTTCCGACGCCCGGCCGGCCGATCCGCTGGCCGACGTGGACTGGGCGGCTTTGGCGCAATAGCGGCTTCCCCGGCGGCCCGGGAAGCGTGGCGATCACGGGAGCGATCACCGCTGCCGATCACCGTTGGCGATCACCGGCCGAAAGGTGACGCAACCATTCCGAATTTCGGACTACCCATTGACGTGACGTATCCGACTGATCACGCTTGGGTGCGGCTCTCCGTTGCGAGGGGACGCCGAGGGGTCGTCCGTCCACCGCCGCGGTGCCGCTGTCCAGGGGGATCGTGTCAGCGAGGGGGCCGCGGACTGTCGGTCACGGGCCGCTCCTCGGCGAGTGCGGAGGCCACGGCGCGGGTTCAGGGCCCGCGCATCGCGATTGGATGGCGGCGTGCCGTGCCGCGCTCGGGGTGCGCTCGGCCTGCCGCCATCCAATACGCCACCGGGGAGCGGCGGAATCCGGCCACTCGTCGCTGTTGCACGACCGCCGGAATCTGAGGACCTACCCGAGGACCTGTCCGAGGACCTCCCGGGGCGCCGCGCGGAAGGTGCGCCGGTAGGCGCTCGGCGCCACGTCGAGCCGGCCGCGCAGTTGCAGCCGCAGTGAGGCGGCGGTGCCGAAGCCGGACTCCCGGGCGATCTGGTCGATCGTCAGATCGGTGCGTTCCAGCAGCTGGCGGGCCCGCTCGGTGCGCTGGGTGGTGATCCACTGGCCCGGGCTGGCGCCGGTCTCCTCGCGGAAGCGCCGGGTGAAGGTCCGGACGCTCATGCCCGCCCGGTCGGCGAGCCGGCGCAGCGCGAGCGGCTGGTCCAGGTGCTCCAGCGCCCAGGCGCGCACCGCGGCGGTGCCGTGGCCGTCGGCGTCCACCGGGCTCGGGGCCTCCACGTACTGTTTCTGGCCGCCCTCGCGCCACGGCGGCACCAGGCAGTTGCGGGCCACCGCGTTGGCCACCGCGCTGCCGTGGTCGCGGCGCACCACGTGCAGGCAGAGGTCCACCCCGGCGGCGACCCCGCCGGAGGTGAGGATGTCGCCGTCGTCGGTGTAGAGCACGTCGGGGTCGAGCCGCACCCGGGGGAACAGCCGGGCGAAGCGCTCGGTGTAGCGCCAGTGGGTGGTGGCCGGGCGGCCGTCCAGCAGTCCGGCGGCGGCCAGGATGAAGGAGCCGGTGCAGATCGACATCAGCCGGGTGCCGGGCCGGATCCGGGCCAGGGCGGCGGCGATCGCCGGGGTGAAGCAGGCGTCGGCGACCGCGGGGCCGGAGTCGGCGGAGGCCGGGATCACCACCGTGTCGGCCCGCGCCAGGAGTTCGGGCCCGTGGTCGACGGCGACCCGGAAGTCGGCGCTGGTGGCGACCGGCCGCCCGTCCAGGGTGCAGGTGGCGACCGCGTAGAGCGGCTGCCCGGCCGGGTCCTTGGCGCCGCCGAAGATGCGGGCCGGGATGCCGAGTTCGAAGGCGATCACGCCCTCCAGGGCGAGTACCGCGACCAGGTGCGCCATGTCGTCCCCTCAGGTGTCGGTGGGTCCGGGCCAGCGTACGCGGGGCCGTGGCCCGATTCTTGCGAAAGCTGTCATTCAGGCCACTCGTCCGGGCCGCGGCGGCCCGGAACACTCCTCGTGTGACCGAACGCAGCGCCCTCACCCCCGTACCCGCCCCCGATCCGACCGCCCCCGATCCGGTTGGCGGGCCCGCACCGGCCGAGCGCCCCCGGGTGCACTACGCCTGGGTGGTGGCCGGCGTCGCCCTGCTCGTCCTGCTCGGCTCGGCCGGCTTCCGGTCCACGCCGAGCCTGATGATGGACGCCCTGCACAACGAGTTCGGCTGGTCGCTCGCAACGATCTCCCTCGCCACCTCCGTCAACCTGACCCTCTACGGCCTCACCGCCCCCTTCGCCGCCGCCCTGATGGACCGGTTCGGGGTGCGCCTGGTGGTGGTCTGCGCGCTGCTGACCATCTCGGTCGGCTCCGGGCTCACCATGCTGATGCGCGAGCCCTGGCAACTGGTGCTCTGCTGGGGCGTGCTGGTCGGCCTCGGCAGCGGCTCGATGGCCGGGGCCTTCGCCACCACCATCACCGGCCGCTGGTTCCGGGACCGCCAGGGCCTGGTCACCGGTGTGCTGACCGCCGCCGGCGCGGCCGGCAACCTGGTCTTCCTGCCGGTCGGCGCCTGGCTGGTCGAACAGCACGGCTGGCGTTCGGCCGTGGTCGTGGTCTCGCTCGCCGCCAGCGCCGTCGCCGTCCCGGTCCTGCTGCTGATGCGCGAGCGGCCCGCCGACCTCGGCCTGCTCCCGTACGGCGCGACCGAGGAGCCGCCCCCACCGGTCACCGACGGCCGCGCGCTGGCCCGCTCGGTGCGGGTGCTGCGCGACGCCGCCCGCACCCGGGCGTTCTGGCTGCTGGCCGGCTCCTTCGCGATCTGCGGCGCCACCACCGCCGGCCTGGTCGGCACCCACTTCATCCCGGCCGCGCACGACCACGGCATGCCGGTCACCACCGCCGCGAGCCTGCTCGCCCTGATCGGCGTCTTCGACGTGCTCGGCACGATCTTCAGCGGCTGGCTCACCGACCGGGTCGACTCCCGGGTGCTGCTGACGGTCTACTACGGGCTGCGCGGCCTGTCCCTGTTCCTGCTGCCGCAGCTGCTGGCCGGCTCGCTGCACCCGCCGATCCTCGCCTTCGTGGTCTTCTACGGCCTCGACTGGGTCGCCACCGTGCCGCCGACCGTCGCGCTGTGCCGCCGGAACTTCGGCGAGGACGCCCCGATCGTCTTCGGCTGGGTGCTGGCCAGCCACCAGATCGGCGCGGCCGTCGTCGCCGGACTGGCCGGCCTGGCCCGCGACGCGCTCGGGAACTACGACCTGACCTGGTACGGCGCCGGCGGGCTGTGTGCGGTCGCGGTCGGGCTCTGCCTGGCCCTGCGCACCGGACGGACCGACCGGGCGGTACCGGTCCTCCCGTAGGACTGTCGGGCCGGAGAACTAGGCTCCGCCTCATGGCGCTCACCTTCACCCTGGACCCGAAGCTCGACCCCGACCTGCGGACGGACATCGTCCGGCTCTGGACCGACGTCACCAACGCCGGCGGCGCGGTCGGCTTCGTGGCGCCGGTCACCGAGGACGAGGTGTGGGACACCGCCGACCGCCAGTTCGCCGAGGTCGGGCCGGACGGCCCGGACCGGCTGCTGGCCGCGCACGACGGCGACACCGGCCGGCTGGTGGGCGTGCTGTTCTTCCAGTCGATGCGCTTCGGCCCCATGGAGCACTGGCGGATGCTCAAGCGGGTCATGGTGCACCCCGACTGCCAGGGCCGCGGCTACGGCGCCGAGCTGCTCGCCGAGGCCGAGCGGATCGCCAGGCAGTGGGGCCTGCAGTCGCTGCGGCTCACCGCGCGCGGCGGCCTGGGGCTGGAGCGCTTCTACGCCCGCAGTGGCTACCGCGAGGTCGGCCGGGTGCCGGCCGCGATCCGGGTCGCCCCCGGGGACGACCGCGACGACATCACGATGTGGCTCGACCTGCGCCGACCCGCCACGGACGGGTGAGAACAGCCGGGGCGGGTGACCCGTGCCCTACGCCGGCCGTCAGGCATGCTTGACTGGAGGACCGCCCCCGCCCGGCCCGCCCCCGTGCAACGAGAAGGATGTGTCCCAGTGAGCAGCACCGGCCCGGAGAAGTCGCACGCCACGCTCCGCTACACCTCCATGCGGGTCAGCATCTTCCTCGGCTGCCTGCTGGTGGCCCTGCTGCTCGGTCACTTCCGGGTCATCCCGGTCAGCGGCGAGGCGGGCATGATCTTCCTGTTCCTGCTGGCCGCGGTCGCCTCCGCGCCGCTCAGCTACGCGCTGCTGAGCAGGCAGCGCGACGAGATGTCCGCGCAGATCAGCGGCAAGGTCTCCGGGATGCGCAGCCGTACCGCCGAGCGGATCGCCGCGCAGAACGCCGAGGAGGACGCCGCCGACGACGCCGCCCGCGCGGCGACCGCCGGGCAGAGCTGACCCCGGCCCCACTCTCGACCGCCGACCCCGCCGCAGCCGCCGTGCCCGCCACCCCAGACTCCGCGCCGCCCGGGCAGCCGCCTGGGCGGCGGTCCGATCAGCTGTCCGGTCAGCCGTCCGGTCAGGCACCTGATCAGGTGCCCGCCGAGAGTGCGCTCGGGACCTGGCCGGCCCCCGTCCGTCGGCCCACCGGGCGGGACGTGGCCCGGCTCGCCGGGGTCTCCCAGGCCACCGTGTCGCTGGTCTTCTCCGGTGCCGAGGCCGGCCGCCGGGTCTCCGAGGCCACCCGGCAGCGGGTCCGCGAGGCCGCCCGCAGCCTCGGCTACCGTCCGCAGGCGGCCGGCCGGCAGCTGCGGCTGGGCCGCAGCGGGATGATCCTGCTCGCGGTGCCGAACCTCCAGGGCCCGTTCTTCGGTCGGGTGCTGGAAGGCGTTCACCAGGAGGCCGGCCGCAACGGCCTGGCGGTCGTGGTCAGTTCGGGCTGGGGCAGCGCCACCCTCGCCGAGGCCGCCACCGCCGGCCGCTTCGACGGCCTGCTGATCTGCTCCCCGGACGACAGCCAGCTCGGCGAGCTGCCCGCCGACACCCCCGCCGTCTTCCTGGACGCCGACCCGGGCACCGACCGCGCCCGTCCGACCGTCGAGCTCGACGTGGCCGGTGGGATGCGCGCCGCCGTCGAGCACCTGGCCGCCCTCGGGCACCGCCGGATCGGCCGGCTGCGCTCCACCCACGCCGCGTACACCTTCCGGGTGCGGCAGGCCGCCTTCGAGCGGGCGGTACGGGAACTCGGGCTGGACGTCGTGGAGTTGGGCGTGAGCCTGAACGAGGGGCACCGGGCCGCGCGGACCGTGGCGGACCGGCTGCTGGCCCGGGCGGACCGGCCGCACGCGGTGATCTGCGACGACGACGTGGTCGCCTCCGGGGTCTACCAGGCCGCCGCCGAGCTGGGGTTGCGGGTGCCGGAGGACCTGTCCGTGGTCGGCATGGACAACGTCGCGGTGTCAGCGCTGCTCGCCCCGCCGCTGACCACCGTCGACCTGCCCGGCGAGGAGCTGGGCCGGGCGGGCGCGGCCGCGCTGGCGGGCCTGCTGCGCGGGGAGCGGGTGGAGCCGGTGGCGCCGCTGGCCACCTCGCTGGTGCTGCGGGCCTCGACCGCGTCGGCCTGGCCCGTCGCCACCTGACCCACCTGACCTACCTGACCCACCTGACGTACCCGACGCATCTGACGTACCTGACTTGACGTCACCAGTGCATCCATCTTGTCGGATCAGTCCGAACAGGCGGTTACTGGTCGGTCCCTCTCGCGTCGCAGGCTCGGGAGAAACGGCGGACGATGAGATTCCGCCATGCGGACGTCCCGACCACGAACCCCACGCCTGCCCAGAGCGGCCCGACTGGCCGCGGCCTTCGGCCTCTTCGCGGCCACCCTGCTCACCGGCACCCTCACCGCCCCGCCCGCCGAGGCCGCCGTCCCTTCACCAAAACGGTCGACAGGGCCAGGGTGGCGCCCGGCGATAACGTCACCTACACCCTGCGCTACACCTGCTCGGTGCCCGACTGCACCAACGGCCGGATCACCGACACGCTCCCCGCCGGGATGGAGTTCGTCGGCTGGACCCCGGACGCGACCACCGTCGACATCGCCGTGGGGGTGGGCTCGGCCCACCGGGGCGGGCCTCAGCCCACCGGGACGGGCTGGGCCAGACGGGGTGCGGCGGGCACCGGGTGGAACCAGCGCCGGGCACCGAGCAGCAGCAGCCCGCCGAGCGCGATCCCGCCCGCCGCGCACAGCGCGACCGGGCGCAGCGAGTCCTCGGCCAGGTTGCCGGAGACCGCGTAGCCGAGCGAGTTGCCGGTGGCGAACAGCGTCACCAGCCAGGCGAAGGCCTCGGTGACGGTGCCGGTCGGCGCGAGCTCGGCGACCAGGACGAACGCCGCCGCGAGCAGGGGCGCCAGCATGACCCCGGACAGGAAGGCCAGCGCGGCCATCGGGTACGGCCCGGGCAGGGCGACCAGCGGCAGGTAGGAGGCGGCCATCGCGAGCGCCATCACCCAGGTGCGGGTGGCGGTGGTCTGGCGCCACTTGACCGCGCCGTAGGCGAGCGCGCCGAGCAGTCCGCCGAGCGCGGCCAGCGCCAGCAGGGTGCCCGCGCCGCCCGGGAGCGCGCCGGTGTGGTGCTCGGCGTAGGCGATGAACAGCACGTTCTGTGCGCCGACCGCCCAGCCGGCCCCGGCCAGTCCGACCAGCAGCAGCACCAGGCCGGGGGAGCGCAGCGGTCCGAGCAGTCCGGCGGAGTGCTCGCGGACCGGGGCGCGCCAGGCCTTGGCCGGTGCGGCGGTGGCCACGATCAGCGCGCCGGCCAGGCCCAGCCCGGCGGCCACCCAGAGCGCGACCACCGGGCTGAACAGGCCGGCGATCCCGGCGACGGCCAGCGGCCCGGCGACGTAGAGGATCTGCTGGGAGGCGGAGTCGAAGGCGTAGGCGGTGTCGAGCTGCTCCTCCTCGACGACGTCCGGCCAGAGCGAGCGCAGGCAGGGCTCCAGCGGGGGCATGGCGAGGCCGGCGATCGCGGCGCCGACGGGAGCGGCGAGCGGGGAGCCGGGGGCGAGAGCGAGCAGGGCGTACCCGCCGCCGGCCACCGCGGCCGCGACGAGCAGGACGCGCGGCTGCCCGGTGCGGTCCACGATCCGTCCGAGCACCGGCCCGCCGACGGCCGCCGAGATCGCGTACGCGGCGGTGGCCAGCCCGATCCGCCCGTACGGCGCGCCGGCCTCGCGCAGGGCGAGGGCGATCACCAGGGCGGTCATGCCGGCGGGCAGGCGGCCGAGCAGGGTGCCGAGGAGCAGGCGGGTGACGTGGGGGGCGCGGAGCAGGGCGAGGTAGCCCATCGGCGTCTTCTCCGGTCTGGGCAGGCGAGGGCAGGGACGTCGTCAAAGTTATACGTATAACTGCTCGGCGGTCAATCGGGCCGCCACTCGGGGCTGATGGGGCGTCAGTCTCGTTCGTGCCCGGAGCGCGGGTTCGGCGTGGGGTGCGAGAGGGAGGGGGTTGGGCGCGATCTCAAACAAGTACTTTGAACATCTCAAACCTTTACTGCTAACGTATCGGCCATGTCAGCCTCAGACGCACTGCGGATGCACGGCCCGGGCCCGCTGCCCGGCGCCGCCCGCCCGTGCGCTCTGACCGGTGCTGTGGACAGCCCGCGCCGTTGTCGCGCCATGAGCTGTACTGCCCTGGGCTGTACGTCCCCGAGCTGTATCGCGGCGGCACGCCCCTGACCGGGGGCCCGGCCCCTTCCCGTCCGGCCCCGCGCCGTGCCGCCTGCTCCACCCCACACCTCATCGTCAGCAACGCCCTCCCCCGGAGACGCTCCCCCATGTCCACAGCGCCCGAGGCGACCTCGTCGCCGTCCGTGCTCGCCCGTATCCGCAAGACACCGTTCTGGGTGCAGATCGTCGCCGGCCTCGTGCTCGGCGTCGGCCTCGGCTACCTGGCCCGGGCCGCCGACATCTCCTGGCTGGCCACCACCCTGGAGACCATCGGCAAGATCTTCGTCCAGCTGCTCAAGCTGGCCGTCCCGCCGCTGGTGTTCACCGCGATCGTGGTGAGCGTCGCCAACCTGCGCAACGTCACCAACGCGGCCCGGCTGGCCACCCGCACGCTGCTCTGGTTCATGATCACCTCGCTGATCGCGGTCGGCATCGGCCTGGGTCTGGGCCTGCTGACCAACCCCGGCAAGGGCACCAACCTCAAGACCGAGGGCCTCAAGGCGCTCGACTCCAAGGGCACCTGGATCGACTTCCTGACCGGGATCTTCCCGACCAACATCGTCGACGCCTTCGCCAAGGTCAACGTGCTGCAGATCGTCTTCATGGCGGTCGTGGTCGGCGCGGCGATCATCAAGCTCGGCGCCAAGGCCGAGCCGGTCCTCAAGCTCAGCGAGTCCGTGCTCGAGCTGACCCAGACCGCACTGTGGTGGGTCATCCGGCTCTCCCCGCTCGGCACCCTCGGTCTGATCGGCAAGTCCGTCGCCAAGTACGGCTGGGACCTGCTCAAGCCCTTCGCCACGCTGACCCTCGACATCTACGTCGGCTGCGCGCTCGTCCTGTTCGTCGTCTACTCGCTGTTGCTGCGCTTCGCCGCCGGCCTCAACCCGCTGCACTTCTTCAAGGGCGCCTGGCCCGCGATCCAGCTGGCCTTCGTCTCGCGCTCCTCGGTCGGCACCCTGCCGGTGACCCGCCGCGTCACCGAGCGCCTCGGCGTCCCGAGCGAGTACGCGTCCTTCTCGGTGCCGTTCGGCGCCACCACCAAGATGGACGGCTGCGCCGCGATCTACCCGGCGATCGCCGCGATCTTCGTCGCCCAGGTCTACAACATCGAGCTCGGCATCAAGGACTACATCCTGATCGCGTTCGTCTCGGTGGTCGGCTCGGCCGCCACCGCGGGCCTCACCGGCGCGATCGTCATGCTGACGCTGACCCTGTCCACCCTGGGCCTGCCGCTGGAGGGCGTCGGCCTGCTGCTCGCCATCGACCCGATCCTGGACATGATGCGCACCGCGACCAACGTCGCAGGTCAAGTTCTGGTGCCGGTCGTGGTCGCCGCGCGGGAGAAGATCCTCGACGTCGCCGCGTACAACGACCCGCAGGGCGACCTGCTGGACGAGCCGGCCGGCGCCCCGGCGCAGGCCTCGGCCAAGGCTGCCGTCGCCGCCTGACGTTTCACGGCGCACACGGCGTACACGGCGTACCAACGGAAGGGCCCTTCCCCCGGTGGGGAGAGGGCCCTTCCGCGTGCCCTGCTGCCTTTCGGGCCCGGCCCCAAAGGCAGGGGGCCCACCGAAAGGCGGGCCCCCTTGGGTACTGCTCTTGTGTGCTCATGGTGACGGCTGCCAGCCGTCGATGGACCCGTCGGGGTCCCGAGCGATCAGATCATCAGAGGATGGTCAGACAGCGGTGACGTTCTCCGCCTGCGGGCCCTTCGGACCCTGGGTGACGTCGAAGGTGACCGTCTGGTTCTCCTCCAGCGAACGGAAGCCGTTCGCGTTGATGGCGGAGTAGTGAACGAAGACGTCCGGGCCGCCGCCCTCCTGGGCGATGAAGCCGAAGCCCTTCTCAGCGTTGAACCACTTGACGGTTCCCGTGGCCATGCCGTTCTCCTTGCGATGCGTGTCGGGGGCCACACCGTGTGACGCCCGGTCCGCTGCGCTGATCGCCCTGCCTCCGGACGAGTCCGAAGTTTTTCGATATTGCTGAAAAACTACAAAAAGCCTGCGGTTACATGCTCCGCAGGCTTCAAGTACTGCAAGGGGAATCAAACTGCAACTGAGGGCAACGCTAGCATGCGGCAGCTGTGACGACCAGAGGTCACTTACGGCGCCGAGGAGGCGTGTCGGAAGGGCTGGAGCGGGCGTGGAAAGGGGCGTTGGGGACGTGTGAGGGCGTGTCGGGTGGCCGGTGCGAGCCGTCGTGAACGGCGGGCATACGCTGCGGGAAGGCGTACGAACAGCAAGGGAGCGGCGCAGTGGCAGCACCGGACGCACAAACACCGGACGCGCGAACGCGGGAGCCCCAGAACACCCCGGGCGGGGACAACACCCCGGTCAGGCCTCGGGTCGGCCATATTCAGTTCCTGAACTGCGTCCCCCTCTACTGGGGACTCGCCAGGACCGGCAATCTGCTCGATCTGGACCTCACCAAGGACACCCCGGAGAAGCTCAGCGACCAGCTCGTCGCCGGCGCCCTGGACATCGGTCCGATCACCTGCGTCGAGTACCTGCGCAACGCCGACGACCTGCTGGTCCTGCCCGACATCGCCGTCGGCAGCGACGGCCCGGTGATGTCCTGCCTGATCGTGAGCAAGGTGCCGCTCGCCGACCTCGACGGCCGCCGGGTCGCCCTCGGCTCCACCAGCCGCACCTCGGTCCGGCTCGCCCGACTGCTCCTGGAGGAGCGCGAGGGCGTGCACCCGGACTACTTCAGCTGCCCGCCGGACCTCAGCGCGATGCTCGTCGAAGCCGACGCCGCCGTCCTGATCGGCGACCCGGCACTGCGCGCCTACCTCGGGCAGGCCGCCGACCTCGGGCTGACCGTCCACGACCTCGGCGAGATGTGGAAGGAGTGGACCGGCCTGCCGTTCGTCTTCGCGGTCTGGGCGGTGCGCCGCGAGTTCGCCCAGCGCTGCCCGGAGCTGACCGCGGCCGTGCACCGGGCCTTCCTGGAGTCCCGCGACCTGTCGCTGGTGGAGGCCGCCAAGGTCGCCGAGCAGGCCGCCCGTTGGGAGACCTTCGAGGCGGACGTACTGGAGCGGTACTTCAGCGAGGCGCTCGACTTCTCGCTCGGCGAGCGGCAGTTGGCCGGCGTCGCCGAGTTCGCCCGACGGGTCGCGCGCGACAGCGGCTTCGCGCCGGACGTGGCGGTGCGGCTGCTGGAGCCGGCCCGGCTGCCGGTGGGGTGAGGAGTCGGCCCCGCCGCCGAAGGGCTGAGGAGTCGGTGGGCTGAGCGGACGCTCCCGGGCGCGGGCGTGCGGTGTCCGAACCGTGACGAGAACGGGGTCCCCCCGGGGAACCCGGCCGGTACGGTTCGGCACGGGCAGTGAGCCCGCCGAGGGGAGCGTGCAGGATGCAGCCGCTGGAACCGGACGATCCGCGCGAGGTGGGCGACTACCGGTTACTGGGGCGGCTCGGGGCCGGCGGCATGGGCCGGGTCTACCTCGGGCGGACGGCGGGCGGACGCACCGTGGCCGTCAAGACGGTCCGCCGGGAGCTCGCCGTGGACGCCCGGTTCCGCGCCCGCTTCCGGCAGGAGGTGGACGCCGCCCGCAAGGTCGGTGGGGAGTGGACGGCGCCCGTACTGGACGCGGACACCGAGAGCGCCCAGCCCTGGGTGGCCACCGGCTACGTCGCCGGCCCCTCGCTGGGGGCCGCCGTCCGGGAGTTCGGGCCGCTGCCCGAGCCGACCGTACGAGCCCTCGGCGTCGGGCTGGCCGAGGCGCTGGCCCACGTGCACGGACTCGGTCTGGTGCACCGGGACGTCAAACCGTCCAACGTGCTGCTCACCCTCGACGGCCCCCGGCTGATCGACTTCGGCATCACCCGCGCACTGGACGGGACCAGCAGTCTCACCGGGACCGGCAACCCGATCGGCTCGCCCGGCTTCATGTCACCGGAGCAGGCGCGGGGAGAGAAGGTCGGGGCGGCCACCGACGTGTTCTCGCTCGGCGCGGTGCTCGCGTACGCGGCGAGCGGGACGCTCCCCTTCGGGCGGGAAGCGGTGCCGGCGGTGATGGTTTACCGGATGGTGTACGAGTACCCGGAACTGTCCGGGACGAGCGAATCGCTGCGCTGGATCCTGCTCGACTGCCTGGCCAAGGACCCGGATGCCCGCCCGACGCCCCGGCAGCTAGGTGCCTGGCTGGACGACGACAGGACCGTGGCCGCGCGGCTGGAACAGGGCGAGTGGCTGCCCGCCGGGCTCGCGGCGGCGGTGGGGCGCAGTGCGGTCCAGCTGCTGGACCTTGACGCGGAAGGGGGACCCGCGGGGTCCGCGGCGGCCGGGCCGGTGCCGCCGCGGCCGGCGGGGAGGCCTTCGGCGGGGAAGCCTTCGGCGGGGGCCGCCGCGGCGCCGCCGACTTCGCCGCCTCCGCCGCTGCGGCCCTCCGCGCCGCCGAAGCCTTCCCCGGCGCCTCCCAACGCGTCGTCGTTCGTGCCGCCGTCGCCCGGGGCGGCCGCGCCCCCGGGATTCGGGCCGCCGCCGAGGACGGTGCCGATGCGGGGCCCGCGCCGGGGCAGACGGCGTCGGTGGGTGGTGCCGGTGGTCGTGCTGGGCGTGCTGGCCCTGGCTGTGGTCGGCACGGTGTTCCTGCGGTTCCTGGTGGCCGAGGCCGACCGGACGACCGCCTCCGGCGACCACACGGCGCCGCCGCTGGTCGCGCCGCTGGTCGCGCCGACGGTTCCCGGCGCCGTCGGGCGGAACCTCGTACCGGCGGCGTTCCTCGGCACCTGGCGCGGCGATGTCAGCGTGGTCGGCGGCGGCGTCATCGGCGTCATCACCGTCGCTGTCGGCCAGGGCGGGATCGGGGACGAGAGCACCACGACCCGGATCGACGGCCCCACCGGGACGGTGTGCGAAGGCGCCTGGACGCTTCGGCTGGTCTCGGCGACGAAAGTCGTGTACACCTCGCGGCTGGTGGCCACGTCGAGCGCCGGGGCGTGTCAGAACGTCGCCGTCCCCCGCATGCTCACCCTCCTGCCGGGCGGCACCCTCCGCTACGACATCACCGACGGCACCACCACGACACAGGCCGGCGTGTTGCGGAAAGCGGGCTGACGCGGGCGGCGGAATCCGCTGGCGTAGGCTGGTTCGGCCGTACCCGGACGCCCCGTTGTCCGTGTCGGCGGCGCAGGCAGCAGCACCACCCGAGCGCCACCCGCGTACCACCCGAGTAGAGAGAAGGCCGTCAGGTGACCGAGCTCGCAGCGACCACCCTCGATGCGTCCAGCACCGACCTGCAGGCCGTGCTCGACCGGGCCGCCGCCGGCGGCCGGATCACTCCGGAAGAGGCGCTGGAGCTCTACCGCTCGGCGCCGCTGCACGCGCTCGGCTCCGCCGCCGACGCGGTGCGCCGCCGCCGCTACGCCGGTACCGAGCACATCGCGACGTACATCATCGAGCGGAACATCAACTACACCAACGTCTGCGTGACGGCGTGCAAGTTCTGCGCCTTCTACGTGCCGCCGAAGAGCGACAAGGGCTGGTCCCGCGAGCTCGACGAGATCCTGCGCCGCTGCGCCGAGACCGTCGAGCTGGGCGGCACCCAGATCATGTTCCAGGGCGGCCACCACCCGGACTACGGCGTGGAGTACTACGAGCGCGCGTTCTCGGCGATCAAGGCCGACTTCCCGCAGCTGGTGATCCACTCGCTGGGCGCCTCCGAGGTCGAGCACATGTCCCGGATCTCCGGCGTCTCCATCGAGGAGGCGATCACCCGGATCCACAAGGCGGGCCTGGACTCCTTCGCCGGCGCCGGCGCCGAGCTGCTGCCGGAGCGTCCGCGCAAGGCGATCGCCCCGCTGAAGGAGTCCGGCGAGCGCTGGCTGGAGATCATGGAGGCCGCCCACGGCCTCGGCGTGGAGTCCACCTCCACCATGCTGATGGGCACCGGCGAGACCAACGCCGAGCGGATCGAGCACCTGCGGATGATCCGCGACGTGCAGGACCGCACCGGCGGCTTCCGGGCCTTCATCCCCTACACCTACCAGCCGCAGAACAACCACCTGAAGGGCTCGACCCAGGCCACCGTCTTCGAGTACCTGCGGATGATCGCCATCGCCCGCCTGTTCCTCGACAACATCGCCCACATCCAGGGCTCCTGGCTCACCACCGGCAAGGAAGCGGGCCAGCTGTCCCTGCACTACGGCGCGGACGACCTCGGCTCGGTCATGCTGGAGGAGAACGTCGTCTCGGCAGCCGGTGCCAAGCACCGTTCCAACCTCACCGAGCTGATCCACCTGATCCGGGCCGCCGACCGCGTCCCGGCGCAGCGCTCGACCACGTACGAGCACCTGCGGGTGCTGGTCGACCCGGCCGACGACCCGGTCGACCCGCGGGTCGCCTCGCACATCGCCTCCACGGCGATCGAGGGCGGCACGGCGCACCCCGAACTGAAGATCCTGAACAACAACTGAGGACGCTCCCCCCGCCGTGCTGACCCTGCACCGGGCCGCGCTCGTGCTGCCCGACCCGGCCGATCCCACCGCCCCGTCCATCGCGGACGGGGCGGTGGTGGTGCGCGGCGAGCACGTCGAGGCGGTCGGGCCGTACGAGGAGCTGCTGGCGGCCCACCCGGGCGCGCGGGTACGGGACTGGGGCTCGGCGCTGCTCGCGCCCGGGCTGCGCAACCCGTACGGGCACTGGCTGTTGGAGCGGGCCTACCACCCGGATCCGCGGGAGGAGATCGGCGTCGAGCCGGTGGCGGACGGGTTGGTCGGATCCACGGACGAGGTGCGGTGCGGGGCGAGCGCGCGGCGCGGGCTGCAGCGGATGCTCGGGTTCGGGGTGACGGCGGTGGCCGGGCCGTTCGAACGGGCGTCGGTGCGGACGGCGGTGGCGCGGTCGGGGCTGGCGGGGCTGCCGGGCTCCCCGGGTTCCTCGGGCTTCTCGGGTTCCCCGGGCTTCTCGGGTTCCTCGGGTGTTTCGAGCGGTGCCGGTGCGGGGCCGTTGGATCCGCTGGCCGTGCTGCCGTTCGCGGAGGCCGTGTACGGGCGGGTGGCGGCCGGGGGCCGGGCGGACTTCGCGGTGTTCGCGGTCGCGGTCTCGGCCTCGGTCTCGGCAGGGGTCCCGACTGTGGTCGCGGCTGTGGTCCCGGCGGCGGGGGAGGGGCGTGCCGAGCCGGTGGCGGGCGGGTGCCTGGCCACGGTGCTGGGCGGGCGGTTGGTGTACCGGCGGCGCTGAGCCGGTCCGGCGGGGGCCTTAGGGGGGAGCTGCGGGCGTCGGCGGCGCCAGTGTGACGTACTCGTCAGTAGTCGGATTTCCTTGCGGCACAACGGACTTTCTTCGTGTGCACCCGAACTCCGGCGCCGGTGACGGGGAGTGATTGTCCCTTCGCCGTGACCTGAGGGCCCGCCAGCGGATACGATCCCGGACAGCTCACATCCGCACCCTCACCACATCACCGCCCGTGCCCGCGGGCGGCGGGGCCGCGTCCCCGGTCCCGAAGGCAAGCCAGGACAGGAACCATGCGAACCGCGACCGTTCCCCCGCCGCGCGTCCCGCGGTTGGGCCGTGGTTGGTACCTCGCCGCCCTGCTCAGCGCCGTGCTGGCCGTCAGCATGTGCCTGCTGGGTTGGCGTCAGGCCGACCAGGCCGACCGGATCGAGGCGCACCCGGTGAGAGTCGAGGGCGTCGTCACCCAGCTCCCGACCGGCGGCGGCACCTACAGCGCCGTCAGCTACCGGGTCGGCGGGCAGCCGCACACCGCGGCCGCGCTGCCGCTCGCGGACGGCATCAAGATCGGCGACCCGGTCTGCCTGGAGCACGCGGCCGACGACGCGGGCGCGGTGCGGATCTGCGGCGACACCTACCCGCAGCCGGTCGGCGTGGGCCTGGCCCGGTTCAGCGTGCCGGTCGCCGTGGTGCTCTTCGTGATCTGCGTGCTGCGCATCTGGCGCTACCGGAAGGCTGTCGCGATCCGCGCCGGGCAGGGGCGGCTGGCCGCCAACCTCGCCCTGGCGACGGAGGCGCTGGCGGACGGGATGCCCGCGATAACGCACGGCAAGCGCTCCCGCCGGAAGCGGCGCGCGGGCGGGCGGCGCGGGCAGCACTGAGGGAGCGGCTCGGCGGCCGGTGGGTGTGCCCCGTCGAACGCGGGGTGACCCTCGGCGGCCCGTCGGGGACCCGTTGGTGACCCGCTGGTGCGCCCCGTCGGAGGCCCGTCGGCACGCCCCGTTGGTCGGGGTGTCCGTGGAAGGGTGAACAATGGGGGCGTGACCCGAGCCTCTCTGGACAAGCAGCCGCACGAAGTCGCCGCCATGTTCGACGACGTCGCGGCCAAGTACGACCGCACCAACGACGTGCTCTCCCTCGGCCAGGCCCGCGCCTGGCGCCGGGCGGTGGCCGAGGCGGTGGCCGCCGGACCGGGGGACCTCGTGCTCGACCTCGGGGCCGGCACCGGTACCTCCTCGCTGCCCTTCGTCGAGGCCGGGGCCCAGGTCGTCCCGTGCGACTTCTCGGTCGGCATGCTCACCGAGGGCAAGGCCCGCCACCCCGAGCTGGCGCTCACCGCCGGGGACGCCACCCGGCTGCCGTTCGCCGACGGCACCTTCGACTCGGTGACGATCTCCTTCGCGCTGCGCAACGTCCAGGACACCGACGAGGCGCTGCGCGAGATGCTTCGGGTCACCAAGCCCGGCGGCAAGCTGGTGATCTGCGAGTTCTCCACGCCGACCTGGACGCCGTTCCGGACGGTCTACACCGAGTACCTGATGCGCGCGCTGCCGCCGGTCGCCACGGCCGTCAGCAGCAACCCGGAGGCGTACGTCTACCTCGCCGAGTCCATCCGGAGCTGGCCGGACCAGCCGGGCCTGGCCGCCAAGCTGCAGGAGAGCGGCTGGTCGAAGGTCGCCTGGCGGAACCTCACCGGCGGGATCGTCGCGCTGCACCGGGCGTACAAGACCGCGTAGTCGCCGGGGCCGGGCGGTCGGTCGGCCGGGACGGTGTCGCGGCCGCGCTCCCGGGGCGCGGGCGCTTCCGGCGGCGTGAGCGGAACTAGACTGCCGGAGACAAAAGCCGCCGTCCCCCGCCGCAGCTCCAGGAGTGTGTCCACGTGTCCGAGACCGCAGCCGATCTGACGAAGCCGGACGCCCCGGTGGAGAGCACGGCCGACGTCATCGTGGTCGGCGCGGGCCCGGCCGGATCCACCACCGCCTACTACCTGGCCCAGGCCGGGCTGGACGTGCTGCTGCTGGAGAAGACCGCCTTCCCCCGCGAGAAGGTCTGCGGCGACGGCCTGACCCCACGTGCCACCAAGCAGCTGGTGGACATGGGCATCGACGTCTCCACCGAGAACGGCTGGCTGCACAACAAGGGCCTGCGCATCATCGGCGGCGGCGTCCGCCTCGAGCTGGACTGGCCCGAGCTGTCCTCCTTCCCCGACTACGGCCTGGTCCGCAAGCGCGCCGACTTCGACGAGCTGCTGGCCCGTCAGGCCGAGAAGGCCGGCGCGCGGCTCTACGAGCGCTGCAACGTCAGCGGGCCGCTCCTGGACGAGCGCACCGGGCGGATCGTCGGCGTCACCGCCAAGCTCGGCGACGAGAAGCGGCCGGTCACCTTCCGCGCCCCGCTGGTGGTCGCCGCGGACGGCAACTCGACCAGGCTCTCGCTCGCCATGGGCCTGCACCGGCGCGAGGACCGCCCGATGGGCGTCGCCTACCGCACCTACTTCACCTCGCCGCGCCACGACGACGACTACCTGGAGTCCTGGCTGGAGCTGTGGGACACCCGCGAGGGGCAGCGCAAGCTGCTGCCCGGCTACGGCTGGGTCTTCGGCATGGGCGACGGCACCTCCAACGTCGGCCTCGGCATCCTCAACTCCTCGCCGGCCTTCGGCGAACTGGACTGGCGCGAGGTGCTCAAGGCCTGGTGCGCCGGCATGCCGGAGGAGTGGGGCTGCACCCCCGACAACATGACCGAGCCGATCCGCGGCGCCGCGCTGCCGATGGCCTTCAACCGGCAGCCGCACTACACCCGCGGCCTGTTGCTCGTCGGCGACGCGGGCGGCATGGTCAACCCGTTCAACGGCGAGGGCATCGCCTATGCGATGGAATCCGGCCAGATCGCCGCCGGGGTCATCGTGCAGGCCCTCGCCCGGGTCACCGACGGCGGCCGGGAGCGCGCCCTCCACGCCTACCCGCGCACCCTCAAGGACGTGTACGGCGGCTACTACACGCTGGGCCGCGCCTTCGTGAAGCTCATCGGCAACCCGAAGGTGATGCAGATCGCCGCCCAGCGCGGCCTCACCCACCCGATGCTGATGCGCTTCACCCTCAAGCTGCTCGCCAACCTGACCGACCCGCAGGGCGGCGACGCGATGGACCGCGTCATCAACGGGCTCGCCCGGGTCGCGCCGAACGCCTAGTCCGGCATGTGGCGCCGGCCGCTAGCCCGGCTCCGCCGCCGTCTCCGGGGGCCCGTCGACCGGGCGCCGGGAGGCGGCGGACCGCTGTTCGACGTAGGCCAGCCGGTCTGCGAAGACCCGGGCCGCGTCGGGGGTGAGCGTCCGCAGGGCGACGAGGGCGGTGAAGACGACGTCGCAGAGCTCGTGCTGGACGTCCTCCCAGCTGTGGGTCACCCCCTTGCGCGGGTTCTGGCCGGTGGCGCCGATCACGGCCGCGCCGACCTCGCCGACCTCCTCGGAGAGCTTGAGGATCCGCAGCAGGCGCTCCTCCTGGGGCGACTGCGTGCTCTGCCCGTCCAGCCATGCGACCAGGTGGTCGACGCTCTCCCAGATCCGGCTGTCCATGCGGCGCTGCTCCCCTGCGGTGTGGTTGGTGCTGCCACCGTACGGGAGCTGCGCGGTGCGGTGCGGCGGTCGGTCGGCGGGCAGGGAGGCGGGCGTCGGGCGGTCGGCGCGACGGTCGGGTCGGCGGGCAGAGGGGCAGTCGGCGGGCGGTCGGCGGCGGGCCGGGGTCGCCCCGGGTCGGCCCGGGCTGCCCGACCCGCCTTCGGTCAGCGGGTGCTGAGCTTCACGTGGCGGATGTTCACGGGGAGGTTGGGGAAGCCGTCGCCGGGGTTGTTCTGGTCGTCCTCGCCGCCGGCGGCGATCTTCTGCAGGACGTCCAGGCCCGCCGTGATCCGGCCGAACGGGGTGTAGGCAGGGGAGAGCTTGGTGTCCTTCCAGACGAAGAAGAACTGGCTGCCGTTGGTGTTCGGGCCGGCATTGGCCATGGCGACGGTGCCGGCCGGGTAGGTGGCGCCGGTCAGGTTCTCGTCCGGGAAGGAGTAGCCGGGCCCGCCGCTGCCCGTCCCGGTCGGGTCGCCGCACTGCAGGACGTAGATCCGCTGGGTGGTGAGGCGGTGGCAGTGGCTGCGGTCGAAGTAGTCGTGCTCGGCGAGGAAGCGGAACGAGAAGGTGGTGCAGGGCGCCTTGTCGGTCAGCGCCTCGAAGGTGATCGCACCCTGGCTGGTCCGCAGCGTCGCGCGGTAGGGCTGGGCCGCCTTCTTCGCGTCGAAGACCGGGATTCCCTTGAAATTGTCGGCCGGTACAGCCGGTGTGTAGGTGCAGCCGGCGGCGGGGGTGGTGGCCGCGGGGGCGGAGGTGCCCGCGACGGCGGTGCCGGTGCTCGCCACGAGCGGGAGGACGGTGGCGGCGGCGACCAGCGCCCAGTGCGTGCGCTTCACGTGACGGGCCTTCCGGGGGGTGGTGGACGGCTGGATTGTCATGGAGGAATCATCCACGGCCGGGTGGGGATGCGGTAGGGGGCGGGACGGCCGTGGTTCCCCGGGGCCCGGGGGTGTGATGGGCGGTCAGATGGGCCTGGGGGGTGGGGATTCCGTCGGTGCTGTCGCGCTCGATGGCGGTCACGCTACGGGTATTGCCGGTGTGGCGAGTGTTGCCTATGTTGCCGGTCTTGCCGGTGGGGCAAGGGTGGTCGGTCTTGCCGGTGGGACGAGGGTGGGCGGGGTGGCTGGGGTGGCCGGGCCGGCGGAGTCCTCCTCGGCGGAGGTGAAGAGCCCGGCGCGGGCGGCGAGGGCGGCGGCGTCGGCGGCCCGCTCGGCCGTGCGGGCGTCCAGTGGCTCGCCGGAGACGAACAGGCGGTAGTAGAGCGGGGCGGTAGCGGCGCGGACCACCTCGGCGCCGTTCGTTCCGGCAGGCAACTCGCCGCGGGTGACCGCCCGTTCGGCCACCCCGGCGGCCTGTCGGTGGCGGGCGGCGAAGAAGGCGCGCAGGGCGGCCGCGCCGGTGTCGGAGCGCTGGGCCGCGGAGATCAGTGCGGTGGGCGTGGGGCCCAGCTCCGGGTCGGTGAAGACGCTGAACACCTCCTGGGTGATCCGTCGGAGGTCCTGTCGGAGGTCGCCGGTGTCGGGCAGCGGCCAGGGCTGGTCGGCGGATGCGGTCAGGGCATCGGCGACCAGCCCGTCCACGCCGCCCCACCGTCGATAGAGGGTCGCCTTGTGGACGCCGGAGCGGGTGGCGACCGCCTCGACGGTGAGGCCGTCGTACCCCTTCTCCGTGACCTCGGCGAGCGTGGCGGTGACCACGTCCGCCCGGACCCGTGCGCTGCGGCCGCCCGGGCGGGGGGTGGGGGCATGGGGTGGCTGCTCGGGATGGGTGGCTCCGGTCAAAGTCGACTCCAGTCGCATTAAGGCTTGCTGCGGGGGTGGTGGCGTGCCATGCTCATCGTAATGCGACTTCAGTCGCATTACGAGAGGAGCCTGAGTGACTGCGACCGCCATCCCCGATCCCACCGTGCTCCACCCGCTCACCGGCCACGATCGTGTCGTCCTGTTGCGACCGCTCGTCACCGACCCGCGGATCGAGGTCGGCGAGTACACCTACTTCGACGACCCCGACGGCGCCACCCGCTTCGAGGAGCGCAACGTCCTCTATGCGTACGGCCCCGAGCGCCTGGTGATCGGGAAGTACTGCGCGATCGCCACCGGGACCCGCTTCCTGATGGCCGGTGCCGCCCACCCGGCCATCGGCGTCTCCACCTTCCCCTTCACGATGTTCGGCGGCAGCTGGACCGAGCGGACCCTCGACATCGTCACGGACCTGCCCAGCCGGGGCGACATCGTGATCGGCAACGACGTCTGGTTCGGCTTCGGGGCCACCGTGCTGCCCGGAGTCCGGATCGGCGACGGCGCGATCGTCGCGGCTGGTGCGATGGTCACCGCCGACGTCGAGCCCTACACCATCGTCGGCGGCAACCCCGCCCGGCCGATCAGGCGGCGCTTCGAGGACGCCGACATCGAGCGCTTGCGCCGCGCGGCCTGGTGGGACTGGCCGGTCGAGCTCGTCACCGAGCACGTGCGCGTCATCATGTCCGGAACGCCGACCGACATCGAGGCGATCGCCGTGGCGAACGGACTGATCGACGGCTGACCATCCGGTGTCCGGAACGACATTGATCACCGGCCGTCCGGTGAGCGAGGATGGCGCCCCTCGTTTCCGCGCAGTGCCCCGTCCACCGCCGGGCCTTCCGCCCGGCTCCTGGGTCCGTCCGACGCCGTACGGTCCTCGCGCCCGTCGGTTCCGTTCGCTCGGAGGGATCCTCGTCATGCCTGCCTCCCAGTCCAAGGACTCGTCCCCCTCGGTCCTTCGTGATCTTCCGGTGCTGCTCGTGGCGGTGGTGTGGGGGTCGAGCTTCCTCGCCGTCCAGCGGGTGGCCGAGCCGGGGACCGTCGTGGCGATGCTCGTCCTGCGCTTCGGGCTGGTGCTGCCGCTGCTCGGGGTGGTCGCCTGGCGGGCTCTGCGGAGGCTGAGCCGTGCCGAGTGGCTCGGCGGCGCCGCACTGGGACTGGTGCTCAGCGGGATCTTCCTGCTGGAGACCTACGGAGCTGTGCACACCTCCGCGACCAACGCCGGGCTGATCATCAGCCTCGCGATGGTGCTCACCCCGCTCGGCGAGAGCGCCCTCGGCCGGACCGCACCACCGCGGGCCTTCCTGGGGGCCGCCGGGCTGGCCGTCCTCGGCGTCGCCCTGCTCACCGGCGACGGCGGGCTGCGCGCTCCCTCGCTCGGTGACCTGCTGGTGCTGGGTGCCGCCCTCGTCCGCTCCGCGTACGTCCTCGCCATGGCCCGCACCCGGGCCCTGCGCGACACCGACATGCTCGCCGTGACCTGGGTGCAACTCGCCACGGCCACCGGAGTGTTCGCCGTCGTCGCGCTGTCCGTGGGGCCGGCGCCGTGGACCGTGGCCCGCTCGTACGGGGCCGGCCAGTGGGCCTGGCTGCTGCACCTGTCCTTGTTCTGCACCCTGTTCGCCTTCTTCGTCCAGATGTGGGCCGTGCGGGCCACTTCGCCCTCCCGCGTCAGCCTGCTGCTCGGCACCGAACCGCTGTGGGCCGCCGTCTTCGGGATCACCCTGGCCGGGAACCGGATGGGCCCGCTCGCCCTGGTCGGCGGAGCCCTGGTGCTGGTCGCCACCGAGTGGGGCCGTCGCACCGCTCCCGCGCCGCGCCCGGCCCGGGCAGAGGGCGGGGCAGGTGCCGGGGCGGATCCGGGGGCGGACGCAGGGGCCGGAGAGCAGAAGCGGGAGCCGGCCCCGGCGTGATCCGTGGTCGTGGTCACCGGCGCCGCCGCAGCGTCCGGCGGGCGTAGTCGAGGGTGACCGCGCCGAGCAGCGGGCCCCAGGCGACCAGGGGCAGGTAGGCGAGGGTCATCACCACGGCGGCGAAGCCGCGCGGCGAATCCGGCTCGGCCAGGTTGTGGGCCCAGCCGCCGAACAGCGCCTCCATGCCGAGGAAGGTGAGCAGCGCCGAGCCCAGCAGCGCCGGGACGATCGCGGCGAGCGGCCGGACCCGTCGACCGCCGATCAGTGGGATCCAGCCGGGTGTCACCAGGCCCCAGGGGCGGACCAGGCCGACGGTCAGGAAGGCCAGTGTCTCGGCCAGGGCGCTCAGCGCCACGCAGTAGACGGTGCCCCAACCCGGCTGGTGCGCGTCGAAGGCCGCGGCCGTGGCCCCGGTGAAGCCGACCGGGACACCGAAGCCGAAGGCGATCCGCCACACCCCCGAGGGGACGGTGCTCAAGGCGGCGGCCTTGGCGGCCAGCTGGGCCCAGCGCGGGGCGTCCGGGACGCCCGGGGCGGGCGGGGCGTCCTGGATGTCCGGGGCGGCCGGGTCGGTCTGGCGGGCGGTGCCCCGAGAGTTGATCACGAGCTTCGACATGGTGGACTCCCATCCTGTCCGGCCCCATCGGCCGGTGCGATGACTCAAGACTCGAGGTCCGACAGGGGTCCGCGGCAGTGCCGATCGGGCTGTTCTCCCTGCTCAACCGGCCTGTGAAATATGCCGATCGGCACAAGCGCACCGCCCGGACCGCGTCGTAATGTGACGGCAGTCGATGAGAGGTGGTGACGATGATTCAGATCCTGTCGCTGGTCGTCCCGGTCCTGCTGGTGCCGGCCTGGATGGTCCGCGAGCGCCACGGCACGGCCGCCGTGACGACCGTGCTCGGCGCGGTGTCGGCGACGGTCTCGGTCGTCGTCTGGGTCACCGGCCACTGGACGGAGGCGGCGCGTTGGACCGGGCTGGTCGGCCTGGTCGAACTGGCCGGGCTGCTGCTGGCGGTGGTCCTCAGCCTGCGCGCCGAGGACGGCCCGCGGTGCGCGGCGGCGGCCTGGACGGCGGGCGGAGCGGTAGCCCTCTGGCCGTCCCGGTTCGATGGGCCCGCCGACGCGCTCACGCTCTTCGGCTTCGGATCGACGCTGTCCCTGCCGGCCGTGCTGATCGGGCTCTACCTGCGCGGCCTGGACGACGGCCGGGCCCGCGCGGTGGCCGAGGCCAAGCGTGCCCAGCGGCTCGAACTGGCCCACGACCTGCACGACTTCGTCGCGCACGACGTCAGCGGCATGGTCGCCCAGGCCCAGGCGGGGGCGTATCTGGCGGCCATCGACCCGGCGCGGGCGGCCGAGATGTTCGAGCGGATAGAGCAGGCCGGGCAGCGGGCGCTGGCCTCGCTGGACCGGACGGTGCAACTGCTGCGCAGCGAGGAGGCGGCCGACCGCGGTCCGCAGCCCGGTCTCGCCGAACTCGCGCAGGTGGCCGATCAGTTCACCGCCTCGGGCGGCGCCGAGGTCCGGGTGGAGTTGCCGGAGGGGCCGGTGCCGCGTGAGGTGGAGGGCACCGTGCACCGGATCGTGGTCGAGTCCCTGACCAACGTCCGGCGGCACGCTCCGGCCGCCCGAGTGGTCGAGGTCCGGGCCCGTCAGAGCGACGGACGGCTGGAGTTGACCGTGACGGACGATGGCGGGCCGCCGGCCCCGGGCGGGCGGCCGCGTGGCGGCGGCGGGAGCGGGCTCCCGGGGCTGGCGGCCCGGGTGGAAGCCCTCGGCGGCTCGCTGGAGGCCGGTCCGTACGAGCGGAAGGGCTGGCGGGTGACGGCGGTGTTGCCGCTGGACGCGGCTGTCGGCGGGCCGGAACGATCGCAGAGGCCGACGCGGGTCGGCATGGGGGAGGTGCGGGGATGAGCAGTGGCACGGGGCCGGTTCGGATCCTGATCGCGGACGACCAGGCGGACGTCCGTAGCGCGTTCCGGATGATCCTGGACGTCCAGCCGGACATGACGGTGGTGGCCGAGGCGGCGGACGGTGCCGCGGCGGTGGAGGAGGCGAGGAGGCTGCGGCCGGACGTGGTGCTCGCGGACATCCGGATGCCGAAGCTGGACGGTCTGGAGGTCACCCGGCAGTTGGCCGGCCAGTGCAAGGTGATCGTGGTGACCACCTTCGACCTGGACGAGTACGTGCACACGGCGCTGCGGCACGGTGCGGCGGGATTCCTGCTGAAGCGCTCGGGGCCGGTGTTGCTGATCGAGGCGATCAGGGCGGCGATGGCCGGGGACGCGTTGATCAGCCCGCAGGTCACCGTGCGGCTCCTGCGGCACATGGCACTTCCGGGCGCGGAGCCGAAGCCCGGGCCGGTGGCCGGTGCGCGGACGGCGGGGCCGCTGGCGGCCGGCCCGGTGGAGGAACTGACCGCGCGGGAAAGGGAGATCGCCGAGCAGGTGGCGGACGGGGCGACCAACGCGGAGATCGGTGCGGGGCTGTTCATCTCACCGGGGACGGTGAAGAACCACCTCGCCAGCGTCCAGCGCAAGCTCGGTGCCCGTAACCGGGTGGGCATCGCGGCCTGGGTGTGGGAGCAGACGGCCGGCAAGAGGTAGCCGACGGACGCCGACTGCGCGCGCTTGTGAACGAAGGGTCAAGCGGGCGTTCGGACCCCCGCCACCCCTGCGAGTGAGCCGCTATAACACGTCAACATGGCGCCCTGAAATTTGCCCGCGTCGGCGCATAGTTGATATAGGAATACGCCCCTGACCAGCCCCTTCACAAGTAAATGCGACTGGTTGTGATCATTTGACTCCTTTGCGTTGACAAATCTGGGCATGTTCACATTCGCCACCATTCACATGGTGTCGTAGATCACAAAGATCGCGGTGAACTGCGTGTCGCAGATCACAAGCGGACGGGCATAGGATGCGCTCGTTCCAGGCTTTGTGAACTGCCTCACATGAGGTGGATCCCGGGAACCGGAAGGCGGGTTCACCGCAGCGTGACCCGCCGGTTCCGATCTGCAGTCAAGGACGACTGGACGGAGGGAGCGGGGGCTATGAATGCCTACGCGCCGATCCTCGTACTCGGTGCCATCGCGGCGGCGTTCGCGGTCGGCTCCGTCGTGATGGCCTCACTCACCGGCCCCAAGCGCTACAACCGGGCCAAGTTGGAGGCGTACGAGTGCGGCATCGAGCCGACCCCGCAGCCCGTGGGCGGTGGTCGGTTCCCGATCAAGTACTACCTGACGGCGATGCTCTTCATCGTCTTCGACATCGAGATCGTCTTCCTCTACCCCTGGGCCGTGACCTTCGACGCCCTGGGGATCTTCGGGTTGGTCGAGATGCTGCTCTTCATCGCCACCGTCTTCGTCGCGTACGCCTACGTCTGGCGCCGCGGCGGTCTGGAGTGGGACTGAGCGCGGGGTGGCCGCCGCCCTTGTGAACGAGCGGACAAGCCCGAACGGGCGGACGTACCAGAGGACTTGAGGGCATTGAGAGGGATCTGATGGGAATCGAGGAGAAGCTGCCGAGCGGCTTTCTGCTCACGACCGTGGAGACGGCCGCCGGCTGGGTGCGCAAGGCGTCACTCTTCCCGGCCACCTTCGGTCTGGCCTGCTGCGCGATCGAGATGATGACCACCGGTGCCGGCCGCTACGACCTGGCCCGGTTCGGCATGGAGGTCTTCCGGGGCTCCCCCCGGCAGGCCGATCTGATGATCGTGGCGGGCCGGGTGAGCCAGAAGATGGCACCGGTGCTGCGCCAGGTGTACGACCAGATGCCCAACCCCAAGTGGGTGATCTCGATGGGCGTCTGCGCCTCCTCCGGCGGGATGTTCAACAACTACGCGATCGTGCAGGGCGTCGACCACATCGTCCCGGTGGACATCTACCTGCCCGGCTGTCCGCCCCGTCCGGAGATGCTGATGGACGCGATCCTGAAGCTGCACGACAAGATCCAGCACGAGCCGCTGGGCGTGAACCGGCGCCGGGCCGAGGAGCTCGGCGAGGCGCTCGCCCTGCAGGCCACCCCGATCAGCGAGATGCGGGGGCAGCTGCAATGAACGAGCAGGTACCCGAGACCCGCCGGGACCAGCCGGTCCGCGAGATCCCGGTCGAGGTGGTCGGCCGCCGTCAGGGCATGTTCGGCGCCAAGGACAGCGGCGACACCTCCGGCTTCGGCGGTCTGGCGGCCCCGATCGTGCTGCCCGGCCCGAGCGAACGCCCGTACGGCGGCTGGTTCGACGAGGTCGCCGACGAGCTGGAGGGCGCCCTGGAGGAGCAGGGCCTGGACCCGGCCGAGGTGATCGAGAAGACCGTGGTCGACCGCGGTGAACTCACCTTCCACGTGGACCGCGCCCACCTGCTGAAGACCGTCCGCGTCCTGCGCGACGACCCGGCGCTGCGCTTCGAACTGTGCCTGGGCGTGAGCGGCGTGCACTACCCCGGGGACAAGGGCCGCGAGCTGCACGCGGTCTACCACCTGCGGTCGATCACCCACGGTCGGCTGATCCGGCTGGAGGTCACCGCGCCCGACGCCGACCCGCGCGTCCCCTCCGTGGTGAGCGTCTACCCGACCAACGACTGGCACGAGCGCGAGGTCTACGACTTCTTCGGCCTGGTCTTCGACGGCCACCCGGCGCTCACCCGGATCATGATGCCGGACGACTGGCTGGGCCACCCGCAGCGCAAGGACTACCCGCTCGGCGGCATCCCCGTCGAGTACAAGGGCGCCCAGATCCCGGCTCCCGACCAGCGGAGGTCGTACAGCTGATGGACACTCAGCACTACGAGGAAGCAGACGCCCGCGAGACCACCGAGGGCCGGGTCTTCACCGTCACCGGCGGCGACTGGGGCGAGGTGGTCGAGGCGATCGGCCGGGCCGACGACGAACGCATCATCGTCAACATGGGCCCCCAGCACCCGTCCACCCACGGCGTGCTGCGGCTGATCCTGGAGATCGACGGCGAGACAGTGAAGGAGGCCCGCTGCGGCATCGGCTACCTCCACACCGGCATCGAGAAGAACATGGAGTTCCGCAACTGGGTCCAGGGCACCACCTTCGTGACCCGCATGGACTACCTGACCCCGCTGTTCAACGAGACCGCCTACTGCCTGGCGGTCGAGAAGCTGCTCGGCATCACCGGCGACGTCCCGGAGCGGGCCAACGTCGTCCGCGTGATGATGATGGAGCTCAACCGGATCGCCTCGCACCTGGTCTGCCTGGCCACCGGCGGCATGGAGATCGGCTCCACCACTCTGATGATCTACGGCTTCCGGGACCGCGAGCTGATCCTGGACGTCTTCGAGCTGGTCACCGGCCTGCGTATGAACCACGCGTACGTGCGCCCCGGCGGCCTCGCCCAGGACCTGCCGCCCGGCGCCGTCGACCAGATCCGCGAGGCGGTCAAGGTCTTCCGCTCCCGGATGCACGAGTACGACAAACTCGCCACCGGCAACCCGGTGTTCAAGGCCCGGCTGGTCGACGTCGGCTTCCTGGACCTGCCCGGGTGCCTGGCCCTCGGCGCCACCGGCCCGATCCTGCGCGCCACCGGCCTGCCGCACGACCTGCGCAAGACCGACCCGTACTGCGGCTACGAGGACTACGACTTCGAGGTCGCGGTCGCCGACAGCGCGGACTCCTACGGGCGCTTCCTGATCCGCCTGGAGGAGATGAAGCAGTCGCTGCGGATCGTCGAGCAGTGCCTGGACCGGCTGCGCCCGGGGCCGGTGATGGTGGCCGACAGGAAGATCGCCTGGCCCGCCCAACTGGCCGTCGGCCCGGACGGGATGGGCAACTCCCTCGACCACATCCGCAAGATCATGGGCACCTCGATGGAGGCCCTGATCCACCACTTCAAGCTGGTCACCGAGGGCTTCCGGGTCCCGGTCGGCCAGGCGTACGCGGCGGTCGAGTCACCCAAGGGCGAGCTGGGCGTGCACGTGGTCAGCGACGGCGGGACGCGCCCGTACCGGGTCCACTTCCGGGACCCGTCGTTCACCAATCTGCAGACGATGGCGGCGATGTGCGAGGGCGGCCAGGTGGCCGACGTGATCGTCGCGGTGGCCGGGATCGACCCGGTGATGGGAGGCGTGGACCGGTGACCAACGTCGAACTCGGACTGCCGGCGCTGCCGGCCGCACCGTACCCCGAGGAGGTGCACGCCCGGCTGGCCTCCGACGCCGCCGAGCTGATCGCCCGCTACCCGCAGTCCCGCTCGGCGCTGCTGCCGCTGCTGCACCTGGTGCAGGCGGAGGAGGGCTTCGTCAGCCGGACCGGGATCCGGTTCTGCGCCGAGCAGTTGGACCTCACCACCGCCGAGGTCACCGCCGTCGCGACCTTCTACACCATGTACCGGCGGCGCCCGGCCGGGAAGTACCACGTCGGGGTCTGCACCAACACCCTGTGCGCGGTGCTCGGCGGCGACCAGATCTTCGCCGAGCTCCAGGAGCACCTGGGCATCGGCAACAACGAGACCACCGAGGACGGCGAGGTCTCGATCGAGCACATCGAGTGCAACGCGGCCTGCGACTACGCGCCCGTGGTGATGGTCAACTGGGAGTTCTTCGACAACCAGTCCCCGGAGAGCGCCCGGCAGCTGGTCGACGACCTGCGCGCCGGTCGTGAGGTCCGGCCCACCCGCGGCGCCCGGCTGTGCGGTTTCAAGGAGACCGCCCGGATCCTGGCCGGTTTCCCGGACGAGCGCCCGGGCGCCAACGACGAGTCCGGCGCCGGCGGGGCACCCTCCCTGGCCGGTCTGCGGCTGGCCCGCGGCGAGGCCCTGCCCGGCACCCCCGGCACCAGGGTCGTCTCACCCCGCCACGAACCGCCCCGCGAGGAACCGCCGCACACCGAGGCGTCCCGCGAGGAACCGCCGCACACCGGCGAGTCCCGCGACGAGCTGCCGCACACCGACGCGCCCCGCACCGAGGGCACCGGCCAGGAAGGGAGCGAGGCGTGATGACCTCCGCCGAGCCGGCCGAGAAGCTGCTCACCCCCGTCCTGTCCGACTCCTGGGACGACAGCCGTCCCTGGACGCTCGACACCTACCGCCGCCACCACGGCTACGAGGGCCTCAAGGCCGCCCTCGCCATGCCCCCGGACGACGTGATCGCCCTGGTCAAGGACTCCGGTCTGCGCGGCCGCGGCGGCGCCGGCTTCCCCACCGGCATGAAGTGGCAGTTCATCCCGCAGAACGACGGCAAGCCGCACTACCTGGTGGTCAACGCGGACGAGTCCGAGCCGGGCACCTGCAAGGACATCCCGCTGCTGTTCGCGAACCCGCACTCCCTCATCGAGGGAATGATCATCGCCTCCTACGCGATCCGCTGCGACCACGCGTTCATCTACCTGCGCGGCGAGGTCGTCCCGGTGCTGCGCCGGCTGCACGCGGCGGTCGCCGAGGCGTACCGGGCGGGCCTGCTCGGCCGGAACATCCTCGGCTCCGGCGTCGACCTCGACATCACCGTGCACGCCGGCGCCGGCGCGTACATCTGCGGCGAGGAGACGGCGCTGCTGGACTCGCTGGAGGGCCGCCGCGGCCAGCCCCGGCTGCGGCCCCCGTTCCCGGCGATCGCCGGCCTGTACGCCTGCCCGACGGTGGTCAACAACGTCGAGTCGATCGCCTCGGTGCCGCCGATCCTGGCCCGCGGCAAGGAGTGGTTCAAGGGCCTGGGCACCGAGAAGTCCCCCGGCTTCACGCTCTACTCGCTCTCCGGGCACGTCACCAACCCCGGCCAGTACGAGGCCCCGCTGGGCGTCACGCTGCGCCAGCTGCTCGACCTCAGCGGTGGCATCCGCGCCGGGCACCGGCTGAAGTTCTGGACCCCGGGCGGCTCGTCCACCCCGATGTTCACCGACGAGCACCTCGACGTCCCGCTGGACTACGAGGGCGTCGGCGCGGCCGGCTCGATGCTCGGCACCAAGGCGCTGCAGGTCTTCGACGAGACCACCTGCGTGGTGCGGGCGGTCACCCGCTGGACGGAGTTCTACGCCCACGAGTCCTGCGGCAAGTGCACCCCCTGCCGGGAGGGCACCTACTGGCTGGTCCAGCTGCTCAAGCGGGTCGAGGCGGGCGAGGGTGTCGAGGGGGACCTGGAGAAGCTCCTCGACATCGCGGACAACATCAACGGCAAGTCCTTCTGCGCGCTGGGCGACGGTGCGGCGAGTCCGATCGTCTCCTCACTGCAGCACTTCCGGGCCGAGTACGAGCAGCACCTGGCCGAGCGCCGCTGCCCGTTCGACCCGGCCGCCTCCACCGTCTGGGCCGACGGCCCCCGCCCCGGCCACCAGTCCGCCACCGAAAGGGAGGTGCACGCGTGACGATCACAGAGCCAACCGCCTCCACGGGAGACAAGCCCGCGGTCGAACTGGTCACGCTCACCATCGACGGCGTCGAAGTGCAGGTCCCCAAGGGGACGTTGGTGATCCGGGCGGCCGAGACCGTCGGCACCCAGATCCCGCGCTTCTGCGACCACCCGCTGCTCGACCCGGCCGGCGCCTGCCGCCAGTGCATCGTCGAGATCGAGGGCCAGCGCAAGCCGGTCGCCTCCTGCACGATCCCGGTGGCCGAGGGCATGGTGGTGCGCACCCAGCTCAGCTCGCCGGTGGCGGAGAAGGCGCAGCGCGGCGTGATGGAGCTGCTGCTGATCAACCACCCGCTGGACTGCCCGGTCTGCGACAAGGGCGGCGAGTGCCCGCTGCAGAACCAGGCGATGAGCAGCGGCGCCGCCGACTCCCGCTTCGAGGGCATGAAGCGCACCTACGAGAAGCCGGTGCCGATCAGCAGCCAGGTGCTGCTGGACCGCGAGCGCTGCGTGCTGTGCGCGCGTTGCACCCGTTTCTCGCAGCAGATCGCCGGGGACCCGTTCATCGACCTGGTGGAGCGCGGGGCGCTGCAGCAGGTCGGCACCGGTGAGGGGGACGACTTCGAGTCGTACTTCTCCGGGAACACCATCCAGATCTGCCCGGTGGGTGCGCTGACCTCGGCGGCCTACCGGTTCCGCTCGCGCCCCTTCGACCTGGTGTCCTCGCCGAGCGTGTGCGAGCACTGCTCGGCGGGCTGCGCGCAGCGCACCGACCACCGGCGCGGAAAGGTGCTGCGCCGGCTGGCGGGCGAGGACCCGGCGGTGAACGAGGAGTGGAACTGCGACAAGGGCCGTTTCGCCTTCCGGTACGCCCAGCAGCGGGACCGGCTGACCACCCCGCTGGTGCGGGTGGACGGCGAACTGGTGCCGGCCTCCTGGCCGGAGGCGCTGGCGAAGGCCGCCGAGGGCCTGCGCGGCGCCCGGACGGGCGTGCTGGCCGGCGGCCGGGTCACGGTCGAGGACGCGTACGCGTACGCCAAGTTCGCGCGGGTGGTGCTGGGCACCAACGACGTGGACTTCCGGGTCCGCCCGCACAGTGGCGAGGAGGCGGAATTCCTGGCCGCGGCCGTGGCCGGGCGGGGCATCGACGTGGACGGCGACGGCCTGACCTACGAGCTGTTGGAGCAGGCGCCGGCGGTGCTGCTGGCGGGCTTCGAGCCGGAGGAGGAGTCGCCGATCGTCTTCCTGCGGCTGCGCAAGGCGGTCCGCGGCCGCGGCCAGAAGGTGTTCTCGGTGGCCGCGTTCGGCTCCCGGGGCCTGGCCAAGCTGCGCGGCGCGCTGCTGCCGGCCGCGCCGGGCACCGAGCCGGAGTGGCTCGCGGCGCTGGCGGCGGACGAGCCGCTGAGCGACGACGCGGGCCGGGCGGCCGAACTGCTGCGCACGCCCGGCGCGGTGATCATGGTGGGCGAGCGGCTGGCCGCCGTGCCGGGCGCGTTGACGGCGGTGCTGCGGCTGGCGCACGCGACCGGCGCGCGGCTGGCGTGGGTGCCGCGCCGCGCGGGTGAGCGCGGGGCCGTGGAGGCGGGTGCGCTGCCGGGCTTGCTGCCCGGTGGCCGTCCGCTGGCCGCTCCGGGGGCGCGGGCCGAGGCGGCCGCGCTGTGGGGCGTGGCGGAGCTGCCCTCCAAGCCGGGCCGGTCCACCGACCAGATGCTGGCGGCGGCCGCGCAGGGTGAGTTGGACGCGCTGCTGGTCGGCGGCGTGGACCCGGACGACCTGCCGGACCCGGCGCTGGCCGACGAGGCGCTGGCGGCGGTCCCGTTCGTGGTGTCGCTGGAGCTGCGGCCCTCCGCGGTGACGGCGCGGGCGGACGTGGTGCTGCCGGTGGCGGCGGTGGCGGAGAAGGCCGGCACCTTCCTGGACTGGGAGGGCCGGGTGCGGATGTTCGAGGCGGCGCTCAAACCGGACCAGCAGATGGGCCGGCACCTGGAGTCGGACCTGCGGGTGCTGAGCATGCTGGCGGACGCGCTGGGCCACCGGCTGGGCCTGCCCGACGTTCGGGCGGCGCGGCTGGAGCTGGACGGTTTCACCCCCTGGGAGGGCGACCGCGCGGCGGACCCGGCGGCGCACCCGGGCCTGCTGCCCCGTCCGGCCACCGGCCAGGCGGTGCTGGCGGGTTGGCGTTACCTGCTGGACAACGGCGTGCTGCAGCAGGGCGATCCGCACCTGGCGGGCACCCGGCACCGGGCGGTGGCCCGGATCTCCGCCGAGACGGCGAAGGAGGTCGGCGCCGAGGCGGCCGCCGGGCTGCGGCTGACCGGCCCGGCCGGCTCGCTGACCCTGCCGCTGGAGGTCACCGACTCGATCCCGGACCGTACGGTCTGGATCCCGCTCGACTCCACGCCGGGCGGCGCCCACCGCGCGCTCGGCACCACTGTCGGCCACCTGGTCACGATCGCCGCGGCCGAGGTCGAACCCGAGCCGGCGGCACAGGCCCAGGCGGCACAGGCTCAGGCGGCACAGGCTTCGGTGGCGCAGGCCCCGGCCGACACGGCCGCGGACGAAGCTGACACGACCGCGGGCGAAGGGGAGGACCGATGACTCCGCAGCCGTACGAGACGCTCCACTTCTTCGGCCAGGACCCGTGGTGGCTGGTCCTGCTGAAGGCGGTGTTCTGCTTCGCCTTCCTGGTCCTGACGGTGCTGATCGCGATCGTCTGGGAGCGCAAGGTGGTGGCCTGGATGCAGCTGCGCATCGGGCCGAACCGGCACGGGCCGTGGGGCCTGCTGCAGTCCCTGGCGGACGGCGTGAAGCTGGCGCTGAAGGAAGACCTGGTGGTCAAGGGCTCGGACAAGGTGGTCTACATCCTGGCCCCGATCGTCTGTGCCATCCCGGCCTTCATGGCCTTCGCGGTGATCCCGTTCGGCCCGGCCGGCAACGAGGTGTCGATCTTCGGCACCCGGACGCCGCTGCAGCTGACCGACCTCCCGGTGGCCCTGCTGTACATCCTGGCGACGGCCTCGGTGGGCATCTACGGCATCGTGCTGGCCGGCTGGTCCTCCGGTTCGACGTACCCGCTGCTGGGCGGGCTGCGCTCGTCCGCGCAGATGATCAGCTACGAGATCGCGATGGGCCTGTCCTTCGCGGCGGTGTTCATCTACTCGGGCTCGATGTCGACCTCGGAGATCGTGGCGCACCAGCAGACGACCTGGTTCGCGGCGCTGCTGCCGGTGTCGTTCATCGTCTACATCATCTCGATGGTCGGGGAGACCAACCGGGCGCCGTTCGACCTCCCGGAGGCCGAGGGCGAGCTGGTCGGCGGCTTCAACACCGAGTACTCCTCGCTGAAGTTCGCGATGTTCATGCTGGCCGAGTACGTGAACATGGTGACGGTCTCGGCGGTGGCCTCGACCCTCTTCCTGGGCGGCTGGCGGGCCCCGTGGCCGGTCTCGACCTTCTGGGAGGGCGCCAACCACGGCTGGTGGCCGATGCTGTGGATCACGCTGAAGATCCAGCTGCTGCTGTTCTTCTTCATCTGGCTGCGCGGCACGCTGCCCCGGCTCCGCTACGACCAGTTCATGAAGCTGGGCTGGAAGGTGCTGATCCCGGTCTCGCTGGTGTGGCTGGTGCTGATCGCGAGCGTGCGGGCGCTGCGCAACGAGGGCTACGGCTTCGGCGAGGTGGTGCTGTACGTGGGCGCCCCGGTCGGGGCGGTCCTGTTGCTGGCGCTGCTGTGGGACTTCCTGAGGAAGCAGCCGGAGCCCGAAGAGGCCCCGCCGAAGGGCGAGTTCGACCCGATGGAGGGCGGCTACCCGGTCCCGCCGCTGCCGGGCCAGGTGCTCCCGCCGGTACCGCGCAGGCGTAGCCGCGCCCCGAAGCAACTCCAGGACGCCCTCAACGGGGCCGACCATTCCGAAGGGAGCTGAACCGCGATGTCGTCCGACAAGTCCGACCAGTCTGACCAGTCCGACCGTACGGACCGGCCCGAGCGGGCCGACCGGCCGTCGATCCTCGGTCCGGCCGCCGGCTTCGGCGTGACCTTCAAGGCCATGTTCAAGAAGCGGCTCACCGAGCAGTACCCGGAGCAGAAGAAGCCCACCGCTCCGCGCTTCCACGGCCGCCACCAGCTGAACCGGCACCCGGACGGCCTGGAGAAGTGCGTCGGCTGCGAGCTGTGCGCGTGGGCGTGCCCGGCCGACGCGATCTACGTGGAGGGCGCGGACAACCGGGACGAGGAGCGCTACTCGCCGGGCGAGCGCTACGGCGCGGTCTACCAGATCAACTACGCCCGCTGCATCCTGTGCGGGCTGTGCATCGAGGCCTGCCCGACCCGCGCGCTCACCATGACCAACGAGTACGAGCTGGCCGACTCCTCCCGGCGGGACCTGATCTTCACCAAGGAGCAGCTGCTGGTGGGCCTGTCCGAGGGCATGGTCGACACCCCGCACGCGATCTTCCCGGGCACCGACGAGGGCGCGTACTACCGGGGCGAGATCACCGCGGCCGCGCCGGGGACGGTGCAGCAGGAGCGCACCGACCGGGAGAAGGAGGCGCAGCAGTGAACGGGTCCCTGATCCTCGAAACCGGTAGGACCCTGGCGGCGACGGGGACGACCTCCACCGGCGAGGCCGTCCAGTTCTGGGTGCTCGCGGTGATCGCGGTCGGCGGCGCGCTCGGCATGCTGCTGATGAGGAAGGCCGTGCACAGCGCGCTGTGCCTGGCGGCCACCATGATGGCGCTGGCGGTCTGTTACATGGCCCAGGGCGCGGTGTTCCTGGGCGTGGTGCAGATCGTGGTCTACACCGGCGCGATCATGATGCTGTTCCTGTTCGTGGTGATGCTGGTCGGCGTCACCAGCGAGGACTCCCTCAAGGAGCAGCTGAAGGGCCAGCGGTTCGCCGCGGTGCTGTGCGGGCTGGGCTTCGGCGTGCTGCTGATCGCCGGGATCGCCAACGCCAAGCTGGACCACTTCACCGGGCTGGCCGAGGCGAACGCCGAGGGCAACGTGCCGGGCCTGGCCCGGCTGATCTTCACCCGCTACGTGTGGGCCTTCGAGGTCACCGGCGCGCTGCTGATCACCGCGGCGATCGGCGCGATGGTGCTGACCCACCGCGAGCACGTGAAGGCGCCGAAGACGCAGCGCGAGTTGGCGGCGCAGCGGGTCATGGACAACATCCAGCTGCCGCCGCTGCCGGCGCCGGGCGTGTACGCGCGGCACAACGCGGTGAACGTGCCGGGTCTGCTGCCGGACGGCACGATCGCGGAGGACTCGGTGATGGCGACGCTGCGCGAGCGCGGCCAGATCCGGGACGTCAGCCAGGCGATGGTGCAGCGGATGGCGGAGCTGGAGAACAGCACGGCGGACTGGCTGGGCCGTCCGTCCTCCGAGCGGCCGGTGGTGACCGGTCCGCGCAAGTCGCTGGAGCCGGTGCCCAACCACGAGGCGGCGAACGGCGAGAACGGCCGGACGGACCAGGAGGGCGCGGAGTGAACCCGGTCAACTATCTGTACCTGTCGGCCCTGTTGTTCACCATCGGCGCGTCCGGGGTGCTGATCCGGCGCAATGCGATCGTGCTGTTCATGTGCGTGGAGCTGATGCTGAACGCCTCGAACCTGGCGCTGGTGACCTTCTCCCGGATGCACGGGACCCTGGACGGTCAGATCATCGCGTTCTTCACGATGGTGGTCGCGGCGGCCGAGGTCGTGGTCGGCCTCGCCATCATCGTCTCCATCTTCCGGACCAGGCACTCCGCTTCGGTCGACGACAGCAACCTGATGAAGCTGTAGGCGGAGGGCCCTCGGTGAACTCTCTCATTCCGCTGCTGGTGGCGGCTCCGCTGGCCGGCGCCGCCCTGCTGCTGCTCGGCGGCCGGGCGCTGGACCGGTTCGGCCACTGGCTGGCCACCGCGCTCGCGGCGCTCTCGTTCGGCTTCGGCCTGGCGCTCTTCTCCGACATGCTCGGCCGTGACGCCGAGCACCGGGCGGTCACCAAGCACCTGTTCAGCTGGATCTCGGTGAACGGCTTCCAGGCCGACATGACCTTCCAGCTCGACCAGTTGTCGATGACCTTCGTCCTGCTGATCACCGGCGTCGGCACGCTGATCCACCTCTACTCGGTCGGCTACATGGCGCACGACGAGCGCCGGCGCCGCTTCTTCGCGTACCTGAACCTGTTCCTGGCCGCCATGCTGCTGCTGGTGGTCGCCGACAACTACCTGGTGCTGTACTTCGGTTGGGAGGGCGTGGGCCTGGCCTCGTACCTGCTGATCGGCTTCTGGCAGCACAAGCCGAGCGCGGCGACGGCGGCCAAGAAGGCGTTCATCGTCAACCGGGTCGGCGACATGGGCCTGTCCATCGCGATCATGCTGATGTTCGCCGAGTTCGGCTCCTTCGCCTTCGGCCCGATCCTCGGTTCGGAAGGCGCAGTCGGCGGCGCGCACCAGGCGAGCGAGGGCAAGCTGACGGCGATCGGCCTGATGCTGCTGCTGGCAGCCTGCGGCAAGTCGGCCCAGGTGCCGCTGCAGTCCTGGCTCGGCGACGCCATGGAGGGCCCGACCCCGGTGTCGGCGCTGATCCACGCGGCCACCATGGTGACCGCCGGCGTCTACCTGATCACCCGCTCCTCGGCGATCTTCGACCTGGCGCCGGACGCCCAGACCGCCGTGGTGGTGGTCGGTGCGGTCACGCTGCTGTTCGGTGCGATCGTCGGTTGCGCCAAGGACGACATCAAGAAGGCGCTGGCCGGCTCGACCATGTCGCAGATCGGCTACATGGTGCTGGCGGCCGGGCTCGGCCCGATCGGCTACGCCTTCGCGATCATGCACCTGGTGACCCACGGCTTCTTCAAGGCCGGGCTGTTCCTCGGCGCCGGGTCGGTCATGCACGGCATGAACGACGAGGTGAACATGCGTCACTACGGTGGCCTGCGCAAGTACATGCCGGTCACCTTCGTCACCTTCGGCCTCGGCTACCTGGCGATCATCGGCTTCCCGGGCCTGTCCGGGTTCTTCTCCAAGGACAAGATCATCGAGGCGGCCTTCGCCAAGGGCGGCACCGAGGGCTGGATCCTCGGCCTGTGCACCCTGGTCGGCGCCGCCGTCACCGCGTTCTACATGACCCGGGTGATGGTGCTGACCTTCTTCGGCGAGAAGCGCTGGCAGCCGGACGAGGACGGCAACGCCCCGCACCCGCACGAGTCGCCGAAGACCATGACGATCCCGATGATCCTGCTGGCCTTCGGCTCGGTCTTCGCGGGCGGGCTGTTCGCCTACAACGACTCGTTCCTGAAGTGGCTGGAGCCGGTCACCGGGTACGCGGAGGGCAACTCGCCGCTCACCCCGCTGACCGTCACCCTGCTGACCACGGCCTGCATGCTGGCCGGCGTCGCCCTCGCGTACCTGATGTACGGGCGCGCGCCGGTCCCGGTGGTGCCGCCGGTCGGCTCCCCGCTCACCCGGGCCGCCCGCCGCGACCTGCTGCAGGACGACTTCAACCACGCCGTGCTGGTACGGCCGGGCTCGGCCCTCGCCGCGACCCTGGTCTTCTTCGACAGCCGCGGCCTGGACGGCCTCGTCAACGGCCTGGCCGCCACGATCGGCGGCCTGTCCGGCCGGCTGCGGCGGGTCCAGAACGGCTACGTCCGCTCGTACGCGCTCTCCATGTTCGGCGGCACGCTGGTGCTGGTCGCCATGACTCTCCTGATGAGGTCCGTGTAATGACTCGTCCTGATACTCGTTGGGGGGTCCCGTCATGAGCGTGTTGTTGAGTGCCACCTGTGCCGTCCCGGCAGCCGGGGCGGTGCTGACCGCGGCCCTGCCCGCCGGGTCGACCGAGGCCCGGCGCAAGACCACCAAGGCCGTCGCCCTGGGCGTCTCGGCCGTCACCCTGGTGCTGGCCGCCGTGGCGGCGACCCGGTTCGACCCGCACGGCGACCGCTACCAGCTGACCGAGTCGTACAGCTGGATCCGTTCCTTCGGCATCACCTTCTCGCTCGGCGTGGACGGCATCGGCGCCGTCCTCGCCCTGCTCACCGCGGTCCTGGTGCCGATGGTGATGCTCGCCTCCTGGCACGACGCCGACCCGGGACCGGCCAAGCCCGACGGCACCTTCGAGAACAGGCGCCGCACCCAGGCCTTCTTCGCCCTGATCCTGGCGGTGGAGGCGATGGTGATCGTCTCCTTCTACGCCACCGACGTCTTCGTGTTCTACGTGTTCTTCGAAGCCATGCTGATCCCGATGTACTTCCTGATCGGCGGCTTCGGCGACCGGGCCGGCGGCCCCGATTCGTCGCGTCAGCGCTCGTACGCGGCCGTGAAGTTCCTGCTCTACAACCTGCTCGGCGGCCTGGTGATGCTGGCCGCCGTGATCGGCCTGTACGTGATCGCGCAGGACCAGGGCTTCGGCACCTTCGACCTGCAGACCCTCACCTCGGCGATCGCCGACGGGAGGCTGCAGCTGTCCGGCACCGCCGAGAAGGGGCTGTTCCTGGGCTTCTTCTTCGCCTTCGCGGTGAAGGCCCCGCTGTGGCCGCTGCACACCTGGCTGCCGAACGCGATGGGCGAGAGCACCGCCGGCACCGCGGTGCTGATCACCGCGGTGGTGGACAAGGTCGGCACCTTCGCGATGCTGCGCTTCTGCCTCGGGCTGTTCCCGCACGCCTCGAAGACCTTCGCTCCGGCGATCCTGGTCCTCGCGCTGATCGGGATCGTCTACGGCGCGCTGCTGGCGGTCGGCCAGAAGGACATCAAGCGGCTGGTCGCCTACGCCTCGATCTCGCACTTCGGCTTCATCATCATGGGCATCTTCGCCCTGACCAGCCAGGGTCAGAGCGGCGCGACCCTCTACATGGTCAACCACGGCCTCTCCACGGCGGCGTGGATGCTGGTGGCCGGTTTCCTGATCTCCCGCCGCGGCTCGCGGCTGATCGCCGACTACGGCGGTGTGCAGAAGGTCGCCCCGGTGCTCGCCGGGACCTTCCTGATCGGCAGCCTGGCCACCCTGTCGCTGCCCGGCCTGGCCCCGTTCGTCAGCGAGTTCCTGGTGCTGGTGGGCACCTTCACCCGCTACCCGGTGATCGGGATCATCGCGACCTTCGGCATCGTGCTGGCCGCGCTGTACGCCCTGCTGCTGTACCAGCGCACCATGACCGGCCCGGTGAAGGAGGGCGTGCGGGCGATCCCCGACCTCAAGGCCCGCGAACTCGCCGTGGTCGCCCCGCTGGTGGCGCTGACCGTCCTGTTCGGCGTCTACCCCAAGCCGCTCACCGACCTGGTCAACCCCTCGGTGAACGCGACGCTCTCGCAGGTCCACGAGACCGACCCGGCACCGGCCCACCCGGTCGCCGCCACCCCAGGAGGTGAGCAGAAGTGAACGCCACCGCAGTGCTCGCCGCCGCCGGCGGCAACACCCCCAGCATCCCGGCGCCGCACATCGAGTACGGTCAACTCTCCCCGATGCTCGTGGTGTTCGGCGCCGCCGTGGCCGGCATCCTGGTGGAGGCCTTCGTGCCCCGCCGGTACCGGCACTGGACGCAGGTGACGCTCGCCCTGGCCGGGCTGGTCGGCGCCTTCGTCGCCGTGGTGGTGCTGGCCGTGCAGAGCCACGGCTTCACCCGGATCGACCTGCTGGCCATGGAGTCGGTCGCGCTGGACGGCCCGGCACTGTTCCTCCAGGGCGTGATCCTGCTGGCCTCGGTGGTCGCGGTGCTCACCTACGCCGAGCGGAAGCTGGAGCCCAAGGCCGGCGGCCTGCCCGCCGACGCCTTCGCCGCCCAGGCCGCCGCCACCCCCGGCGGCGAGCAGGAGCGGGCGGCGGTCCGGGCCGGCTTCGCCACCAGTGAGGTCTTCCCGCTCACCATGTTCGCGGTCGGCGGCATGCTGCTGTTCCCCGCCGCGAACGACCTGCTGACCATGTTCGTGGCGCTGGAGGTCTTCTCCCTGCCGCTGTACCTGCTGTGCGCCCTGGCCCGGCGCCGTCGGCTGCTCTCCCAGGAGGCGGCGGTCAAGTACTTCCTGCTCGGCTCCTTCGCCTCGGCGTTCTTCCTGTTCGGCACCGCGCTGCTGTACGGCTACGCCGGCAGCGTGAAGCTCGGCGACATCGGGGACGTCATCTCCGGCAAGGCGATGACCACCCCCGCGCAGCTGAGCAGCACCCAGAGCGACGTGCTGGTACTGACCGGCCTGGCGATGCTGGCGGTCGGCCTGCTGTTCAAGGTCGCCGCGGTGCCCTTCCACTCCTGGACCCCGGACGTCTACCAGGGCGCGCCGACCCCGGTGACCGGCTTCATGGCGGCGGCCACCAAGGTCGCGGCCTTCGGGGCCTTCCTGCGGCTGTTCTACGTGGCCTTCCCGGGCCTGCGGCTGGACTGGCGGCCGGTGATGTGGGGCGTGGCCATCCTCACCATGGTGGTGGGCGCGGTGCTGGCGGTGACCCAGCAGGACGTGAAGCGGCTGCTGGCGTACTCCTCGATCGCGCACGCCGGCTTCATCCTGACCGGTGTGATCGCCGTCAACAAGCAGGGCATCTCCTCGGTGTTGTTCTACCTGCTGGCGTACTCCTTCGTGACGCTCGGCGCGTTCGCGGTGGTCACCCTGGTGCGCGACTCCAAGGGCGAGGCGACCCACCTGTCCAGCTGGGCCGGGCTGGGGCGGCGCTCGCCGCTGGTGGCCGCGGTGTTCGCGCTGTTCCTGCTGGCCTTCGCCGGGATCCCGCTGACCTCCGGCTTCACCGGGAAGTTCGCGGTCTTCCAGGCCGCGGCGAGCGGCGGGGCGACACCGCTGGTGATCGTCGGTGTGCTGAGCTCGGCGGTGGCCGCGTTCTTCTACATCCGGGTCATCGTGCTGATGTTCTTCTCGGACCCGCAGCCCGGCGGGCCCACGGTGGCGATCCCGAGCGCCTTCACGGCGACCGCGATCGGGATGGGGGTCGTGGTCACGCTGGGCCTCGGTCTGCTGCCGCAGTACTTCCTCGACCTCGCGTCGAAGGCCTCACTGTTCGTGCGCTGACCCTCCGAGCCCACCGCTCCCGACCAGGGCCCGTCCGGGCCGCGCCCCGCCCGCGCGGCCCGGACGGGTCTTTGTCGCCCGCCGGCGCCGGAGCGGCCCCGGCGACTCTCCCGCCTTTATTTCCACCCGAATTCACCCCCACCGCCGCACGGCCCGCACAGCCGCCCTGACCAGGGCATCCGGCCCGATCCTGACAGGATCCGCACGCCCGTGCAGTGATCCACTCGCGACCGGATACCCTGCCTGTATGGCCAGCGGCGGCACTCAGGGACCAGGCCGCTAGATCGACCAGGGACAGAGGAGTGGTCTTCGTGACCGTCGTGGAACCCTTCGGGCTCAGCGTGCAGGACCGCGACCTGACCCGGGACATCCAGGTCGGCCTGGACGCGGTGGAGGCGGCGCTCGGCGAGGCCGTCAAGAGCGACGTCCCCTTCATCACCGTCACCGCCAGTCACCTCCTCGAGGCCGGCGGCAAGCGCTTCCGTCCGCTGCTCCTCCTGCTGGCCGCCCAGTTCGGCGACCCGGGCGCACCCGGCGTGGTGCCGGCCGCCGTCGTCGTCGAGCTGACCCACCTGGCCACGCTGTACCACGACGACGTCATGGACGAGGCCCCGGTGCGCCGAGGCGCCCCCAGCGCCAACTCCCGCTGGGACAACTCGGTCGCCATCCTCACCGGAGACTTCCTGTTCTCCCGCGCCTCCCAGGTGCTGGCCGACCTCGGCCCGGAGGCCGTGCGGATGCAGGCCGAGGCCTTCGAGCGGCTGGTCACCGGCCAGATCCTGGAGACCCGCGGCCCCGGCCCGGAGATGGACCCCCTGCTGCACTACCTGGACGTGCTGGAGGGCAAGACCGGCTCACTGATCGCCGTCTCCTGCCGGATAGGAGCGCTGATGGCCGGCGCCGAGCCCGCGCTGGTGGACACCCTCGGCGAGTTCGGCGAGCGGATCGGCATCGCCTTCCAGCTGGCCGACGACGTGCTCGACATCTCCAGCGACGGCCACGAGTCCGGCAAGACCCCCGGCATCGACCTGCGCGAGGGCGTGCCGACCCTGCCGACCCTGCTGCTGCAGCAGATGCCGGCCGACCCGGCGGACCCGGACGACACCCGGCTGCGCGAACTGCTCACCCAGGACCTCTCGGACGACGAGCCGCACGCCGAGGCGCTGCGCCTGATGCGGGCCCACCCCGCGCTGGAGCGCGCCCGCGCCGAGACGCTGCGCCGGGCCGAGGAGGCCCGGGCGCTGCTCGCCCCGCTGCCGGACTGCCCGGCGAAGGCGGCCCTGGAAGGGCTCTGCGACGCGGTGGCCATCCGCACCATGTGACGCGGCTTCCCGGCATCATCGGCCCGGTCCTCGGCGGAAGCCGCGGGCCGGGCCGATCGGGTTTCCGGGCCGCGCGACCGGCTTTCCGGGCCGGGCACGACCGGCTTCCGGGAGGGGCGCGACCGGCTTTCCGGGCCGGGCACGACCGGCCCCCGGGATGGGGGAGACTGGCCTGTGTCAGCTCACCCAGCCGGAAGGTCGCCATGCGTCGCGTCGTCATCGCCGAGGACTCCGTACTGCTGCGGGAGGGACTGACCCGGCTGCTCACCGATCGCGGTCTGGAGGTGGTCGCGGGTGTCGGGGACGGCGAGGCCCTGGTGAAGACCATCCACGACCTGGCCGCTGCCGACGCGCTGCCCGACGTCGTGGTCTCCGACGTGCGGATGCCTCCGAGCCACACCGACGAGGGCCTGCGCGCCTGTGTCGAGCTGCGCGGCCGCTACCCGCAGCTGAACGTGCTCGTGCTGTCGCAGTTCGTGGAGGAACGTTACGCCTCGGAGCTGCTGGCCGGATCCACCCGGGGTGTCGGCTACCTGCTGAAGGACCGGGTCGCCGAGGTGCGCGAGTTCGCGGACGCCGTGGTCCGGGTCGCCGAGGGCGGCACCGCGCTGGACCCCGAGGTGGTGCAGCAACTGCTCAGCCGCAGCCGCAAGGGCGATGTGCTGGCCAACCTCACGCCGCGCGAGCGCGAGGTGCTCGGACTGATGGCCGAGGGCCGCACCAACGCCGCGGTGGCCAAGCAGCTGGTGGTCTCCGACGGAGCCGTCGAGAAGCACGTCAGCAACATCTTCCTCAAGTTGGGCCTGGCCCAGAGCCCGGAGGACCACCGCCGGGTACTGGCCGTACTGACGTACCTCAACTCCTAGCCGGGAGCCCCGACTGCCGCCGGAGCGCCGGGTACGGCCGCCGGATTCGGAATGATCTCCGGCGGTCGGACGTTCTTGCTCGTGTGCGGTACGGACGCGGGTCGGTGATTTCCCGCCGCACGCGGGAGTTCCGTCCTTGGCCGACTCCACCCGCATAGGATGCGGGAGGTGCACCAGGCGGACGGGGCACGGGGCCGCGCCCGCAGGTGGTGTGCCCTAGGAGGTCCGCGGCAGTGACCAGTCAGGTCGATCAGTCAGAGGCAGTGGACGGCTCGGACGGCGACGAGGCCCGTGCCGGGAGCGGCGAGGCGCGCCCCGGTCCGAGCGTGCCCGCCGGCCCACCCGCCTCGGGCGGCCCGGCACCCGGCCGAGCCAAGCCGATCCGCAGACTCGACCGGGTGATCATCCGTTTCGCCGGCGACTCCGGGGACGGCATGCAGCTCACCGGTGACCGGTTCACCTCGGAGACGGCGTCCTTCGGCAACGACCTGTCCACGCTGCCGAACTTCCCCGCCGAGATCCGTGCCCCCGCCGGCACCCTCCCGGGCGTGTCGTCCTTCCAGCTGCACTTCGCCGACCACGACATCCTGACCCCGGGCGACGCCCCGAACGTGCTGGTCGCGATGAACCCGGCCGCGCTGAAGGCGAACCTGCCGGACCTGCCGCGCGGCGCGGAGATCATCGTCAACACCGACGAGTTCACCAAGCGCGCGCTGGCGAAGGTCGGTTACCCGGCCGACCCGCTCACCGACGGGTCGCTGGACGGCTTCCACCTGCACAAGGTGCCGCTGACCACGCTGACCGTGGAGGCGCTCAAGGACAGCGGTCTGGCGCGCAAGGACGCGGAGCGGGCGAAGAACATGTTCGCCCTGGGCCTGCTGTCCTGGATGTACCACCGGCCCACGCACGGCACCGAGTCGTTCCTGCGCAGCAAGTTCGCGAAGAAGCCGCAGATCGCCGAGGCGAACATCCACGCCTTCCGGGCCGGCTGGAACTTCGGCGAGACCACCGAGACCTTCGCGGTCTCCTACGAGGTGTCGCCGGCCAAGCTCCCGGCCGGGCGCTACCGCAACATCTCCGGCAACCTCGCCCTGTCCTACGGGCTGATCGCCGCCGGACAGCGCTCGGGCCTGCCGCTGTACCTGGGCTCGTACCCGATCACCCCGGCCTCGGACATCCTGCACGAGCTGAGCAAGCACAAGAACTTCGGGGTGCGCACCTTCCAGGCGGAGGACGAGATCGCCGGGATCGGTGCCGCGCTCGGCGCCGCCTTCGGCGGGGCGCTCGGCGTGACCACCACCTCCGGGCCCGGCGTGGCGCTCAAGAGCGAGACGATCGGCCTGGCGGTCTCGCTCGAACTGCCGCTGCTGGTCGTGGACATCCAGCGCGGCGGCCCGTCCACCGGTCTGCCGACCAAGACCGAGCAGGCGGACCTGCTGCAGGCCATGTTCGGCCGCAACGGCGAGGCGCCGGTGCCGATCGTGGCCCCGGCCACGCCCGCGGAGTGCTTCGACGCGGCGCTGGAGGCGGCCCGGATCGCGGTCACCTACCGCACCCCGGTCTTCCTGCTGTCCGACGGCTACCTGGCCAACGGCTCGGAGCCCTGGCGGATCCCCGACGTCGACGAACTGCCCGAGATCGACCCGCAGTTCGCGACCGGCCCGAACCGCGAGGACGGCGCCTTCTGGCCGTACCTGCGGGACCCGCGGACGCTGGCCCGGCCCTGGGCCCAGCCCGGCACGCCCGGCCTGGAGCACCGGATCGGCGGCATCGAGAAGCAGGACGGCACCGGGAACATCTCCTACGACCCGGCCAACCACGACTTCATGGTCCGCACCCGGCAGGCCAAGGTCGACGGCATCACCGTCAAGCCGGTCGAGGTGGACGACCCGACCGGCGACGCCCGGGTGCTGGTCCTCGGCTGGGGCTCGACGTACGGGCCGATCACCGCGGCGGTGCGCCGGGTGCGAGCGGACGGCGGCGAGGTCGCCCAGGCGCACCTGCGCAACCTCAACCCCTTCCCGGCCAACCTGGGCGCGGTGCTGAGGAGTTACGAGAAGGTCATCGTGCCCGAGATGAACCTCGGGCAGCTCGCCCTGCTGCTGCGGGCGAAGTACCTGGTGGACGCCGAGTCCTACAACCAGGTGCGCGGACTGCCCTTCAAGGCGGCCCAGTTGGCGGACGTGCTGTGGGCCGCGATCGGCACCCTGGACGAGGAGGACCACCGATGAGCGAGCGGAGCGAGCGAGGCTTCCCGTCCCTGCGGCTGGTGCCCAAGGACGAAGCGCCGCAGAGCGCACGGGACTTCAAGACCGACCAGGAGGTGCGCTGGTGCCCCGGCTGCGGGGACTACGCGATCCTGGCGGCGGTGCAGGCCTTCATGCCGGAGCTCGGCATCAGACGGGAGAACACGGTCTTCGTCTCGGGCATCGGCTGCTCCTCGCGTTTCCCGTACTACATGAACACTTACGGGGTGCACTCGATCCACGGGCGGGCGCCGGCCATCGCGACCGGGCTGGCCACCGCGCGCCAGGACCTCAGCGTGTGGGTGGTGACGGGTGACGGTGACGCGCTGTCGATCGGCGGCAACCACCTGATCCACGCCCTGCGGCGGAACGTCAATCTGAAGATCCTGCTGTTCAACAACCGGATCTACGGCCTCACCAAGGGCCAGTACTCGCCGACCAGCGAACTCGGCAAGATCACCAAGTCCACGCCGATGGGCTCGCTGGACGCACCGTTCAACCCGCTGTCGCTGGCGCTCGGCGCCGAGGCCACCTTCGTCGCGCGCACCATCGACTCCGACCGCCGGCACCTGCAGTCGGTGCTGCGGGCGGCGGCCGAGCACGAGGGCACGGCGCTGGTCGAGATCTACCAGAACTGCAACATCTTCAACGACGGCGCCTTCGAGGTGCTGAAGGAGCCCGGCACCCGGGACGAGGCGCTGATCCGGCTGGAGCACGGGCAGCCGATCCGCTTCGGCGCAGAGGGCGCCAACGGCGTGTTCCGGGGCCCGGACGGCGAACTGTTCACCGCGCCGGTCACGGCGGCGAACGAGACGGACGTGCTGGTCCACGACGCGCACGCGGCCGGCCCGGCCACCGCCTTCGCGCTCTCCCGGATCGCCGACGCGGACACCCTGCACCACACGCCGATCGGTGTGCTGCGCAGCGTCGAGCGGCCCGTCTACGACGAGTTGATGGCGAGCCAGCTGGCCACCGCCGCCGCCCACCGCGGCCCGGGCGACCTGGCCGCGCTGCTGGCGGGCAACGACACCTGGACGGTGGACTGACCGTCCCCGGTACGCGTCGGCGCCCCTCGTCCCGGCCGGGACGAGGGGCGCCCGTTGTTCCCGGTTACTGCTTGGTTTCGCGGTTACTGCTTGGCCCACTCGACCAGTTCGATCACGACCCCGTTCGGGTCGGCGACCTGGAACAGCTTCTCGCCCCACGGCTCCTCACGCAGCGGCAGGGTGATCGCGACCCCCTCCTCGCGCAGCCGCCGCTCCTCGGCGGCGATGTCCTCGACGACGAACGCCAGGATCACGCCGTCCGCGACCCGGTGGCGCTGGTCCTCCGGCAGGACCTCCAGGCCGCGCCGCAGGTAGACGACGTTGACCCCGCCGCCCGGGTGATTGAGCGAGACGAAGCCGTCGGCCGACATCTCCTCGCCGTAGCCGAAGTGCTCCCGGAGGAACGCGGCGGAGGCGGTGACGTCCTCGACGGTCAGGGCGACGGTGGTGGCGGTGATCTGCAAGGCGGGAACCCTCTCGTCGACTTCTGAGGCATCCGTACGATTACCCCGTACGCAGTACACTATACATAGTACGGAGAATCGCGCCAGGGGCGTGCCGACTGATCGCGTCCATGTTCGAGAAAGTCCGGCGGCGAACCGCCCGGTCCCGTTAGGGTCGGGACATCGCATCGAGCATTGGGGGGTCGATCCGATGTCGGGAGCCGGATTCGAGGTCTCGCCGGAGCAGTTGAGGTCCTCGGCGGCCAACGCTTCGTCCATCGCCGCCGGTCTGGCCACACCGGTCCAGACCGCTGGAACCGCCTCGGGGGCTGCCGAGACAGCCTTGGGCGGCTGGCAGGTGGCAGGGCAGCTGGCCGCCGTGGTGACCGCGTGGACCCAGGGCGTGGAGAAGATCCGCAGCGCGCTCGGCACGGACGAGGAGTCGCTCCGCCAAGCGGCCGACAACTACGGCAAGACCGACAACGGGAACGCCGGGGCGCTCCAGTAGCACAACAGGGGGAGGGGGGCTCCCGTGGTGGATTTCACGCGCCTGCGCGACGTGAAACTGGAGTCGGTGACGGAGACCGGCAAGGACTGGCAGGCTGTCGCCAAGGCGTTCGACCAAGCGTGGCAGCACATCGAGGAGTCGGTGCTCAAGCCGCTCGGGACCTGGACCGGCCCCGCCGCGACCGGCGCCCGGTACGTGACCGACACGAACGACCGGATGGACTGGATCCGCAAGGACATGCTGCCCAAGTACCAGCAGCTGCTGGCGAATCCGGTGCAGGCGAAGACGCTCATCGACACTCCGTTGCTCGACCGGGCCGACGAGTACGAGATCGTGCCGTGACGGGGGCGTGGCGGATCCGGATCCTGGCGGTGCTGCTCTGCCTGGTTCTGCTGGCGGCCGGGTGCTACTTGGTGGGCGGGAGGACGCGTGCCGTCCACTGGGACCTCCGGAACTCGCACCGGGGTGCCGATCTCGGGGTCAAACTCAATCCGCACAGCGGCCACGACTTCGAGAACCTGGGCCCGGTGGACATCGACCTGCCTGGCGGTCAGCGCTTCCACGCTGCCACGATGAGCCTCATCGTGGCAGCTACCCACGATGACGCGGAGAACATCGACGAGCTCGTCTGTTGGGACTCCGACCTCTCGCTGGACGAGGCGTACAAGAGGGCCATGGACATCGCCCGGCAGTTCGGCTTGAAGTCCGACGGGATCACCGAGTTCCGTCAGAAGGTCCTCGACGGCCTGGCAAGGGGCGACCGGGTAGGTCTCGACGGGCAACACGGAGACTCCGACTTCCCGTTGCTGACTCCGGCCGGACCGCTCTTCGGGGTCGGCCTCAAGTACGAGACCGTCAACAACGGACAGCCCGTGACCCTGGAGGTCAACATCGCCTGGGGTGAGAACCTGAGACTCACGCTCCAGGACCAGGCCACCCAGTCCGCCACCCCGACCGCGCCCTGACCCGGAGGCCCTGTTGTCGTACGAGCAGCCCGTTCAGCCGACGGCCGTCACCTGGAACCTCCGCAGCAGCCATGGCCGCAGCGATGTCGGCTGGCCCGAGAACGTGCGGCGCCGCTGGCGCATCCCCACCGTGGCCGCGACCATCGCGCTGCCGGGCGGGCGCTGGTTCACCGGCAGGGTCGAGCTGTTGGCCACCGCGGAGAGCGAGGTGCTCGACCTGGTCAGCGTGACCTTTCCGGCCGCCACGGTGGATGACGCCTACCGGCTGTCGGGCGAGCTGGCACTGTACTGGGAGCTGCCGGTCGCGCCGCTGGAGGGCTGGTACCGCGAGGTGCGGGCGGGGCTGGCGGCCGGGCGGCCGATCAACGAGTTCGGGTTGAGCATCCGCGGTCCGCGGCTGGAGGAGCCGTCCGGGCCGACGGTGAACCTGGTGTTCGTCTTCGCACCCCGCGGCCCGCGGCCGGTGCGGCCCGCGCTGTACTTCGAGTGGTCCTGAGCGGTGCCCCGCCGGGGTCGGCGGGGCACCGGACGATTGGCGGGGCGGGTCAGTAGACGCAGGGGATGCCGCCGTCGGACTGGGCGTCGACGCCGGGGCCCTGCATCGGCAGGTTGGCGGCCGGGTCGGACGCGGAGCCGGTCGGGGCGGCGGGCTTGTCGGCGTCGACGCCGGTGAAGCCGGTGCCGAGGGTGACCACGACGTGGTCCGCGCCGGCGGAGGCGGACTCGGTGGCGGTCACGCCGTAGCGGGCGGCGATCTGGTCGGCGGCGTCCTTGGCGCCCTTGCCGTAGGTGACGGTGGTGGTCTTCGGCTTGGTGCCCGCCGGGCCGGTCCGGCCCTCCTTGAAGCCCATCGCGACCAGGGCCTTGGATTCGGCGGTGGAGGAGACTCCGGTGGCCGAGGAGGCGTTGAAGACGTCCACGGTGACGGCCTTGGCGGCGGTCGACGTCGGGCTCGCGCTCGGCTGGGTGGCCGTGGGCGCGGGGGTGGCGCCGGTCGGGTCGGCCGGGGCGACGGGGGCGGCAGCGGCGTCGGCGTAGCCGAACAGCTGCTTGACCACCTTCTGGACCTTCGCCGGGGTCACCAGGTTGACGTCCTGGCCGTTCCGGGTGCCGAAGCCGTCGAAGGTCAGGGTGTTGAACTCGACGTTGCCGCCGGTCAGGGCCGGGGCCTGCTGGGCGAAGTCGAGGATGTTCCACTGGTTGTCGATGACGAGGTCCTTCTGTATGACGCCCATCAGCTCCTGCATCTTGCCGAGGTCGCCGACGATGCCCTTCTGCTTCAGGTTGTGCACGACGGCGGAGATGAAGGCCTGCTGGCGGTGGGTTCGGGCGAAGTCGCCGGAGTTGCCGTCGGGGCCGTCGAGGTTGTGGCGCTGGCGGACGAAGGAGAGCGCCTGGGAGGCGTTGAGGGTGTTGATGCCCTTCTTGAAGTCGGCGCCGGAGCCCTGGCCCTCCATGGCCGGGTCCTTGGTGTCGTGGGTGAGACAGACCTGGATCGGCTCGACCGCCTTGGCGATGTCGTAGAAGCCCATCAGGTTGACCTCGGCGATGTGGTCGATGGGCTGGTCGAGGAACTTCTGCACGGTGCGGATGGTGGCCGCGCGGCCGATGTCGCGGCCCGCCTTCTCCAGGTCGGCGCCCTTGAGGCCCTTGGCCCGCAGGCCCGGATCGGCCTTGTCCTTGGCCGCGCCGTAGGCCTCCTTGATCTTGGCCATGCCCAGCTGGGAGCCGTCGGCGTTGTAGGTCATGACGTAGTCGTCGCGCGGTATGGAGACGGCCTGCACCTTGCCGCCGTTCGCGGGGATGTGCAGCAGGATCAGCGAGTTGGTGTTGTAGCCGCCGATGTCGGAGCTGTGGCCGGCGTGCAGCTCGTCCTGGACGAACTGCGGGGGCAGGTCCGAGCCGTCCATGTTCTTGCGGCTGTCCAGGCCGATCAGCAGCAGGTTGACCGAGTTGTCGAGGTGCTTGGGGGCGTCCTTCTTCGTCTCGGCGATGACGTTGGAGGTGGTCATCCCGTCGGTGAGCTGCTTGTACTCGTACCAGACCACCCCGCTGGCGGCGAACACCGCCAGTCCGACGGTGCAGGCCACCACCCGGCCCGCGATCAGCAGCGGGGACCGGGTGCGGGCCGGGGCTCCGGCGGCCCGGCGGGCGGCGGCGCGGCCGCCCTCCTGCTGCTCGCTGTTCTCAGCCACGGTGCCTCCTCCGGTCCCGGACCACCCGGACCACGATCACCAGGAGAGCCGCTGCCGCGGCCTCAGCCATCACGGGAAAGCCGTGCACCACCCATTTCGCGGCGCCGGTGGCCAGCCCCCTGCCCTGGTAGAGCTCGCGGTTGGCGGCCAGCTCGGCGGCGGCCGTCACGCCCAGGATGACCGGCGGGGAGGCCGCGAGCACCCACCACCAGCCGTTGCGGGTGCTCAGTGCGGCGGCCAGGCCGGTGCCCAGCACCGCGGTCAGCGAGAACGCCAGTCCCATGCCCGGGCCGGAGAGTTCGCTGATCGCCGCGCCCACCACCGGCAGCCCGACCGCGGCCACCGCCGGCAGGGTGGGCCCGCCGGAGAAGGGGCGCTTCGGGCGGGCCGCGGGCCTGTCGGTCTGTCGGTCAGTCGGTCTGACGGTCGACCCGTCCGCCGGCCTGTCCGCCGCCCGTCGCCGTGCACCCTGATCGGCTGTCCGTCCCCCGTCGGGCGACCGTCCCCGGTCGGCTGCCCGCCCCTGGTCGGCTGCCCGCCCCCGGTCCGGCGACCGTCCTCGCTGCCCCGCCACGCACCCACCCCCGGTGTTCCCGTGTTCCGTGCGCCACGTCGGCGCCCGCGCCGGTTGCCTGCCCGTACGTTCGTTCGTGGCGCTGCCATTTCTGGACGCTGGAGCCGGTCGGCCGGTTCCCGTGCGTGGCCGCGGAGCCCGTGATCGGGGCCGGGTACTTACGCAATGCGTCTACACGGGTGTAGATCTTACTCGGCGTGGCGCGCGCGTGTTCGATGGCGAGCCCGGCTCGGTGCGAGGCGAATATACTGCACCGAGTAGTTTATCAACGCGGGCGGAGCAGTGGAGGAGCGGACCGTGGCGACGACGGGTGGAGCGGGACGACCGGAGAAGCGCAGGGCGATCACGCAGGCCGCGACGGTGGTGTTCGGGCGCGAGGGCTACATGCGGGCCAGCATGGACGCGATCGCGGCCGAGGCCGGGGTGTCCAAGCGCACGGTCTACAACCACTTCGCCGACAAGGAGACCCTCTTCCTGTCGGTGGCGCTGCAGAACTCCGCGGAACTGACCGAGAAGATCCGGGACTTGATGGCGAAGTACCTCGACCGGGTGGTGGACCTGCGCCAGGACCTGGTCGACTTCGCGGTCGAGCGGGCACGCGCGGTGCTGTCCGCCGGGGAGCACGGGGCGCTCGGCCGGGCGATCCGCGCCGAGGTGGCCAACATCCCGGCGGACGTTCTGGAGGCCTGGCTGGAGGCCGGCCCGATCGCCTCGCTGCGCGACCTCGCGACGCACTTCGAGGCGCTCTCGGAACGCGGACTGCTGGCCGTCGAGGACGCCGCGCTGGCCGCCGAGCAGTACACGCTGCTGACCTTCCACGGCATCGCCGAGCGCTCCTTCTGGGGCGCCGTCCCGGTGGCGGACGAAGAGGTCGAGCGGATCGCGGCGGTCGGCGTCGACGCCTTCCTGCGGATCCACGGCGGCCCGGCGGCCCGGGGCTGAATCCCGGGCGGGGCCGAACCCCGGGCGGGGGCGGCACAGTGCCGCCCCCGCCCGGAGTCCGTACAGATCACTTCCAGTTGACGCCCTTGCCGAGGGTGTACGGGTCGCCCCAGTACTCGGCGCCCGCGACCTTGGAGGCCTCCGGGGACAACGCCACCGCGCAGGAGGTGGCCGACTGGCCGTTGGTGAAGCCCTTGGGCAGCGACTCGCTCTTGCACTTGGCGAAGGCCCCGATGATCATCAGGTCCTGCGCCTCGGTGCCGTCCGCCAGCAGGCCCTTCATGTGGTCGACGCTGGTGAAGGACAGGTCGGTGCTGCCGGCGTTGGTGACGCTGTAGTGGATGTAGTACGGCACCAGGCCCTTGGCCTTGTCGCCCAGGTTGAGCGAGGTGAGGTCGGCCGGATCGCCCTTCTCGATCGAGGTGACCGCGAGCGCGATGGTGCCCTTGGTGCTGCCCGAGCTGAACGGGATCGTGACGGCGTTGCCGACCTTGACCGTGGTGCCGCCGGCCGGGGTGCCGCCCGCCGGTGCGGGCGCGGCAGCCGAAGCGGAGGCCGCGCCGCCCGCCGGGGCGGAGGTCGGGGCGGCCGGGGTGATGGCGCCGCCACCCGGCGACGGGGCGACGGTGCCCGGCGCGGACGACGCGGCCGGTGCGGACGGCGCGGCCGGCGGGGTCGTCGCGGTGTCGGACGACGACGCGTCGTCGTTGCAGGCGGTCATGGTCAGCGCGCCGACCGCGGTCAGCGCGGCCAGGGCGAGGGCGCGGCGACTGCTGCGGATGGGCTTCATGTGACGTCCCCCGTCATTGCGGACCGCCGTCGGCGGTCCTCCTGAGGGATGTTCATAGCGCAGTCCGGAGGTCGGGTGCCATGACTTTGGCCTCCCTTTGACCGGTCTGTGACGAGTCTCTCGCGGGTCCGTGACAAGGGATATCGAGTCGTGATCGGCCGGGCGGGGTCGGGCGGGGTCGGGCGGGGCAGGGCAGGCCGTCGGGGAGCGGCGGGCGGGGAGCCGCAGTGGGCCGTCGGATCACGGTGTCCATTCGCCGGCGAGCAGGCCGAGGACGGTCTGGTCGACGAACGCCCCGTCGGCCCAGTGGCCGGCGCGCAGGGTGCCCTCGACGGTGAATCCGGCGCGTCGGGCGGCGCCCAGCATCGGCTCGTTGTCGGCGAGCGTCTCCATCTGCAGCCGCTGGAGGCCGAGCGTGCGGAAGCCGTAGCGGCAGAGCGTGCGCAGGGTGTCGGTGGCGAGCCCCCGGCCGCGGTGTCCGGGGCGCAGGGCGATGCCGAGGTGGCCGCTGCGGTTGTGGGAGTCGATGCCCCAGACCAGGGCCTCGCCCGCGAGTTCGCCGGTGTCCCGCTCGACGACGGAGAAGCAGGCGGCGTCGTCGGCGGGCGCGCCGACGAGGTAGGGGGAGTGCGGGGAGTCGGGCGGGAGAGGCCGCCAGGGGCGGTTGTCGGCTCGGGTGCGGGTGGCGACGTCGTCGTACAACTCGGCCTGGAGAACGGGTATGTCGCTCTGCAGCCGGGCGCGGAGGGTGACACGGGAGCCTTGTAGCATGTCACATTGTCTACCAGGGGCGGGCGGTGGGCGCCTTCGGTTTTCCGTTCGGATCCGGAGCCGGGGCCGGTGACCTGCGATTCTTGCCCGCATGAGTGAACGGATGATCGATCAGGCCCGTCGGCTGGTGGCCGACCGATTCCCGGACGCGCTCGCCGCGCTGCTGGCCGGGTCCGCGGCGGCCGGGACCGCCACCGCCACCAGCGACCTCGACCTCGCGGTCCTGGTCGCGGACGGGCGACGGTGGCGAAGCCGAGCCGCTCGTAGTGCCGGATCGCCGGGGCGTTGTCGGTGCGGACGTTGAGGCCCAGGTGGTCGGTGCCTCCCCAGGGGTTCCGGGCCCGGCCCTCCCGACGGGGACCGGGCCCGGTGGGCGGGTCAGACCTGGCCGAAGGTCTGGACGTAGCGCCCTCGGGTGCCGTGCTGGCGAACCGCGGAGCCGACACCGATGTGGTTGAAGCGCGGGTCGAGGATGGTGTCGCGGTGGTGGGGGCTGTTCATCCACATCCGCATCGCCTCCGGGACGTTGTCGGCCGCGGCGACGTTCTCCGCGGAGAAGCGGAAGGCGAAGCCGGCGGCGCGCACCCGGCGCCACGGTGTGCTGCCGTCGGTGCCGTGGTCCTGGGTGAGGTCGTGTGCCGTCATGTCGTCGGCGTGGCGTTGGGCGGCGGCGTTCAACCGCGCGTCCAGGCAGAGCGGCTGGGCGCCGGCGCGGGCGCGTTCGGTGTTGACGGCGGTCAGCATCTCGGTGTGGACGTCACCGTCGGCGGGCTGCGGACGCCGCGCCGTCCGCCACCGGCCGCCGGCGGTCCGGCCGGCGGGGATGAGCTGCCAGCGCTGGGCCGGGTCGGTGTGGTTCTGCCGGGCCAGGGTGAGCGGGGAGCCGGGGGTGGACGCGGTGAGGAAGAGGTCGCCCTCGTCGGAGTTCAGCGTGCGGATGCGGAGCCAGTCGTCGCCGACGACTTCCAGGCACCAGCGCTGGTCGGGCTGACCGTCCAGGTCGGCCAGTGAGGTCCGGCGGGTGGTGTGGTCGTAGTGCATGACCATGGCCTGGCCGGGGGCGTACCGTCCCTGGGTCAGCTGGGTCTCCACCACCCAGTTGCCGTCCATGGACCAGAAGACCCAGCCCTGGGCGGTGGTGCCGTTGCGCTCCCGGGACTGGATCGGAGCGCCCGGGTCGGTGCGGCCGGAGTGCAGGTCGGCGACCGTTCCGTTCGCCGACCGGAGCGTCCACACCTGGCCGTTCCGTACGAGCGTGGGCATGTGTCGTGCCTCTCGTCGGTGGTGTCGCCCCGGGCCGCGACCGTTGCGGCGGCGGCCCGGGGCCTGACGGGAGAGATGTTCCGGGAACGCGGTAGACGGCCGGTCAACGCGCGTAGCCGATGGTCGTGCCGATGCCGTACCTACTCCGTCAGTAGCCCCCTGACCTGCGCTGCCTCCTCCTCCAGCCCCAGCCGCTCGTACACCTCCAGGGAGTCCGTCAGGCAGGCCCGGGCCTGGCGCGGGCGGCCGAGGCCGGTGAGCGCGGTGCCGAGGGTGCGCAGCAGGGCGGCTTCCAGGGCGGCGCTGGTGCGGCGGGCGAGGGGGAGGACGGCTTCGGCGGCGTCGACGGCGAGCAGCCAGCGGCCGGCCTCGGCGTGGATGCGGGCGGCGAGGTCGCCGGCCGCGGCGGCGAAGACGGTGACCTGGAGGGCGGTGAACTCCTCGCGGGCGCCGACGGCGTGGTCGAGGGCCGCCTCCGGGTCGCCGCACAGGCGCAGCACCCGGGCGAGGTAGTAACGGCCGATCGCGGCGGAGACCGGGCCGGAGGCGCTCATCAGGCTGGCGCTGCGTTCGGCGGCGTCCCGGGCCTCGTCGAGGCGCCCGGTCTGGGCGGCGCTGAACGCGAACTCGCCGAGCGCGCTGCCCTCGGCGCGCTGGGCGCCGAGGCGGTGGAACAGGTCGGCGGCGCGTCCGGCGTGCTCGGCGGCCTCGGCGTAGCGGCCGTGCATGCGGGCGTTGCTGCCGAGGGTGATCAGGGCCTTGGCGAGGACGCGTTCGGTTCTCTCCTCCCGCCCGGACAGGGCGACGGCCCGGCGGATCTCCTCCTGGGATTCGGCGTAGCGGTTGATGTGCCAGAGCATGCTGCCGCGCAGGTAGCGGGCGAGGGCGAGCGGTCCGTGCTCGCCTCGGTCGGCGGCCTGTCGGGCGATGCGTTCGGCGAGGTCGACGATGACGCCGGTCTGGGTGCGTTCGGGGAGCACGGCGCCCATCCGGTCGGCGAGTTCGGCGGCGCGGTCGAGCGGCAGGGCCGGGTCGTCGCAGCCGAGCGCGATGGCGGCGGCGTGCACCTCGGCCTGGTCGCGCATCCAGCGCACGGCTTCCGCGCCGTCGGCGATGGCGCGGCCGGGGGAGGCCACGGCCGCGCCGAGCAGGCTGAGTTCGGCCGGTTCGGCCTTGCGGGCGGCGAGGTCGGCGTTGCGGGCGGTGGCGAGGCAGAAGTCGAGCAGCCGGTCGGTGGCGGCGGTGCGGTCGGCGGGGGTGTCCTCGTCGGCGAGGCGGTCGCGGGCGTAGGCGCGGACGAGGTCGTGGTAGCCGTAGCGGCCGAACCGGGGGGAGTGCAGCAGGTTGAGGTCGACGAGTTCTTCGAGGAGCCGGTCGGCCTCGTCCTCGGTGCGGCCGAGCAGGGCGGCGGCGCAGGGCAGCGGCAGGTCGGGGGCGTCGGGCAGGGACAGCAGGCGGAAGGCGCGCGCGAGTTCCGGGTCCAGGCGGTGGTAGGAGAGCGCGAAGGTGGCTTCCACCGTCCGTTCACCGTCGCTGAGTTCGGCCAGCCGGTGCTCGTGGCGCAGCCCGTCGGCGAGTGCCGCGAGGGTGAGCGAGGGGTCGGCGGCGAGCCGGGAGGCGACGATGCGGACGGCGAGTGGCAGCAGCCCGCAGGCCTGGACGACGTCCTCGGCGGCTTCGGGTTCGGCGGCGACGCGTTCGGCGCCGACGATGCGGACGAGCAGTTCCAGCGCCTGTTCGGGCGACAGGGTGTCCAGGCGCATCTGGTGGGCCCCGGCGAGACCGGCCAGCCGGTGGCGGCTGGTGATGAGGACGGCGCAGCCGGCCGAGCCGGGCAGCAGCGGTTCGACGTGGCCTGACTCGGCGGCGTTGTCGAGGACGACCAGGACGCGCCGCCCGGCCAGCGCCGAACGGTAGAGGGCGCTGCGTTCGCCGCTGTCCGGCGGGATGTCGGCGGGGTCGACGCCGAGAGCGCGCAGGAATCCGGCGAGCACGGTGCCCGGGTCGGGCGGGGTGCGGTCGGCGCCGCGCAGGTCGGCGAAGAGCTGCCCGTCGGGGAAGTGCACGCGCATCTGCCGGGCGACGTGCACGGCGAGGGTGGTCTTGCCGACGCCGCCCATGCCGTCCAGGGCGGAGACCGCGACGGCGCGCCCGCCGGCGCCGGAGAGGCGGTCCGCGAGGGTTTCCACCTCTTCGACGCGTCCGGTGAAGTCGGGCAGGCCGGAGGGGAGTTGGTCGGGCGCCTGCCAGGCGTCGGGGCCGGCGCCGGCGGCGGGCTCGGGGACGGCTCCGGCCGGCAGCAGGGTGGCGTCCTCGCGCAGGATGCGCAGCTGGATCTCGGCCGGGCCCCGTCCGTCCGGCGGCAGCGACGGACGGGAGTCCTCGAACACGGCGAGCGCTTCGGCCTTGCGGCCCGACTGGTAGAGGGCGCGCATCAGGACGGCGGTGAGCCGGGGCCGCCCGGTGTGCTCCAGGGCGAGCGCCTCGGCCTCCGCCGTCAGGTCGGTGCGGTCGCCGAGTTCGGCGTCCAGCTCCAGCTGGGTCTCCTTGGCCGAGATCCGCTGCTCGGTGAGGCGGGCCCGGACGGCTTCGGCGTGCGGCCCGGGCAGCCCGGCGAGCGGCTCGCCGACCCACAGCCGCTGGGCGCTCCGCACCACCTCCCGGACCTCCCGGGGCGGGGCCTGCCGGTCGCGCAGCCGTTCGGCCTCGGCCAGCAGCGCCTCCCAGGCGGCCGCGTCCGCCTCGGCCCCGGGCACCCTGAGCGCGTAGCCGTCGCCGACCCGCACCAGCGGCAGCCGCTCCGGATCGTCCCCGGTGTACGGCCGGAACGCGCTGCGCAGCCGGGAGACGGCGAGCTGGACGGCCTTGCGCGGTTCGGCGGGCTCGGCCCCGCCCCACACCCCCTCGACCAGGACCGGAACGGCCACCGTCCGCCCGGCGGCGGCCAGCAGCACGGCGAGCACCGCCCGCTGCTGCGGCCGGCCCAACTCCAGCTCCTGCTCCCCGTACCAGGCCCGCAGCGGCCCCAGCATTCCGAACCGAAGCCCGGATCCCCGTGTGTCATCCATGTCCCGTCCCGAATGTCGTTCCGCGCCGGGATTTCGCCACTTCCGTCCGGACAGCGGCGCCCCCATCCCTGGCGGCCTATGCTCTGTCACAGATTGTGCACCGGATTCTGGGATTCGAGAGGTGGGCTGTGCGGCTCGAATTCCACGTGCTGGGGCCGCTGCGCGCCCGGTGCGACGGCCGTGAGATCGACCTCGGCCGACCGCAGCAGCGGGCCGTGCTCGCCGCGCTGCTGCTCGCCCCGGGGCAGCTGGTTCCGACGGAGCGGCTGGTCGAAGGCCTGTGGGGGGAGGACGACACCCGCTGGCCGAAGGATCCGGCCGGGCAGATCGGCACCCATGTGCACCGGCTGCGCCGTGCCCTCGGCGAGTCCGGGCTGCTCGTCGCGGCGGCCGGCGGCTACCGGCTGGCGGTGCCCCGCGAGGCCGTGGACCTCTTCCGCTACGAGGGTGCGGTGGCCGAAGCCGTCGCGCTGCGTCACCAGGACCCGGTCCGGGCGAGGGAGTTGCTGGTGGCGGCCCTCGGGTCGTGGGAAGGCGACCGCGCGCTGGACGGCGCGCCGGGCGCCTTCGCCGAACGGACCCGGGAACGGCTGGCGGCCGGTCGCTTCGCGGCCGTGAAGGCCCTGCTCGACCTGGACCTGGCACTCGGGCGGCACGCCGGCGCGGTGGAGTCGCTGGCCGAACTCGCGGCCGCCCACCCGCAGGACGAGGAGGTGCACCGGCTGCACCTGCTGGCGCTGCACCGCTGCGGCCGGACGGCCGAGGCACTGGCCGGGTACGAGGCCCTGCGGGAACGGCTGGACTGGGAACTGGGACTCGAACCGGCCCCGGCCGTCGTGGAACTGGCCGAGAAGATCCGGCGCGGGGAGGCCCCCGTGCTGCTGCGACGGCTGCCACGCCCGTGCCAACTGCCCTCGGACATCCCGGACCTGGTCGGCCGGGCGGCGCTGGTCCGGGCGGGAGAGCAGGCGCTGCGGGCAGGCGGGGCACCGGTGCTCGGGCTGGCGGGCCCCGCGGGCAGCGGGGCGTCGGCCCTGGCGGTGCACATCGCGCACGTCGTTCAGGACGCCTTCCCGGACGGGCAGCTGTACGCGAGCGGCGGCGAGGCGGACGTGGTGCTCGCCGGGTTCCTGCGCGCATTGGGCGAACGGCCCGGCTCCTCGTCCGGCCTCGACGAACTGACCGCGCGCTACCGCGGGGCGCTCGCCGGACGCCGGGTGCTGGTGCTGCTCGACGGGGTGCCCGACCCCGCGCCGCTGCTGCCCGAAGTGCCGGGCTGCGCGGCGGTCGTGGCAGGCGCGGAACCGGGCGCACTGCCCGGGAACGACGTCGTACGGCTGGCGGTGGGACCGCTGGAGCCGCACGACGCCTACGAGCTGCTGGCCCGGATCGCCGGCACCGAGCGGATCCGGCAGGAGGCGGACGCGGTCGCCGAGCTGGCCGCCCTCTGCGGAAACCTGCCGGTCCTGCTGAGGGCGGCCGCGGAACGGCTCGCGGCCCGACCGCGGTGGTCGGTCGCCGACCTGGTCAGGTGGTACACCGAGCGCGGCTGAGGGCGGCCTAGTACGGGTCGGAGCTGCGGAGCGTGGCCGTGATGATGCCTGACAGAGGGGGCTGGACGAAGGTGACCACGAGCCCGCCCCTGTCGGCGACCCCCAGGGTGGCGAGCTCGTTCGGGTTGTCCTTGAACGTGTTGCTGGCCCAGCAGACCCGGTTGTTGGCGCCGTAGACGACGACGTTCCCGTCGCCCTGCATGATCGTCTTCTGGCCGCACCCCAAGGACCCCGGAGCGGACCACACCGGGTACGGGGCCGACGGGTAGCCCCGGTACAGGACGAGGTTGCCGTCGCCCTGCATGATCAGCCGGGTGTCGCCGTTGCTGAGATAGTCGGCCTGGTAGAGGATCCCAGGCTCGGAAATCGACGGGCCGTACCCGGTGGCGGCCTGCGCGGTTCCTGCCGACACCATCGTCCCGACCAGCGCCATCACCCCGGCCGCCATGCCGATTGCTGCGCGCCGCAACGTCTTCGTCGCCTTCATGCCCCGTACTACCTCTCTCCAGCGTCGGCGCCCGCGATCGCGTCGGGCGCCCTGTGGAGACGATCATGGGCGATGGCGGTAGACAAACGATAAACAGATCGTTGGAGCGCCCCGCCCGCCCGCCGAAGCGGCGAGCGGGCGGGGGGAGTGCGGGTCAGATGAGGTGGTCGAACTCGCCGGCCTTGGCTCCGAGGATGAGGGCGCGGAGCGTGGCGGTCGAGGTGGAGATGATGACGGAAGGGTCGTCGGACTCGCGGAGGTGGCGAAGTTCGTCGGCGCCAGCGGCCAGCTCAATGCAGTTGCTGCCGGTATCTCCGCCGCTGAACGACGACTTCTGCCAGTCGAGGTCGGTCATCTCGGGCCTCTCAAGGGCGGTTGGACTCAGGTGAGGTGGTCGAACTCGCCGGCCTTGGCTCCGAGGATGAGGGCGCGGAGCGTGGCGGTCGAGGTGGAGATGATGACGGAAGGGTCATCCGACTCGCGGAGGTGGCGAAGGTCGTCGGCGCCGGCTGCGAGTTCAACGCAGCTACCGCCCTCGTTCGAGCCGCTGAACGATGACTTTTGCCAACGGAGTTCGGACATCGGATGCCTTTCAAGCTTGCAACAAGTAGAGAAGATGTCGAATGAGTCCCCACGAGTCGCGCGAGGAAAGCGTGGTCGAGGACTGGTCGACAGGCGGCAAGGCCAGCTCGCTCAGCTGGTTGAAGGTCCTTCGGTAGGTCTCGATCGAATGCTGGTCGCCAAGATACTCGGTGTGGCTTGGGTGATCCACGATGACTGTGGAGAGCTCTGGCGATCCAGGGTCCACCAGCACGAACTGGCTGGTGTAGGGCGGCTTCTTCACGGCGGTGAAGGGCAAGACCTGAATGCTGACGTTCGGTAGCTCTGAAATCTCCAGCAGGTGCACAAGCTGTTCCCTCATGGCGGTATCGCCGGGGAATCGCATGCGCAACGCTGTCTCATGGATGACGAATCGGAACTCGCGGCGTGGCAAGTCTGTGAGAATGTGCTGCCGTTGCTTCCGGAACGCGGTTTCGGCTTCGACATCCAACTTGCGATGCTGGTCCGCATCTTCGTAGATCGCCTCGACGTAGGCGGGTACCTGGAGAAGCCCCGGAATATAGAACGTCTCGAAGTTGTCGAGCTGGGCTGCTCCATGCTCTGCCTCTGCCAGATCATGCAGCAGGGTTGGAACGCGGTCCGCGAAGTCGCTCCACCAGCCTTTCCCGTTGCTCCGCCCCAGATCGGCGAGCTTCGCGCGGAAGACCGGGTCGCCGCAGCCGTACGCGTCGAGCCAGATCTCGAGGCGTTCGGGGTTGAGGGTGATCCGACCGGCCTCGGTGTGGCTCACCGCCGGACCCTTCATCCCCACAAGCGCGCCGGCTTCCGGTGCAGACAACCCTGCTGCAGCGCGCAGGCGTTGCAGCTCCTCGCCGAAGCGCCGTTGCCGTTGGCTGATCGGCCCCTTGTATGCCACTGGCGGTCCCTCCTCGTCGGTGCAGTGTTTCGCATGGGGCGAGCGGTTTGCCACCGCGATCTGATGCATGGTTGCTAGTTCGATTGCACAGATGGCATCCCGTCCCCTACCGTCAGTGTTGCATCGATCACACGGTGAAGCGTCGCCTTCGTCGATTCCCCTCCTCTCCCCTGGGGTCTCTCATGCGTGCCTGCAATCCTCCCGACTGGTCCACCGCTCGGGCCGAGCTCTCCGACCTCCTCACCACCGCCGGGTGGTCGCCCTCCCTCATCGGCGATGCCGAACTCGCCCTTCACGAGCTCTTCGTGAACGCCTGGCGGCATGCCGGCAGCCCGGCTCCCCTCGTCACCCTCGTCCTCTCCAGCCGCTGCCTCCGGGTCTCGGTCTGCGACGACAGCCCCGTCCTCCCCGGCGAGCCCTGTGTCCCCGCCGACCCGCTCGCCCTCTCCGGTCGCGGTCTGTTCCTCGTCCGCGCTCTCACCCACCGATTCGGCGCCGACCCCCGGAAGCTGGGCAAGGTCGTCTGGTTCGAACTGGAGGCCGCCGCGTGAACCGTCGACCGATGCAGCCCGCCGATCCCCGGATCCGGGCCTACACCGACGCCCACGTCCGCACGCTCCTCGCCGAACTCCACGAGCGTGGGAAGAAGTTCGGCCTGGTCTTCCCCTCCGCCACGATCGACCGCAATCTCGACGGCCGGGTCCTGGTCTGCTTCAACACCGCCCCGGCCTCCACCCTCCTCAACCTCCTGACCCTCCTCCTCGACGCCGACCGCGACCGCAACCGCGAGCGCTCGTGCGGTTCCTGATCGCCGCCGCTCTCCTCACCCTCCTCGCCCTGGCGATGGCCACCGTCGCCCTGGGCGTCATCACCGCACTCAACGTTGCAAGGCCCGACGAAGAGGAGCCCTGACATGCCCGACCCGCTCGCGAACGCCCTCGCCGCGACGCAGTACGCCGTCGCCGCCGCGTTCAACGCGCTCGCCACCGATCCCGTCACCCCGCCCGTGCCCGACGACTTCGACTGGCCCGACCTCGAATCGTTCGTCTTCAACCTGGGCTTCGCCGCCGACGACTCCGACGCCGCCCTCAACCTCTACCGGCTGCTCTTCGCCGTGCAGCGCATTGCCTACCGCGAGGCGGCCGGCCGTAACTCCCCCTGGCTCGCGACCCGCCTCAACCCGCGCGGCCCGTAGGCCCGTAGCCTGGCCGGATGGACGAGTTCGCGACCCGCCTGCACGGCGCCTGGGAGTGGTGGGACGCCGCCATCGAGGACGCCCAGGAGGGCCGTTGGGTCCGTACCGCCGTCGAACGGCGGGTGATGGACGATCTCGCCGCCGCGACCGTCGGACACCCGTACCCGTCCGACGCGGACGCCTGGCACACCCGGCTCGGCCGCATCGCTTGCTGGGCGGGCGCGCTCCGGCTCGCCGCCCGGGCGGGCGGCTGGGAACTCGTGCCGGTCGTCGGAGTGACCCCGCCGCGACCGGCGGGGATGGCCGAACTGCTGTCCGCTGTCTACGCGGTGGGTGAGCAGGGCGAGGTCTGGCTGCGGCGGCTCCCCGTCGACGGGCCGCCGCCGCTCCGCGCGGTCGTCGGGTTCGAGGCCTTCGTCACCGGCCCGGGCTCGGTCGAGGACCTCCGCCAGTTCTTCTACGACTGAAACCCGCCCCGTAGCCTTCCGGTGTGACGAATCCCTGGCCCGACGAAGCCACGTTCGCCTGCGGCGAGCGGGTCGAACTGACCACTCCGGACCCGCCCCGCGCCGAACTCGGCCATCTGGGCGCGGAGATCGTGGGCACCCGGGGTGTGGTCCACGAATGCGTCATCGAGGCCGACGACCGCGACGGCGGCCGTGTCGGGTTCGTCTACTACGTCCGGACCGAGGACGGCAGCCCCTGGCGGCTGCGGCCGGGGTTCCTCGTGTCCCTCGACCGCCCCACCCCCCTTGCAACCCCCCTTGCACAGGAAGTCGGCCCGCCCGACTTCCTGCTCCACGCCGCCCCGATCACCGCAGGACGGCCCACCCCGCCCTCCGGTACGACAAGCCCGTGAAACTGAGAACGAAGATCCACCGGGTCCGCCTCGGCCGGGACGAGTACCGGGTGATCACCCCGGAGCGGCAGGCCACCGGCGCTTTCCTCTACGCGGACCCGTACGCCTGGTCCACGGAACTGCACCTCGACCGGCAGGGGGCCGAGGACCTCGCCACCCTCTGGGCTCTGGCCGCCCGCTCCCGGCGCTCGCTGATCCACCTGCCGCTGCGGGCCAACACCGGGCCGGGCGACCTGTGGCCCGTCCCGTCCGAGGACCGACTGGACCTCCTGCTCGTCCACCACAGCCTCGGCTTCCCGCCGTCCCGCTGGAAGGAGGTCCGCGCCCGCCTGGGCGCCGGGGTCCCGCACACCGTCGACCTCCCGGCCGGCGACTTCCCGCCCGAGGAGGCCATCGACTACGACCGCCACCACTTCGCGGGCTGGCGCGACGAACTCCGCTTCGCCGGTGCCGCCCACACGCTGGTGGTCACCGGCAGCCCGACCGCCTTCCGCTGGACGGGCTCCAGGCTCCACGCGCTCAGTCGGGAGGCGCGCGGTTGGCGGCCCGATGGGCACCACTGCCTCACGCTCACCCACGGGGGCTGGGGCCCTGGCCGTGCGGCCAGGGGCGTTCCGGGCAGTCTGCACATCTCCTACGCCCACGACTGGAACGCCGAGTGAGCAGGAAGTCGGCCCGTCTGACTTCCTGCTCACTCGCACCTCACCCCTTCGAGGGGAGCGGCATCAGTGGCACGGTGACCCGGCTCTCCCAGGCCTGCTCCAGGGCGCGGGTGAACGTTTCCGCAGGCTGCGCGCCCGAGACGCCCAGCCGCCGGTCCAGGACGAAGAACGGCACGCCCGTCGCCCCCATCGCGCTCGCCGTCGTCTCGTCCTCGCGGACCGCCTCCGCGTACGCCTCCGGATCGGCCAGCACGGCGGCCGCCGCCCCACCGTCCAGCCCCGCCTCGACGGCCAGCTCGACCAGCCGCTCCTCCTCGAACGCCGAGCGCTCCTCGGCGAAGTTCGCCCGGTAGAGGGCGTCCAGCAGCTGAGCCTGCCGGCCGTGCTCCTTGGCGAAGTGCAGCAGGCGGTGCATGTCGAAGGAGTTCGCCGCGTCGCGCCCCTCGCTCAGGTACGGCAGCCCCTCGGCGCGCGCGTTCTCGGCGATCCGGGCCTCGGCCGCCTCGGCCTGTTCCAGGCTCATCCCGTACTTGGCGGCGAGCAGCGGCACGACCGGACGGGCCTCGTGCGGCGCGCGCGGGTCCAGCTCGAAGGAGCGGTGGACGACCTCGATCTCCTCGCGGTGCTCGAACCGCTCCAGCGCCTGCTCGAACCGCGCCTTGCCGATGTAGCACCACGGGCAGTTGATGTCACTCCAGATCTCGACGCGCACGGCGCTGCTCTCCTTCCACAGAGGTCCCGTCGCGCAGGGCTGCAGCGACTACCAGGGGGAACGCAACTCCCGAGCCTGAATATTTCTCGTGCTGAAATATTCAGGCTCGGACCTGTGCCGCAGGACTACGGGGCGGCGACCCAGCCCGGGAGGGTGGGCATCACCGTTTCGGCGACCCGGTTCAGGGTCGCGTCGTCGGGGGCCTGGCCGTCCTCGCGGAAGATGCTGAGCTCGAAGGCGCGGCCGCCGGGGGCCTTGGGGTCCTGCGCGACGACGAGGCTCCGCGTGACGGGGCCGGTCTTCCCGCCGGGCACGAGGACCAGTGCGTTGGACGAGTAGGTCACGGCGGGGTGGCCGAGCACGGCGGCCGGCTTGGCGAGGAACTGCGGCATGCCGATCATGTCCTCGACCGTGGTCGAGCTGTCCGTGATGGCCAGGGCGGTGTGCAGGAGGCGCACCTCCACCATGGGGTCCTTCCCGAGGGCGAGGGGCGCCGGGTGCGCGGTGGTGATGCGGTCCTCGGGCGTGCCCAGCAGGGCCGGGAGGTCGCGGCGGTTGATCGCGGCGCACAGCGCCGGGTGCCCCGGCGGATCCGTGGGCCTGGGGGCGACGCACTCGACCGGCTTGTCCTCCGGCTTCGGCGGGGTGTCGAGGAACCCCAGCCCCCACAGGCCGGCCATGACACCGGCGACCAGCACGACCACGCCCGCCAGCTTGAGGCCGGTCCGGTCGTTGCCCGTCTCGGTGCTGTTGCCCTTCTCGGCGTTGTCCGTGCTGCCGGCCTCATCCGCGTTGTCCGCGTTGTCGGCGTCGGCGTTGCCGGCCTCATCGACGATGCCTGGCGTGTCGGATTCCATCCCTGGATCCCCGTTCGAGAAGCTCGCCCCCGACCACCCGAGGACCCCATGAGCCGGGGTGATCGTAGCGCCGGCCCGGCGGGGAGATGCCGGCGGTCAGCTCTGTGACCTGCGAAGACGCGCCGTTCCGCGTCGGGGCTCGGAGGGGGCCAGTCAGGCACGCCTGCGGCGAACGGTAGGCGGCCGCTACAGGCAGATCCAGCAGTACAGCTGCTCGCCCGCCGCGCGCGCCCGGCGGGCGAGGCCTATCAACTCCTCGGCCAGGGGGTGGAGATCGGACGGATCGGCGCCGTCCCACTCCTCCGCCAGCGCCCACTGCGCGACGACCTCCGGTACCCGCTCGTCGGGCACCCCGGCGAGCGTGTCCCGGGCGGCGTTGCCCAGCTCGGTCACCCACGGGCCGCTCGCCCACGGGTCGTCCTCGCCGTCGGGCCCGCTCGGGCCGGGCGACGGCGTGGTCGGCCAGACCGGCGTCTCCGGCACCGCGTCGGGATGCCACTGCTCCCGCCGGATGGCAGCGACGAGTTGGCCGAGCACGACATCCGGGTCGATCCGCTTCGCCTCGACCCCGTCGAATCCGGCACCGAACCCGGCACCGGACCCGTCGTCGAAGTCGGGCCGCCCGCCGCCCGTGCGCTCCAGTGCCCGTACGACCGTCGCCGCGTCGGGGGCCCGGAAGTAGTCGGTCAGCACGCCCATCGCAGCCGTCCTCTCGTCGTCATACTCCTGTCGCTACTGAAGCAGACGCCACTGACATCGAGACAGGAGCCACTGTTCGGGGCCCTCTGCCTGCAGGGCTGTCGCCAAGTGGCAGGTCAGCAGGAGATGTTGCCGCTGCCGGCGTCGGTCTTCAGGACGCCGACGAACTTCTTCTCGAGGTCGATGCGATCGACCCGCCGGCCCGGGGCACCGGATAGCCTCGTCCGGAGCGCGACGAGGCAACCGGGGGGCAGGGCATGGGCGGTCACACCGAGGACGAGAGTGACGAGCGACTGGCAGCCGAGGGGGAGGTCGCGGTCGCCCGGCTGGCGATCGACTCCGGCGACCTCACGCACGCCGCCGACCACCTCTCCGACGCCATCCTCGCCGACCCGCAGCTGCCCGAACTGCACGAGGCGCTGGCCGAGTTGTGCGCCGCAGCCGGCGGCCCGGCGGCCGCGCGCGAGCTGTTCCCGCTGGACGGCGAGGTGTACCTCGGCACGGTCGCCTGCCGGGCCCACGTGGAGGCCGCCGCCGGGGACTGGGACACCGCCGTCGGCCTGCTCGCCTCCGCCATCCAGTACGAGCCGGCCCGCCCCTGGGCGCACACCGCCTGGCTGGCCCGCGAGGACCTGCCCGGCCTGGTCGACCCGGACACCGTCGCCCAGGCGGTGGCCCGTGCGGCCGGCGCGCTGCCCGACCCGCTCCCCACCGAACTGGCCGAAGCCGTCCGGCCCTTCGACGCCTTCGTACAGGCCGTGCTGGCCCGCCACGACGACCACGCGCTGCTGCTGGCGATGGCCTCCGGCCTGACCCGCCGCCTCGGCGCCACCGCCCACGCCGTCGACCTCGCCGCGCGGGCCCACCGCGCGGCCCCCGGCTACCTGCCCGCCGTGATGCTCGGCAACGCCCTGCGCGCCGACGGCCGCCCGGAGCGGGCGCTCGCCGTCTGGGAGGCCGAGCTGGAGCGGGTCGCACCGGACCGGGACAACTCCAGCAGCTACCTCGCCGTCGACGTCGCCGAGCTGTACGGCACCCTCGGCCGCCCCGCCGAGGGCCTGCCCTGGCTGGACCGGGTGCTCGCCACCGAGCCCGACCACCCCAAGGCGGCCCCGGCCCGGTACGGGCTGCGCCACGCCCTGGACGGCGACCCGGTGCACCTGCTCGGCCTGGCCGACCACCACCGCGCCCACCCCGACCACGAGTACGCCCAGGACCTCCTGGCCCGGCTGAGCCACCGGGAGCCCTGGCTCGGCATGGTCCCCGGCACGTCCGAGGCCACCATCAACCTGCTGCACCAGGTCCTCGCGGCGCGCGACACCGACCGCGACACCGCGATCGACTGCGAGGTCTCCACCCTCGAACCGCCCAGCTCGCAGCTGGCCCTCCACCTCGCGCTGCCGCACTGCACCGTCGTCTACCAGTCCGTCGACGAGCCCGACCTCCGGCGGCCGCTGACCGCGACCGCCACCACCACCCGGATCTGGGCCTGGGAGGGCACCGACCCCCGGCCCGCCGTCGACCCGCCCGCGCCGGAGAGCGCCGAACTCGTCCGGGCCATCGCCGGGATCGTCTGGCCGAGCGTTCCCGCCGCCTACGACGAGGCCGTCCGCCTCGCGGGGCTGTCACTCGACGACCTGCTCGGCGTCCTCGCCCACCCGCCGCTGCCGCGCGAGGACGAACTCGGCCGGGCCCTGCTCGCCCACCAGCCCGAGCTGTGGGTGCGCGCCGTCCAGGCCTCCGCCTGCCTCGGCATCGCCCACCACCGCGCCGACCAGCCGTGGCCGGAGTCGGACCGCCGCCGGGTGCTGCTCGACCTGCTGCTCGGGCCGGAGGACTGGGTCGCCGAGGCGGCCGGCTTCGCGCTGGTCGCGATCGGCTGGACGCACCCGGAGGCCCGCGCCGACATCGCCGCGCAACTCCGACGGCGGCTGCACTACTGCGTCGACGCCCGGCGGGTGCGCGTGGTGACGATCCTGCGCTCGGTGTGCCGCCTGGTGCTCGCCGCCCCCTGGGTGTCGCCCGCCGACCGCGACCTCGCGCGGGCGGCCATCCGTGCCGAGGACGCCGCCGACGCCCCGGACCCCGTGCCGAACCCCGCGCCGGACCTCGAGTCGGCGCCCGAGCCCGAGCCGAAGCCCGAGCCCACCCCCGTGGCCCGACCCGAGCCCGAACCCGAACACGCGCCCAATCCCGGCCGCCTGCGCCGCCTCTTCGGCCGGGGCTAACCCACCCCGGGCAGCGGGTCCTGGTCGACGTCGAACCGCGCGACCCGCTCCGCCGGGTCGCGGCACTCCGGCCCCAGCCGCAGCATCCGCGACTCCGGGTCGTGCAGCGGCCGGTGGCAGCGGCGGCAGGTCACCCGGGTGCGAAGGGTCTGCGCGGTGTCCGTACCGGGGAGCGGCTCAGGGCTGGTCATGGAGAGACGGTAACGGCCGGCACCACGAAGGACGCCCGTCGATGCGCGAAGCGATGCACGGAGCGATGCGTGCAGCAATGCACGGAGCGATGCGTGCAGCAATGCGTTGAGCGATGCGTGGAGCCATGTATGGAGCCATGCGTGCAGCAATGCGTGGAGCGATGCGTGAAACGATGGCCCTCATGGCCACCGACCGCAGCAGCGCAGGAGACCCGGCGCGCACCCTCGCCCTGCTCTGGGGGCTCACCGCCGAGGAGAAGCCCGGTCGGCGCGGGCCCCGGCAGGCGCGCTCGACCGGTGAGATCGCCGCCGCCGCGATCGCCCTGGCCGACGCCGAGGGCGTGGACGCCGTCACCATGCGACGGATCGCCCAGGAGCTCGGGCTCTCCCCGATGGCGCTCTACACCTACGTGCCCGGCAAGGCCGAGCTGCTCGACCTGATGCTGGACACCGTCTACGCGACGATGCCCCGCAGCACCCCCGCCGACGACGGCTGGCGCGCCCGGGTCACCGCCGTCGCGGACGACAACCGCGCGCTGCACCGCGCCCACCCCTGGGTCGCCGCCGTCTCCACCAGCCGTCCGCCGCTCGGGCCCGGCCTGATGGCCAAGTACGAGTACGAGCTGCGCGCCTTCGAGGGCACCGGTCTGCCTGACGTCGAGCTGGACGCCGCGCTGACCCACCTGCTCGGCTTCGTCCAGACCTGTGCCCGGATGGCCGCCGACGAGCGCGCCGCCCGGCAGGACAGTGCGATGACCGACGAGCAGTGGTGGGCCGCCAACGCCGAGCTGCTCGCGAGGGTCTTCGACCCCGAGCGCTACCCGGTGGCGGCCCGGGTCGGTGCCGCCGCCGGCGAGGCGCACGGCGGCGCGTACAGCCCGGACCACGCCTACGCCTTCGGCCTGGCCCGCGTCCTGGACGGTTTGGCAGCCCTCGTCACCCAGCGGTAGGCCCCGTCACACGTTCACCCGACGGTAGGCCCCGTGACGCGCTCACCCGGCGGTGGCCCGCGCGTCGTACTCCTCGCGGGCCGTGACCACGGCCGGCACCCGCCGCTCCGACCAGTGGGCCAGCGCCGCGACCAGCTCCGCCGCCTCCCGCCCGAGCGGGGTGAGGCTGTAGTCGACGCGCGGCGGGATCACCGGGTGTGCCTCGCGCAGGACGAAGCCGTCCCGCTCCAGCGTCTGCAGGGTCTGGGCGAGCATCTTCTCGCTGACTCCCGAGACCTGACGGCGCAGCTCGCTGAACCGGTAGCCGCGCTGGTGCAGCGCGCCGAGGACGAGGACGCCCCAGCGGCTGGTGACGTGCTCCAGCACGCCCCGGGACGGGCACATCCGGTCGAACACGTCGGGCGGGGGGAGCTCCCTCAACTGCTCACTTACCTTCATGTCAGTACCCTACTTTGAAGTGCGTACTTTCGAAAGGTTAGTGCTGTCCCTAAGGTGAGTTCCGAGGCCAGAACCCCACCAATACCCCCTGAGGAGCCACCATGTACGTCGTCACCGGTGCCACCGGCCAGCTCGGCCGTCTCGTCGTCGAGGGCCTGCTGGCTGCGGTCCCCGCGAGCGACGTGGCGGTCGCCGTCCGCTCCGCCGAGAAGGCCGCCGACCTGGCCGCGCGCGGTGTGGCCGTCCGCGTGGTCGACTACGACAAGCCGGAGACCCTGGCCGGCGCCTTCGCCGCCGGTGACCGGGTGCTGCTGATCTCGGGCAGTGAGGTCGGCCGCCGGATCCCGCAGCACCGGGCCGTCGTGGAGGCCGCCAAGGCCGCCGGGGTCGCGCTGCTCGCCTACACCAGCGCGCCGGGCGTGGCCACCTTCCGGCTGGCCGACGAGCACAGGGCGACGGAGGAGCTGATCCTCGCCTCCGGCCTGCCGTACGCGTTCCTGCGCAACGGCTGGTACACGGAGAACTACCTGGGTGACGCGGCCGGCACGGTGGCCCGGGGCGTGGTGCTCGGCAGCGCCGGCGAGGGCCGGATCGCCACCGCCCCGCGCCGGGACTACGCGGACGCGGCGGTCGCGGTCCTGACCGGCGAGGGCGACGGCCACGAGAACGCGGTGTACGAGCTGAGCGGCGACGCCGCCTGGAGCCTGCCCGAGCTGGCCGCCGAGCTGGCGAAGGCCTCCGGCAAGCCGGTCGGGCACCGGGACGTCGCCCCGGCCGAGCACCTGGCGGCCCTGGTCGGCGCGGGCCTGCCGGAGGGCTTCGCCGAGGTCCTGGTCGACGTGGACGCCGGCATCGCCCGGGGCGAGCTGGCCGGCACCCCGGGCGACCTGGCCCGCCTGATCGGCCGCCCGACCGTCCCGATGGCCGATTCCGTCCGTGCGGCGCTCGGCGCCTGACGGGCTGACCACCCGAAACGCCGAAATCGTCCAGCATGCAAACAATGTCATGACCAAAATCCGGAAACGGAGATGACATTCTGCCCTTCCGCCCGCTACCGTCACCAGGACCACACGCGCGCGGGAGGGCACTCGGCCATGCCACAGACAGACCAGCAGGACAACGGCCGAGGCCTCTGGTACGGCTTCGCGGCCTACGGCATCTGGGGGCTCTTCCCACTGTTCTGGCCGCTGCTGGAGCCGGGCGCCGCCGACGACATCCTGGCCAACCGGATGGTCTGGTCCCTGGTCGCGGTGGTCCTGCTGCTCGTCGTCCAGCGGCACTGGAGCTGGATACGCCCGCTGCTGCGCCAGCCCCGCCGGGTCGCCATGCTGGCCGGCGCGGCCACCGTGATCTCGATCAACTGGGGCGTCTACATCTGGGGCGTCAACGCCGGACACGTCGTCGAGACCAGCCTCGGCTACTTCATCAACCCCCTGGTCACCATCGCCTTCGGCGTCCTGGTGCTCAAGGAGCGGCTGCGCGTCGCGCAGTGGACGGCGGTGGGCGTCGGCGCGCTCGCCGTCGCGGTGCTGAGCGTCGCGTACGGGCGGCTGCCGTGGATCGCGCTGACCCTCGCGTTCTCCTTCGCCACCTACGGCCTGCTGAAGAAGAAGGTCGGGCTGAGCGGGCTGGAGAGCCTCGCGGCGGAGAGCGCCTTCATGTTCCCGTTCGCCCTGGGCTACCTGATCTACCTGCAGATCAGCGGGCGCGGCACCTTCGGACACACGGTGGCCGGCTCGTACGGCTGGGGGCACTCCGGGCTGCTGATGCTCAGCGGTGTGATCACCGCCATCCCGCTGCTGTTCTTCGGCGCGGCCGCCGTACGGGTGCCGCTGACCGTGCTCGGGCTGCTGCAGTACCTGGCGCCGGTGTTCCAGTTCCTGATCGGCGTCGCCGTCTTCCACGAGTCGATGCCGCCCGCCCGCTGGGCCGGCTTCGCCCTGGTCTGGGCCGCGCTCGCACTGCTCACCTGGGACGCGCTGCGCCAGGTGCGGGCCGACCGCGCGGCGCGGGCCGCGGCGGTCCTGCGGCCCGCACCGGCGGAGATGGCCAAGGCGACCGTCACGCCCTGAACGCCCTCACCCGCCGCAGCCTCACCCGCCGCAAGCCTCACCCGCGGTGAGCCGTCAGGCGCTGATGTCCCGGCTGCTGAAGCGCGACCAGGCCGCCGCGCCGAACACGGCGACGTAGGCGGCCTGCAGCCCGAGGTCCTTCAGCACGCCGTCCCAGTACATCGGCGCCCGCAGCAGGTCCGCGAAGTTCAGCCAGTAGTGGGTGAACAGGAACGGCCGGATCGCGTCCAGCTGCGGGAAGGCGTCCAGGATCTGGACGGTGATCACCAGTCCGACGGTGGCGGCCATCGCCGCGATGCCGCTGCCGGTGAGCGTGGAGACGAACAGCCCGATCGCCACCAGCCCGGCCAGCGAGGCGGCGACCACGCCGGCCACCAGCACCGCGCGCAGCAGCGCGTCGGCGAAGCCGATGGTGTCCCCGGAGATCAGCGTGACCTCGCCGAGCGGGAAGAGCGCGGCGCCGGTGGCCAGGGCCGCCGCCGCGACCGCCGCCGTCGCGGCCAGGCAGAACACCAGCGCGGCGGTGAACTTGGCGGCCAGCAGCCTGGTCCGCCCGGCCGGGGCGACCAGCAGGTAGCGCAGCGTCCCGGTGGCCGCCTCGCCCGCCACCGAGTCCCCGGCGACCACCCCGACCGTCATCGGTAGGAAGACCGGCAGCGCGACCGCCAGCGCGGTGAAGACCAGGAACAGCCCGTTCTGGGTGGTCTGCGCGATGAAGTTCGGACCGCCGCCGCCCTCGTGCGGACTGTCCGTGTTGAGCTTGACGACCACCCCGATCAGGACCGGCAGCACCGCCAGGATCGCCAGCAGCACCTTGGTCCGCAGCCGGCGGAAGGTCAGGTGCAGCTCGTTGCGGAACAGCGCCAGGAACCCGCCCGCCGTCTGCGGCCGCCGGCCGTTGACCACCGCTGCCCCGGTCCGCACCGTTGCCTCGGCCGGCGCCGTCGAATCAGCCCGCGACATCGAAGCCCTCCCCGGTCAGCGCCACGAAGGCGTCCTCCAACGTGCCCCGCTCCAGCCCGAAGCCGTGCACCCGCACCCCGGCCTCGACCAGCGCCGCGCACAGCTTGGGCAGCGCCTCGTCGTCCCGCTCGCCCAACTCGCCGTCCACCCGGCCCTCACCGGGCACCAGGCCGGTGACCTGGTGGGTGGCCAGCACCTCGGCGGCCTGCGCCACGTCCGGGGTGCGGACCACCAGCCGGCCCTGCGCACGGGCGGCCAGTTCGGCGACGGTGCCCTGCACCACCAGCCGGCCCCGGGACATCACCGCCGCGTGCGTGCAGACCTGCTCGATCTCGTCCAACAGGTGCGAGGAGAGGAACACCGTGGTGCCCTCCGCCGCGACCTCCCGGACCAGCGCCCGGATCTCCCGCATGCCCTGCGGGTCCAGCCCGTTGGTCGGCTCGTCCAGCACCAGCAGCTCGCGCGGCTGCAGCAGCGCGGAGGCCAGGCCGAGGCGCTGCTTCATGCCGAGCGAGTACGCGCGGGCCTTCTTGCCCGCCGCCGCGCTCAGGCCGACCCGCTCCAGCGCCGCGTCGACCCGCTGCGGCCGGGTGCGGGGGTCGGCGGTCGGGTCGGCGGCGTCGAACCGGATCAGGTTGTCCCGCCCGGAGAGGAAGCCGTACAGCGCGGGGCCCTCGATCAGCGCGCCCACCCGGGGCAGCACGGAGGCGACGGACTGCGGCATCGACTCGCCGAGGACGCTGGCCACCCCCGAGGTGGGGGCGATCAGGCCCATCAGCATCCGGATGGTGGTGGTCTTGCCGGAGCCGTTGGGGCCCAGGAAGCCGAAGACGGAGCCGCGCGGCACGGCCAGGTCCAGGCCGTCCACGGCGAGCTGGCCGCCCCGGAAGCGCTTGGTCAGGCCGCGGGTTTTGATGACATCGTCGGTGGCGGAAACAGCGGGGGATGCGGATGCGGATGCGAATGCGGAGGCGGGCGGAACGGGATCGGGGGCCGGGCGCGGCTCGGCGCCCGGACCCCCGGCCGACTCCGTAACGTCCCCCGTTACGGGAGTCTTGGTCATCCGTCAGTTCACCCCGGCGGCGTGCTGCAGGACCGGCAGGGTCACCGCGCCGGCGAAGACCCGGCCGTCGTCGGTGAGCAGGACGTTGACCACCTTGGTGCCGATCAGGGTGCCGCCGTCGACCTGCTTGCCGAGCGACTTCATCAGCCCCTGCGGGTTCACCGAACCGCGCCCGCCGCCGTGCTTGCCGTCGCCCTTTGCGGCGCCCTTTCCGGCGACCTGCCCGTCACCCTTCGGCGTCGCGCCCGGCCCGCTGGGCAGCTGCCCGGTGAGCACGGCCGTCCAGCCCTCGCCGATCACGTTCACGCCCTCGTGCGCCTTGGCGTCGGAGCCCGCCGCGGCCTTGCCCTCGGCCGCCGCCTCGTCCGCCTTCTTCTCCGTCACCTTGGCGCCCTTGGGCACGGTGAAGTCGAAGGTCTTGGCGGCCGGCTTGGCGAAGGAGACGTCGGTGAAGTGGACGTCCAGGACGGTGGTGCCGTCGGTGGACTTCACCGCCACCGCGAGCGGCACGCCGTTGTCGGCGGCCACCGCGATCCGGACCTCGGCGACGGTCGAGCCGCTCTGGGTCGGCTTCACGCTCAGCTGGTAGGCCTTCTGCCCGGCCACGTTGGCCGTCCCGGCGACGGTGACCGAGGTGGTGCCGGCGCTCGCGGTCAGGAACTGCCGGGCGGCGTCCTGCGGGGTGGCCGGCAGCTGGGACAGCGGGGCCTCCGGGTGCCTGTCGCCGGCCCGGCCGGTCAGGTGCACCGCGCTGTTGGTCGAGCTGTCCCAGGCCCAGGACTGGTCGCCGTTGCGGACCACGGTGTAGCCGGCCATGCTCTCCATCATGTCCACCCGCTGGTGGGTCGGGCCGTCCACCGCGACCCGCAGCGTCCGGTCGCCGCCGAGCAGGCCGAGCAGCTTGGCCTGCGGGTCGGCCGACGCGCCCGCCCCGTCCCCGCCGTGCCCGGACGCCGCCGCGCCGAGGCCGCCGGCCGCGCCCAGCAGCTGGCTGGGCAGGCCGAGGTCGGTGGTGACCGAGACCGTCCCGGACAGGGACTGCGTCTCGGAACCGAGCGCCTTGGCGACCACCTGCTCCGCCGTCAGCGTCGGCAGGTCGGGCGGGGAGTCGGCGGCCAGCGCGGGCACCAGCCCGACCCCCGCGGCGATCACCGCGGCCACCGCCACCGGCACCCCGGCACGCACCAGCACGCGCCGCCGCGAGCGGTACGGCACGCCGCCGTCCAGCTCGTCCCCCGCCGCCGTCTCATTGGTCATGGCGTACTCAACTCCTCTGCGAACACGTTCGATTGACCTTGCCCCTCCATTAGAGGCCGCCACGCCGCCGCCGGCATCGCCCTGCAGGGCCAGATCGGGTTGGCCTTCGTGGGTATGCCGACCCTGAGACGGCCTCAGGGTTACTCATCCCGGGGTACCACCCCTGGCGTAGGGTCGCGACATGGACGGAACCGCCACGGACGCAAGCACCCCGCCGACCGCGAACGCGATGCGCCGCGCCCTGCGCCGCGCCCGGGACGGCGTCGCCCTCGACGTGACCGAGGCCGCCGTGCTGCTCCAGGCCAGAGGCGAGGACCTGCGCGACCTCTGCGCGAGCGCCGCCCGGGTACGCGACGCGGGCCTCGAAGCGGCCGGCCGACCCGGCGTCATCACCTACTCCAAGAGCGTCTTCATCCCGCTCACCCGGCTGTGCCGCGACAAGTGCCACTACTGCACCTTCGTCACCGTCCCCGGCAAGCTGCGCCGGGCCGGTCACGGGATGTTCATGTCCCCCGACGAGGTGCTGGACGTGGCCCGGCGCGGGGCCGAACTCGGCTGCAAGGAAGCCCTGATCACGCTCGGCGACAAGCCCGAGGACCGCTGGCCCGAGGCCCGCGAGTGGCTGGACGCGCACGGCTACGACGACACCATCGCGTACGTGCGGGCGATGTCGATCCGCATCCTGGAGGAGACCGGCCTGCTGCCGCACCTCAACCCCGGGGTGCTGAGCTGGACGGACTTCCAGCGGCTCAAGCCGGTCTCCGCCTCGATGGGCATGATGCTGGAGACCACCGCCACCCGGCTGTGGAGCGAGCCCGGCGGCCCGCACTTCGGCTCCCCGGACAAGGAGCCCGCCGTGCGCCTGCGGGTGCTGGAGGACGCCGGGCGCAGCTCCGTCCCGTTCACCAGCGGCCTGCTGATCGGCATCGGCGAGACGTACGAGGAGCGCGCCGACTCGCTGTTCGCGCTGCGCAAGGTCTCCCGCGCCTACCACGGCATCCAGGAGCTGATCCTGCAGAACTTCCGCGCCAAGCCGGACACGGCGATGCGCGGCATGCCGGACGCCGAACTGGACGAGCTGGTCGCCACCGTGGCGGTGGCCCGGCACCTGCTGGGCCCGGCCGCCTGCCTCCAGGCCCCGCCGAACCTGGTCGACGGCGAGTACGAGCGGCTGATCGAGGCCGGCATCGACGACTGGGGCGGGGTCTCCCCGCTCACCCCGGACCACGTGAACCCCGAGCGCCCCTGGCCGCAGATCGATCGCCTGGCCGAGCGCTCGGCGGCGGTCGGCTTCGAGCTGCGCGAGCGCCTCGCCGTCTACCCCGACTACGTGCGCGGCGGCGAGCCCTGGCTGGACCCGCGGGTGCTGCCGCACGTCCGCGCCCTGGCCGACCCGCGGACCGGCCTGGCGAACCCGGACGCGGTGGTCCGCGGCCTGCCCTGGCAGGAGCCCGAGGACCTGCCGGAGTCGTACGGGCGGACCGACCTGCACGCCACCATCGACACCGAGGGCCGCACCGGCGACCGCCGGGCCGACTTCGAGGACGTGTACGGCGACTGGGAGGTGCTGCGCGAGCAGGTGCTCGCGAAGGGCGCGCCCGAGCGCCTCGCCGGGGACCTGCGGGAGGCCCTGGCGGTGGCGGCCGACGACCCGGTGAAGCTGACCGACGACCAGGCGCTGGCCCTCTTCCACGCGGACGGCCCGGCCCTGGACGCGCTCTGCCGGATCGCCGACGACGTGCGCCGCGACGCCGTCGGGGACGACGTCACCTACTGCGTCACCCGGAACATCAACTTCACCAACGTCTGCTACACCGGCTGCCGCTTCTGCGCCTTCGCCCAGCGCCGCACCGACGCCGACGCCTACACCCTCTCGCTGGAGCAGGTCGCCGACCGGGCCGCGCAGGCCTGGGAGGTGGGCGCCACCGAGGTCTGCATGCAGGGCGGCATCCACCCGGACCTGCCCGGCACCGCCTACTTCGACATCGCCCGCGCGGTGAAGGAGCGGGTGCCCGGCATCCACGTGCACGCCTTCTCGCCGATGGAGGTGGTCAACGGCGCGACCCGCACCGGCCTGTCGATCCGGGACTGGCTGCAGCGGGCCAAGGAGTCCGGCCTGGACACCATCCCGGGCACGGCCGCCGAGATCCTGGACGACGAGGTCCGCTGGGTGCTCACCAAGGGCAAGCTGCCGGCCGCGACCTGGGTCGAGGTGGTCACCACCGCGCACGAGCTGGGCATCCGCTCCTCGTCCACGATGATGTACGGGCACGTGGACACCCCGAAGCACTGGCTCGGCCACCTGCGGCTGCTCGCCGACATCCAGCAGCGCTCGCTCGCGTCCGACGGCACCGGCGGCTTCACCGAGTTCGTGACCCTGCCGTTCATCCACACCAACGCCCCGGTCTACCTGGCCGGCATCGCCCGGCCCGGCCCGACCGCCCGGGACAACCGCGCGGTGGTCGCGATGGCCCGGCTGCTGCTGCACCCGCACATCCCCAACATCCAGACCAGCTGGGTCAAGCTGGGCGCCGAGGGCGCGGCCGAGATGCTCCGCTCCGGCGCCAACGACCTGGGCGGCACGCTGATGGAGGAGACCATCTCGCGGATGGCCGGCTCGGCGTACGGGAGCTACAAGTCCGTGCGCGACCTCCAGGCGATCGCCGAGGCGGCGGGCCGTCCGCACCGCCAGCGCACCACCACCTACGGCGAGGTGCCGGCCGAGCGGCAGGCCGCGGCACTGGCCTCGGACGGGCACCTGCCGGAGCTGCTGCCGGTGCTGGACTGAACGACGGGACCCCCGGGGCGGGGGCACTGAAGTTCGAGGGAAGCCGCTGATCCGCTCGGGCCTTCGAATACAGTGCGAGGGCGCGCGACCGGCCGTGCGTCGCGCATCCCCCCGCCCCGACGAAAGGCGCCCCGTCGTGATGCCACTGTGGTCACGCGCCCAGCAGCAGGACTACCGCAGCCGGGTGCGGGGCTGCCTGCTCGGCGGGGCCATCGGCGACGCGCTCGGCGCCGGCGTCGAGTTCGAGGCGCTGGAGAAGATCCGGGCCCAGCACGGCCCGCAGGGCGTCACCGGCTACGTCCCCGCCTACGGGCGCACCGGCGCCGTCACCGACGACACCCAGCTCAGCCTGTTCACCGTCGACGGACTCATCCGCGCCCACATCCGGCGCGACACCGGTAGCTGGCACCCGCCCACCGACCTGCACCTGGCCTACCTGCGCTGGGTCGCCACCCAGCGCGACTGGGGCCCGGACGAGCGCCGCCCGGACCTGGGCTGGCTGGGCCGCGAGGAGTGGCTGTACGCCCAGCGCGCCCCCGGCCAGGGTTGCCTGTCGGGCCTCACCGGGGCCGACGCCGAGCGGCTCGGCACCCTGGAGCAGCCCAAGAACCCGCACTCCAAGGCCTGCGGCACGGTGGTGCGGGCGGCGCCGTTCGGGCTGCTCACCACCTGGGAGCCGAGCCTGGTGTTCCAGCTCGCGGTGGAGTGCTCGGTGCTCACCCACGGCCACCCCACCGGCTACCTCGCGGCGGGCGCGTTCGCGGTGATCATCCAGTCGGTGGCCCGCGGCGGCACCCTGGAGGAGGGCGTCCACCTCGCGCTCGCCCTGCTCTCCGAGCGGCAGGCGCACGAGGAGACCACCACCGCGCTGCGGGCGGCGCTGGACGCCGTCCGGGCCGGCGAGCCCTCCGCCGACCGGGTCGAGGCGCTGGGGGAGGGCTGGGTCGCCGAGGAGGCGCTGGCGATCGCGGTCTACTGCGCGCTGGTCGCCCACGACGTCCGCTCGGGCCTGCTGCTGGCCGTCAACCACTCCGGGGACAGCGACTCCACCGGCGCGATCTGCGGCAACCTGCTCGGGGCACTGCACGGGGACACCGCGCTGCCGCCGGGCCTGGTGGCAGCCGTCGAGGGGCGCGCCGCGATCCTCGAACTCGCCGACGACTTCGTGCTGGAGCTGATGCACGGCCCCGAACTGCACGACCGGCGGACGGCGGAGGGCGCCGCCTGGGCCGTCCGCTACCCGGTGACGGGCTGAAGCGCCGCCCCCGCCCGGAACCACGCGGGCGGGTCAGCCCGGGAGTTCGCCGAAGATGCCGGCCGCCGTCGCCGCGGCGAAGGCGTTCCAGGCCTCGGTCGAGAAACGCAGGTGCGGGCCCCGGGGATCCTTCGAGTCCCGGACGGCCACCTCCCCCGCGCCGGGGACGGCGATCTCCACGCAGGCGCCTTGGCCGCCGCTGTGACTGCTCTTGCGCCATCGGGTTCCGTGCTCGGACGGGGTGATCATTCGTGGAATTCCTTTTCGATGTCGGCTATCAGCGACCGGCTCTCCGCGACACCGAGTGCGGCCGCCCTCAGGTAGTCGTAGAGACCGGTATAGCGGCGCACATCAGCCTCCTTCTCCAGGTAGAGATCGCTCGTCACACCTTCGAAGTAGACAACCGTGGAATCGGCTGACTCAGGGAACTCCAGCAGGGAGAATGTCCCGGTCATGCCGGGATGCGCGCCGTGCGAGAACGGGATCACCTGGATGGTGATGTTCGGGCGCAGGCTGAGCTCCAGCATCTGCTGCAGCTGCCGGGCCATCACCTCCTTGCTGCCGACCTCGCGGCGCAGCACCGCCTCGTCTATGACGGTCCACAGGCTGCCCAGCTGGTCCTCGCCGTGGACGCGCTCCTGGCGCTTCATCCGGACCTGCACCCGGCGCTGCACGGCGGTCGCCTCGGTGTCCGGCTGGGTGCCCTCGACCACGGCCTGGGCGTACTGCTCGGTCTGCAGCAGGCCCGGGACGAAGGAGGACTCGTACGCGCGGATCGAGGAGGCCTCGGCCTCCAGCCCGATGTAGACGCTGTACGGGGTCGGCATGTCGTTGAAGTCGTGCCACCAGCCGCGCTGACGCGACTCCTTGGCCATCTCCATGAGGCTGGAGCGCATCTGCTCGTCGGTCACCTTGTACACGTCACAGAGGTCGCGCACGTCCCGCTGGCTGATGCTGCGGCGACCGTTCTCCAGCCGGCTGATCTTGGACTGGGAGACCATCAGCCGGCCGGCGACCTCTTCCGCCGTCATGCCGAGGCCTTCCCGGAGCTTGCGCAGCTCCGAGCCGAGGCGTCGACGGCGGACGGTGGGATTGACGTTGGCAGACACTTCGACCTCCGGCCGAACCTCTGGTGATCGTTGGAACGGCAGTCCTCGGAACACTTCGGACATTGGGACCAACCCCCCTGACTTGGAGCAGCATGTCACCTTGGGCCAGGTCGGCGCCGGGGAATCACAGCAGCGCGGTAGAACAGATCATCGGAAAAGCGCTTCTGTGAGACAGCGAAAGCCCCCAGGTGGTAATGCGGCTCGGCGACTCGGACAGATCGTGCGACAGATGTCCCCGAACCGCTCTCGCACGTGCCCCTGGCATGGGCGAGAGCGGGCCGCCGCGGGGCGCCGCGGGCTTCCACGGGCTTCCGGGGACGGCAAGAGGGGCGGTCGCCAGGCGACTTGCGTCGCGGGGCGACCGCCCCTCGGTGCTTCTGGTGGTGCTTGTGACGCGGGTGGTGCGGGTGGTGCTCAAGGTGCCGGTGGTGCCGGTCGTGCGTCGGGTCGCTCAGCGCCTCTGGGAGGCGTGGGCGACGCGGCGCACGCTGTCGGGCATGCCCTCGGCGGTGTCGCTGACGGTGCCGTGGGCGACCGGTGCCTCCCCGGTCAGCGGACGCCGACCCGGGAGGCGGGAACCCGCCCGCCCGAACCCCGGCCAGCCGTACGGGAACCGGAGCGGCCGGTGGCCGGAGCGGCCCCGGACCCGGAGCCCGACCCAGCGCCCTGGGAAGAACGGTTCTGCTGCGTCGGCAGGCCGTTCTGCACGTCCATCACGGCGTGCGCGACCATCCCGCCGAGCGGGTCGTACCGGATCAGGTCCCGCAACCGCGACCGCGAGGACCGGCCCTCGTTGCCCGGGTACAGGTGCTTGCCCAGACCCACGGAGTGGGCGAGCGCCGCGAGCGCGGCGGTCCGCGGGTCCGGCGGCACGCCGGTGCGGATCGCGGTGTCCAGCCGCTGCTTGATCGCGGCGTTGGTGCAGTCGTCGGACGCCTGGTACCGGATCGTCGGCAGCACCCCGCACACCTGGCCCGGCACGGCCGTCACCATGCCGCAGCGCTCCAGGTGCGCCAGATAGGTCTGCCGCAACCCCAACCGGGGCCCGCCGATCCAGTGCGCCGCGCGTACCGGACTGCCGCGACGGCGCAACAGTTCCAGTGCGTGGTCAAGGGTCGGGTCGCCGGTCGGCCGTGCAAGCACGACAGCGATCCGGTCTCCCTCCGGTACGATCCGTCCGGCCAGGGACAGCTCGACGAGCTGCGCCCCGGCGAGTCCGAGGTCGAGGGTCTGCGGCTGCGCCGTGGTACCCGTGGTCGGGTCCAAAGCGAGCAGCAAGAGTTCCTCGGGAACAGTTCTGCGGCTCTTGCCCATCCAAGCCTCCCCGCGTGGATGAGAGACAGGGTGACGCCTCTCACACGGGCTTGTCGAGTACGCCTCCGAATCGTGACCTTGCGGTGAAGGCGCGGAACCGGTGGTCGCAGGCCCGGCGTCTGATCTGTGAACAGACCGTGGTGCGCCCGAGCGCCGGCAATAAGCGCCGGTCGGGCGGGGTGTGCGCGGTGGGAACGGCCGTCGGTGGCGGAGACTGTACAGGTACACGGGGCGGGGCGTCGGCTTCCCGAAATCGGGTTCGCAGGTGCCCCGCCGGGCGTTGAGGAGGCTGGGATACGTGGGCGAGTCCCCCGACAGGGTGCTGAGGGACGACGAGCGGGAGGGGGGCCGGGAACGCGAACGGACCGGTGCGACGGCCAGTGCGACGGCCGATGCCGCCGCCGCCGCCGCGACGGCCGAGTCCGCCGAGGGCGGTTCCGGCCCGGCTGCTGCCGGGGCGTCAGCCGAGGCCTCCTCGGACGATTCCTCGGACAGCTCTGCGGAGACCTCCGGCGAGGCGCCCGCGAAGGCGTCTCCGAAGCCGTCCGTGAAACCGTCTCCGAAGGCGTCCGCGAAGGCGTCCGACGACGCTCCGGCGGCGGGGGCCAAGGGCGGCTCGACCGTACAGCTCCGCGTCCGGGATGTGGACAGCAAGACGACGATGCTGCGACTGCCGGTGGACAACAGGACCACCGCGCTGCGGCTCCCCGACGAGCTGGTGAAGGCCGCCGGTAACGGGAGTTCCGGTGGTGAGGGGGAGAAGAAGGAGACCCCTTCGGCACCCGCCGGGGAGAAGGAGCCCGCCGAGCGCCCGTCCGGCTCCGACCCGCGTCTCGCCATGCGGACGGGTGCGGCGGTGGCGGAGAAGTCGGCCGGCAAGGCGAAGGACAAGGCGAAGGACGAAGCGGTCGAGCCCGCCGAAGCCGCAGCCGAGCCCGAGGCCGTCGTGTCCGAGGCCGCGCCGACCGGGAAGGCCGACAAGGCCGACAAGACTGACAAGACTGACAGGCCCGAAAAGACTGACAAGCCTGAGAAGGCCGCGAAGGCCGAAAGCACCGGAGCCACCAAAAGCGCCGAGGGCACCGAGGACGCCTCCGCCGAGGACTCTCCCGACGCCGACGCCGACCCCGTCACGCTGACCGAGACCGGGCAGCCCGGTCAGAAGTCGGGGCAGGCCGAGAAGCCGGAGAAGCCCAAGCCGCCGCGCGCCCCCGCGGCCGCCTCGGCCGGCACCGTGCCCGAGCCGCCGGCGCCGCGCCCGCTGCCGGAGCCGGACCCCGTCCCGGAGCCCGAGCCGACCCCCGGCCCGGAGCCGCTGCCGAAGCCGGCCCCCAAGCCCGCGCCCGGCCCCGGGCCGGCCCCGAAGCCGCTGCCCGAGCCCGACCCGCGGCCGGTGCCGCCGGTCCCGCCGCTGCCCCGGCCCGAGCCGCTGCCTTCGCCGGAGCCGCTGCCCTCGCCCGAGAACACCGCGGAGGCGATGGAGGTCCTGGCCTCCCTCAACTCCCGCCCGGTCTCGCCGCTGCGCCGCGCCGTCAAGCGGGTGACCATCTGGACGGTCTTCCTCGCCGTCGTGCTCGGCGCGGTCGTGGTGGCCCAGCTGCTGCGGCCGCTGCCGGACGCCACGGTGAAGATGACCGCCACGGGCAGCTACACCTTCAACGGTGACCAGCTCGACCTCGCCTGGCCGGCCAAGGGCCAGTCCGTTGCCGAGGTGGTCGGCGTCGGCAGCCTCGGCAGTTCGGGCCAGGAGACGCCGGCCTCGATCGCCAGTGTCACCAAGGTGATGAACGCCTACCTGATCCTGCAGAAGTTCCCGCTGAAGAAGGGGGAGAGCGGCCCGAAGATCACCGTCGACAAGCAGGCCGCGCAGGAGTCCGGCAACCTCGACGAGTCCCGGGTGGCCCTCACCGAGGGCCAGGTGCTCACCGAGTACCAGGCGCTGGAACTGCTGATGCTGCCCTCGGCCAACAACGTGGCCCGGCTGCTCGCCCGCTACCACTCCGGCTCCGAGGACGCGTTCGTCAAGCTGATGAACGACACCGCGGCCAAGTTCGGGATGACCAACACCATCTACGCGGACCCGGCGGGCTACAACACGGACACCAAGTCCACCGCCAAGGACCAGCTGAAGCTGGCCGAGCAGGTCATGCAGGACGAGATCTTCCGGCAGATCGTCTCCACCCCGGAGACCAACCTCAACAACCTGAAGATCCTCAACACCAACAACCTGATCAACCCGAAGACCGGCGTCATCGGCGTCAAGACCGGCTCCAGCACCCCGGCCGGCGGCTGCTTGATGTGGGCCGCCTACAAGGAGATCGGCGGCGTGAAGCGGCTGATCCTCGGCGTCACCCTGGGCCAGCCGGCCACGGGGCCCAACAAGGGCGAAGACATCCTGTCGACCGTGCTGAAGGTCAGCGGCAAGCAGATCCAGGCCGCCCAGAACGGCCTGACCGGCCAGACCGTGGTGAAGCAGGGCGACGTCGTCGGCTCGGTGGACGACGGGCTCGGCGGCAAGGTCCAGGTCGTGGCGACCAAGGACCTGGTGGTGGCGGGCTTCCCCGGCATCTCCGGCACGGTCACCCTGGACGCGTCGAAGATCGGCCACACCGAGAAGGCGGGCAAGGAGGTCGGCGTGCTGCGGGTGGGCGCCGGCGAGGACAAGGTGGAGGTCCCGGTGGCCCTCCAGTCGGACCTCAACCCGGCGTCCATCCAGTCCCGCCTGCTGCGCACGCTGTGAGCCGCCGAGGCGCTGAGTTGCCGAGGCACTGAGCCGCTGAAGCAACGCCGAAGCCACGCCGAAGGGGAGCCGGTCCGTACCGGCTCCCCTTCGGCGTTCGTTCCCCCGGTCCCCGTAGCCCCGGGGCTACGGCCGCAGCCCGGTTACGTGTCGCGGTCGAGCAGCGCGAGCGTGAACCCGCCGAGCGGCGTCACCTGGTCCGGGTCGCCGTACTGCGTGCGGAGCACCTGTGCCTGGTCGGTCGGCATGGCGCCCAGCGGGTCCGCGGTGTCGCCGAGGACCAGCAGCCAGATCCGGGACACCGGGCCCAGGCAGGCCTCCGGCTTCGGGCAGGGCGTCGGTGACAGGTCCTCCGCGTCGTCGGCGTTGCGCGCGACGAACACCGGGTACGGGTGGACGTCCGACGGCAGGTAGTAGCTGACGCCCGGCCAGACCATCGCCCAGGACTGGTCGCCCAGCGGGGCCGCCAGCCCGTCCCCGGAGTGGTAGCCGGCGGCGATCGTCCGGGCGGCCGCCCTGAACGGCTCCTCCGAGTGGTTGTGCGAGTCCGCGTACCGCACGGCGGGCTGCTTGGGCAGCGCCGCCACGGCCGGTACGGCGAGCAGCCCCACCGCCAGTAGCCCGGCCGCCGCGGCGGCCCTGCGGGGTGCCGGGCCGCGCCGTGCGAGGGCCGCCACCGCGCCGTACACCGCCCCGACCCCGCCCCCGGCCAGCACCGCCCAGGCGGGCACCGTGAACAGCAGGTACCGGTCGATGAAGTACGAGGTGTCGCCCAGGCGCGACACCAGCCAGACGCTCACCACCGGCAGCTCGGCGAGCAGCAGCACCTGCCAGGCCTGCAGTCGTCGGCCGGGCAGGGCCAGCGCCGGGATCGCCAGCAGCACGAAGGCGTAGAACACGATGTTCGAGCCGAACAGGTACTCGCCGAAGGTGGCCAGCCGGCGGAGGGAGGGGGTCAGTATCCAGCCCAGCTGCCGGTCCGACTGGCGGCTGCCCAGCAGCACCACCGGCAGTATCGGAACCGCGGCCACCGCGACCGCCAGCGGGTACCGCCACAGCAGCCGTCGGTCCGCGGCCTCCCGGGTGCGCCACAGGTGCAGCGCGACCAGGGCGACCTGCCCGGCCACCGTGCTGAACGAGATCAGGTGCCCCGCGCCCGCCAGCGCCATGGCCGCGCAGTACGGCGCCCAGCGCCGCCAGGTCGGCCGCTCCAGCGCCCGGAGCAGGAAGTAGGTGGCGGCGGCGATCGCGCAGGTCACCAGCGCGTACGAGCGAGCCTCCTGCGCGTACCGGGAGACCAGCGGCGGCACCGTGAACAGCAGGCCCGCGCCGATCGCCGCGACCCGGCCGCCGAACAGCCGCCGGGCGGTGAGCGCCACGAACGCGGCGGCCCCCGCCATCGCGAGCACGGACGGTATGCGCAGCGCCACCGTCGAGTCGCCGAAGACCGCGGTCCAGCCGTGCATCAGCAGGTAGTACGCGCCGTTGCTGGCGTCTATGTGCTGGAGCAGTCGCAGCAGATCGCCCAGTGAGCGGGTGGCCACCGTCGAGGTCGCGATCTCGTCCCGCCACAGGTCCGGCGTCCCCAGCCGGTACCCGCCCACCGCCAGCATCACCACCGCGGGCCACAGCCACACCTGCCCCAGCAGTCGGACGACCGGGCGCACCGCAGGTCTCATCGGGTCTTTCGTCTCCTTCGCGCGGTGTGCCGGGGCGGATCAGGCACTTCTTGGCAGGCTACTTGACCCGTCCTGACACCCCGTCGGCACCCGCACCCCCGTCCGCACCCCGTCCACCACCCCCCTCCCCACCCCCGATCCGGTACGCTGTGACCGGCCTCGCCACAGCTGGGCCGCGCCTCAGTAGCTCAGGGGATAGAGCACGGCTCTCCTAAAGCCGGTGTCGCAGGTTCGAATCCTGCCTGGGGCACAACGAGCACACGGGTCACAGGCCCCCGCCCACTCCGGGTCGGGGGCCTGTCCCGTTCCCCGGACCCTGACCGGCCTCGCCGCCGCCGTCCTCCCCGCCCGCCGGGTCAGCCGGGCCGGCAGCAGGTCTCAGGCGAGCTTCACGTGGGCGCGTTCCCCGGCTTCGGCGGCGAGGGCGAGGTCGGCGAGCAGGGTCTCGGTCTCTCGGGCGGTGCGCAGGACCGTGGGGTCGAGGTCGACGACGACGACCTCGCGCCGGTCCTCGCTCGCCTCGGCGATCAGGCGGCCGTCCGGGCCCCAGACCGCGCTGCCGCCGCAGGTGTGCCAGGGGCCGGTGTGGCCGATGTGGTTGGCGAGCACCGTGTAGAGGGTGTTGTCGAGCGCGCGGGCGGGGAACCAGGTGCGGGACTCGTGGTAGCCGTGGCCCCTGCTGAACAGCGCGCCGACCAGGTAGGCGTGGCAGCCGTCGAGCGCGGCGGCGCGGGCGTGCTCGGGGAAGCCGGAGTCGTAGCAGATGCCGAGGCCGAGCCGCCAGCCGTCCAGCTCCAGCGTGCAGCCGGCCGTCCCGGGGCGGTAGAGGTCGCGTTCGGCCTTGAACAGGTACTGCTTGTCGTAACGGGTGACGAAGCCGCCGTCGGCGCCGATGACGAGGGCGGAGATCCGCAGGTCGGCACCGTCCTGCACGGCGGCACCGACGACGGCGACGGCCCCCGTCTCGCGGCACGCTTCGGCGATCGGAGCGAGGCGCGGATCGCCGGGCTGGACGGTGTACTTGAGCGGGTCGGCGCGGATCAGCTCGGGCTCGTACCCGGAGAGGAACTTCTCGGTGAACAGCACCAGGCGGGCACCGGCGCCGGCGGCCTCGCGGATCAGCTCGGCGGCCTGGGCGGCGTTGGCGGATATGTCGCCGGCCACGGCCTGGGTCTGGACGGTGGCGATCCGCAGCGGCCGCTCGGGGTATCCGGCGGTGACGGTGGGGACGGCGGGGGCGGGGGCAGGGGCGGTGGTCACGGCGGTCACGCTAGCGGACGGCCTCGGACCGGTGACGTGGTCTCAACTGGCTCTCTTGTGCGGCCGGTCGGCAGTGTTGCTCAGGGTGTCGTCGTCCCGAACGCGGTGGTCCGGGACGGCGTGGTCCGGGACACCGTGGTCCGGAAAGCCGTCGTTCAGCGGTACGTCGTCGTCCAGTGGCACGCCGTCGCCCGGTGCGCCGTCGTCCAGCGGGTCGGTGGGGTGGGGCGACCGGATGGAAGGCACGATGACCCGCTGAACCCTGGGCCTGGTACGCCAGTTGACCCGCCGTACGTCGCGGGCCAGCGCGCCGGGGCGCCAGAGCTCGATCACGGTGGTCACGGCGCCCAGCACGATCCCGGCGGCCAGCCAGCCGCCCAGTACGTCGCTGGGCCAGTGCACGCCGAGCGCGACCCGGGTCCAGCCGATGGTCAGCACCGTCGCCGCTGCCACCGCGCAGGCCGCGGTCCGGCCCCGGCGGCGAACCCGGTACCAGACCAGGCCGACCAGGACGGCGCAGGTGATCGCCGAGGCCATGGCGTGCCCGGAGGGGAAAGCCGGTCCGCCGGCGTGCGAGACCGGGTCGGAGAAACTGGGCCGCCTGCGGTCGAAGGCCAGCTTCAGTGCCCATTGGGCGCCCCAGCCGACCAGGGTCTGGGCGGCCACCCAGCCGGCCAGGACCCGCGCACCGATCAACCAGAGCCAGACGGCGGCGATTCCGAGGAGTGTACGCATGGTGACGGTGCCGCCGATGTCCGAGAGCGTCTGCACCGCGGCGGTCCAGATCCGGTGCTCCCGGGCGTAGGTGTGCAGTTCGCCGATCCACTCCTGGTCGAAGCGGATCAGCGGGCGCCAGTGGCCCGTCACCAGGGCCGCCAGGAGGCCGAAGAGCGCGGCACAAACCAACACGACCGCGGCGTCCCGAAGGAGACTGCGGTTACGCGCAGTGACGGTGGTCGTGCTGTTGGTCAGGTGCATGGCTGACACCTTCCCAGTGTCCTGCGCCGATCAGGAGCTGGAGCGATAGCGATTTGGCATCGTTTGTGAGGAGGTCCTGCGTGCGCCGGGGCGTGGGCGCGGGCGGAAACCGGGAGTGTGCGGGAACGCGCGCGGCCGTTCGCCTGTTCAACGGGTAGGCGGCCGGCGCGTGAGGGTCGAGTGAAGAAATCACTCCCGGAACGGTCGCCCGAGGGCACGGGATGTACCCGGGTGGTCACCGAGCGTCCAAAGTCGGGGTGAAAACCGGCAGGATACTGCATCACGGGGAAGAATCTGAGTGACTTGGGAATGTTGTCCGGAATCTGTTCGTTGGATCGTTACGTGTGAGCCCCGGGGCGGGGCCCGCACTTCTTGCCCTCGGGGCAGGCAGGCAGACCTCGGCAACACCAGCAAAGGGAGCAAGCATGGCCACCCGTGCCGTCGTTCGCGACAGGGCCGACCGGACTCGCGCGGCCCGCCCGACCAACCTTGAGGCCGACCGTGACCTGGTCGGCATGTACCTCGACGAGATCGCCAGGACGCCCCTGCTCGATGCCGCCGAGGAGGTCGAGCTCTCGCTGCGGATCGAGGCCGGGGTGTACGCCCAGCACCTGCTGGACGAGGAGGGACTCCCCGACGGCGTCACGCGCGAGGAGCTGGAGACGATAGCCGCCGACGCCGAGCGCGCCAAGGACGTCTTCATCCGCTCCAACCTCCGGCTCGTGGTCGCGGTCGCCCGCCGGTACCCGCGCAGCGGCCTCCCGCTGCTGGACCTCATCCAGGAGGGCAACGCGGGCCTGGTGCGCGCCGTCGAGAAGTTCGACTACGCCAAGGGCTTCAAGTTCTCCACGTACGCGACGTGGTGGATCCGGCAGGCGATCACCCGGTCCATCGCCGACCAGTCCCGCACCATCCGGCTGCCCGTGCACCTGGTGGAGGAGCTGGGGCGGATCCGGCGGGTGCAGCGAGAGAAGTCCAAGGAGCTGGGGCGGGAGCCCGAGCCGGCCGAGATCGCGGCCGAGTTGGACACCACCGAGGCTCGGATCAAGGACGTCCTGGACTGGGCGCGCGACCCGGTCAGCCTCAACATGTCGGTCGACGACGAGGGCGAGACCCAGTTCGGCGACCTGGTCGAGGACACCGGGGCGACGTCCCCGGAGGACGCCGTGATGGTCATGCTCCGCCGTGAGGAACTGGACGATCTGATCGGGCGGTTGGACGACCGCACGGCCTCGATCATCCGGTCCCGCTACGGGATGGAGGACGGTCGCGAGCGCACCCTCACCGAGGTGGGCAAGCAGCACGGCCTCACCCGCGAGCGGATCCGCCAGATCGAGAAGCACGCGCTGGCCGAGCTGAAGAAGATCGCCGACCACGCGGGCTTCGAAGCCGCCTGACCGGAAGGCCTGTCGAGCCCCCGACCGGGTCCTGGTGCGGAGCGCTCCGCACCAGGACCCGAGGCGTGCCACGGGGCTCTTAGGCTGGAGGGGCAGGACGAGGCGAGCAACGGAGTGGACAGGGTGAGCGAGCAGGAACAGGACCGGCCGACGGACCAGGCTCAGGACCGCCAGGCGCAGGCCCAGGACGACCAGGCCCAGGACCGGGACCGCGAGGAGCAGGACCGCCAGGGCCGGGGCCAGGGCGGGGAGTCGCAGAAGAAGCCCGCGGCCAAGGCCCGGCTGGTCTTCCGGGACCCGTTGGACCAGCAGTCCCGGGACGACACCGACGCCGGCTGGGGCGGGCGCTCCGGGGCGGGGGAGAGCGGCGGGCGGGGGCTGGACTGGTACCTGAGCCAGCGCCCGCCCCACCACGGGGACTGAGGACGGGCGAGCGCGGTCAGCGCAGCGGCGTGACCAGCGCGTCGCGGATCTCGGTCAGCAGTTGGACCTCCTTGGCCTCTGCCTCCGCCGCCGCCTCGGTGAAGGACTTGCGGCGGGCCGCCATCCTGTTCATGGGCACGATCAGAACGAAGTAGACGACGGCCGCGGTGATCAGGAACTGCAGGGCGGCGCTGAGCACCGATCCCCACAGGATGAGGATTCCGGACGTGACCTCACCGGTCGCGCTCACCTCGCAGGGCCCCTTGAGGCAGGAACTGTAGGAACCCAGGTCCTTCGTTCCGAACACACCGACAATCGGATTGATCACGCCTTTGACGAAGGCGTTGATGATATTGGTGAAAGCGGCACCGATGACCACGGCGACGGCGAGTTCGACGACATTTCCACGCAGCAGGAATTCCTTGAAGCCCTTCATGCCGCCTCGAACGACGAAGTCGTTTCCGGGTTACGGGTGATCTTCCGAAGCTCCGGATTGACAACCCGTCCGGCCCAGCGCGCCCCCGCCGGGCGGCGGCAGACCGGCCCGCGCGGGCCCGAGCGCGAGCGCGGCCGCCACCGCGAGCAGCACCAGCGCGGGCACCCCGGCCCGCCGCCGCACCGCGCTGCGCCAGCGGTGCCACCCGCCGCACCCGCGCCGGATCGGCGGAAAGCTCGGCACCTCCTGCCGGGGCGGCACGGCGGGCGCGGGCAGCGGGACGGAGAAGCTCACGGTCGTCATCGACGCACCTCCGAAAGGTCCGGCAGCCGACCCCCGGTGGACCGGCTGACGACCCCCACGATGCGCCGTCGGGGCGGACTCGGAAAGCGGTTTCCCTCAGGCTGTGGACAAACCGCCCCCTGTGGACAAGTTCGTACACTCGCGCGAGTGGATCCGACTCTTCCGCGGTGACAAAAGCGGTGTGAAAAGACGCGGAGAGACGGGGGAGGGCGCGAAAAGGCCCGCCGCCCCCGCAGGAATGCGGGGCCGACGGGCCTTTCCGAGGACTGCTGGGCGCCTGGGTCGTTCCGTCCCGGGGCCGGGGATCAGCTCGCGGCCGGAGCCGGGCTGGACGGCGCCGAGGAGCCCGTGCTCGAAGTGGGCGCCGGGGTGGACGACGTCGACGAGGTCGACGAAGACCCGGAGCCGACCGAGCTGCTGGAGGAGGAGCGGCTGTCGGTCCGGTAGAAGCCGGATCCCTTGAACACGACACCCACCGCCGAGAAGACCTTGCGAAGCCGTCCCTGGCAGTCGGGGCACGTGGTCAGCGCCTCGTCGGTGAACTTCTGCACCGCCTCCAGGCCGTTGCCGCACTCGGTGCACTGGTACTGGTACGTGGGCACTTGTCTTCCTCCTGGCACTCTCGCCTTATGAGTGCTAACGATGGTCAATGATGCGGCATTCCGCTGGATCAGTCCAGCGACTCCGGTGTGAGATGCGACCGGCCTCGGCCTGGTCTCGGCTGCCGGACCACCGCTCGCTCAGCCCTTGGCCGTGCCCACCAGCTGCGCAGCACCCCCGCGCTCCCCGGAGGCCGCTTCGGAAGCCGACGCGGAGGCCGCTCCGGAGGTCGCGACGATCCGGCCGCGCCCCGCGCTCGGCGCCACCAGCAGGTGTCGCAGCGAGAACAGCGTGACCAGCCCCAGTCCGGCGCCGATCAACGGCACCAGGAAGCCGGTGGACGGCCCGTGCCCGTCGATCAGCTTCCCGGCCGCCATCGAGCCGACCGCCAGGCCCAGCCCGATGGCACCGGTCAGCCAGGTGAAGGCCTCCGTCTTGGCGCCGTCCGCGACCAGCGTCTCGACTAGGGTGTAGCCGCTGATCAGGGTCGGCGCGATGGCCAGACCGCAGACCAGCCCGGCCACGGTGAGAGCGACCAGGTTGGGCATCGCCCACAGCGTGGAGCAGCCCAGCACCAGCAGCGCGTAGCTGATCAGCATCCGCTGCTGGACGGGCCGGCGCCAGGCGATCACGCCGTACAGCACGCCGGCCAGCATGGAGCCGCCCGCGAAGATCCCGTAGACGGTGCCGCCCGCGGCGTGCTGTCCGACGGAGTCGGCGAAGGCGTTGACCGAGACCTGCATGCCGCCGAACACCGCGCCGACCCCGAGGAAGGTCCCGGCGAGCAGCCGGACGCCGGGGGAGGCGAGTGCCGAGGCGCGCTTGGTGCCGGGCTGCTGCACGATCCGGGCGGGGGCGGTGCGCCGCTGGGCGGCGAAGGCCAGGCCGCCGGCGACGGTCAGCGCGGCCTCGGCGACCAGGGCGGCCGCCGGGTTGGCGAGGGCGGCGATGCCGGAGGCCAGGATCGGGCCGATCACGAAGGTGAACTCGTCGGTCACGGACTCGAAGGCGAACGCGGTGCTCACCCGGGCCGCCGAGGCGTCGGAGGGGCCGTCGGCGGTGAACCGGGCGATCCAGCGGGCCCGGACCATCGCGCCGATCTGCGGCACGCTCGCACCGGCCGGCACGGCGGCCAGGAACAGGCTCCAGGCCGGGGCGTGCCCCAGTGCCAGCGCGATCAGGGCGCCGACCGAGGCCCCGTGCACGAGGACGGTCGGGACCAGTACCGCGGACTGCCCGTACCGGTCGGCCAGCCGCCCGGTCTGCGGCCCGATCAGGGCCTGGGCGACGGCGGCGACGGCGGTGACGGTACCGGCGGTGCCGTACGAGCCGTGGGTCTGGGTGACGAGCAGCAGGATGCCCATGCTGAGCATCGCGTAGGGCAGTCGCGCGACGAGGGCGGGGGCCAGGAAGGTCCAGGCCCCGGGGGTGCGCAGCAGCTCGCCGTACCCGACTCGGGTGGGGGTCCGGGCTGCGGTGGTGTCCGCGGTGGTGTCCGCGGCGCGGTCGACCGTTCGGCGGGCCGTCACGGTCGGTCCTTCCTGCTGCCTGGTAGCGCGGCAGGGCATGGGGTGGCCCCGACGGCGCCGAGAGTCGTCCTCTCGCGCGTCGACCGGGGTGATACCGGGTCGGCCCGGTGTGGTTGCCGGGGGTGGACCGCGGCCGCCGAGCGGTCGCGCCAACTCTGCGTCAGGCAGATGCTGGGGTGTTCTGAGCGGTGGTTATACGGCGTGGTCGAACCAGCATACAGTTACGCGCGTAGATCCCGCTAGTCCACCCCTTTCCCGGCGACCCCGGAACGCCCCGGGCACCCCGACCACCCCACCCGCTCCGAGCGCTCCGAGCGCCCCGAGCGCCCTGAGCACCCCCACCCGCCCCCAGTGCCCCGGAGGCATCCGGGCTCACCGCCCGTTGAGCCACCCCGCGAGCTTGCCGCCCCTGTCCACGGCCCGCAGCCGCCGCTCCGCCGCCTCGCCGACCTCGTCCGTGGTGACCACCAGCAGCTCGTCCCCGCCGCGCAGCACCGTCGCCTTGTCCGGCACGAAGGAGTTGCCCTCGCGCACGACGAGGGTGACCGCCGCGCCCTTGGGCAGCCGCAGCTCGCCGATCTCCACGCCGGACATCCGGGAGGTGGGGGAGAGCGCGACCGACAGCAGGTGCCCGTGCAGCTTCTCCAGCGGGGCGGACTCGATGCCGAGGTCCTGGCCCATCGCGCCCTCGCCGATCCGCAGCCGCTTGGCCACCCACGGCAGGGTCGGCCCCTGGAGCAGGGTGAAGACGACGACCAGGATGAAGACGATGTTGAACACGTCCGCGGCCTTGTGCGCGCCCGACACGACCGGGATGGTGGCCAGCACGATGGGCACCGCCCCGCGCAGCCCGGCCCAGCTCAGCAGCGCCTGTTCGCGGGCCGGCACCTTGAACGGGGTCAGTGACACCACCACCGACAGGGGCCGGGCCAGGAAGACCAGCACGGCGCCTATGACGAGCGCGGGCACCACGGAGGAGCCCATGGTCGCGGGCGTGCAGAGCAGGCCGAGCAGGACGAACATGCCGATCTGCCCGATCCAGGCCAGCCCGTCGGCGAAGCCGCGGACGGCCGGTCCGTGCGGCAGCTTGGAGTTCCCGAGGATCACCGCACTGATGTAGACGGCGAGGAAGCCGGAGCCGTGCAGCAGGGCGCCGCCCGCGTAGGCGAGCACGGTGAGCGCCATCACGGCGATCGGGTAGAGGCCCGAGGAGGGCAGCGCGACGTGCTTGATCCCGTAGGCGCCGAGCTTGCCGACGGCGAAGCCGACCACCGCGCCGATCGCCAGCTCGGCGAGGATCGTGCCGACCAGGACGTACCAGGAGTCCAGTTCCCCGGTGGTGGCGAAGGCGACGACCAGGATGACCACGGGCGCGTCGTTGAAGCCGGACTCGGCCTCCAGCAGACCGGTGAGCCGGTGCGGCAGCGGGACCATCCGCAGCACCGAGAAGACGGCGGCCGCGTCGGTCGAGGAGACGATGGCGCCGAGCAGCAGCGAGGTCCGCCAGTCCAGGCCGACCAGCCAGTGCGCGCCGGCCGCGGTGGCGAACACGCTGACCGCGACGCCGGCGGTGGCGAGCACGGTGGCCGCCGGCATCACCGGCTTGATCTCCCGCCAGCTGGTCTTGAGGCCGCCCTCGGCCAGGATCACCACGAGCGCCGCGTAGCCGATCACCTGGGTCATCGCGGCGTTGTTGAAGGTGACGCCGATCCCGTTCTGGCCCAGCGCCACGCCGATCCCGAGATAGATCAGCAGGCTGGGCAGCCCTGACCGGGTGGAGATCCGGACGGCGACCACCGCGAAGAGCAGGATCACGGAGGCTTCGAGGAGGAGCTGGTTCAGGTGGGAGACGTTCACGCAGGGGCACCTCGGGCAGGCAGGGGCGGACGGGGTGTCTGGTGGTGCTGTGAGGGCGACCCGCGTTAAGGGGGCGTCAATGCTCCTCTTACGGATCGTTACTCAGTCTAACATTTTGCCATATCTTTAGCTTGGTCCCCCGTTCACGGTGCCCGGCCGACTCGGCCTAATGTGGTTCCCTGTCACGGCCGCAGGCCCTGGACACGCCCGCCCGCCCCGAAGTCAGGACCGCAAGGACCCAGATGCCCCGCTCGAAGAAGTTCCGGCGCGCCCGTCTGATCGTGATCGTGCTGGTCGTGCTGCTGGTGGCCGGCGTCGGCTACGGCGGCTACCGCGGGGTCTCCGCGGTCCGCGCGTCCTTCCCGGAGGTGGACGGCAGCGTCAAGGTGGCGGGCCTGACCGCGCCGGTCGACGTGAAGCGGGACGCCAACGGCATCCCGCAGCTGTACGCCGACACCCCCGAGGACCTGTTCCGCGCCCAGGGCTACGTCCAGGCGCAGGACCGTTTCTGGGAGATGGACGTCCGACGGCACATCACCGCCGGCCGGCTCTCCGAGATGTTCGGCGACGGCCAGGTCGACACCGACACCTTCATCCGCACCATGGGCTGGCGGCAGGTGGCGCAGAAGGAGTTCGACACCAAGCTGGCGCCGGAGACCAAGAAGTACCTGCAGGCCTACTCGGACGGCGTGAACGCCTGGCTCTCCGAGCACCCCGGCGGTGAGAAGGCCTCGCTGGAGTACGCCCTGCTCGGCGCCGTCAACAGCGGCTACACGCCCGAGCAGTGGAGTCCGGTGGACTCGGTGGCCTGGCTCAAGGCGATGGCCTGGAACCTCTCCGGGAACCTCCAGGAGGAGGTCGACCGCTCGCTGCTGGCCCAGGACTTCAGCCCGGACAAGATCGCCGAGCTGTACCCGGACTACCCGTACGCCCGCAACGGCACCATCGTGAAGACCGGCACCGTGAGCGGCGACAACTACCGCCCCGCCGACGGCTCCCCGCAGCCGGGCACCGGCAACGGCACCGCCACCACCCAGGGCGCGGCCACCACCAAGGCGCTGCTGCAGGGCCTCACCGACCGGATCGACGGGATGCCGCAGCTGCTCGGCCGCCCCGGCCAGGGCATCGGCTCCAACTCCTGGGCGGTCGCCGGCTCGCACACCACCACCGGCAAGCCGCTGCTGGCCAACGACCCGCACCTCGGCCCCGGCCTGCCCTCGGTCTGGTACCAGATGGGCCTGCACTGCCGGACCGCCTCCCCGGCCTGCCAGTTCGACGTCTCCGGCTTCACCTTCGCGGGCATGCCCGGCGCGGTGATCGGCCACAACAAGGACATCGCCTGGGGCTTCACCAACCTCGGTGCCGACGTGACCGACCTCTTCCTGGAGAAGGTCACCGGCCCGGACACCTACCAGGTCGACGGCAAGGACGTGAAGTTCGACCTCCGCAAGGAGACCATCAAGGTCGCCGGCGGGGAGGACCGCACCATCACCGTCCGCACCACCCAGACCGGCGCCCCGCTCATCTCCGACCAGCGCGACGAGCAGCAGAACGTCGGCAAGTACGCCCCCAACGGCACCTCCGCCCCCGACCGCGGCACCAGCGGCTACGGCGTCGCCCTGCAGTGGACGGCGCTCAGCCCCGGCAAGACCATGGACGCCGTCTTCGGGCTGGACAAGGCGAAGAACTGGGACGAGTTCCGCGCCGCCGCCAAGGACTTCGCCGTCCCCGCGCAGAACCTGATCTACGCCGACGCCAAGAACATCGGCTACCAGGCCCCGGGCACCATCCCGGTCCGCGGCAAGGGCGACGGCACCTACCCCGCGCTGGGCTGGGACTCCGCGTACCAGTGGAAGGACTCGATCCCCTTCACCGCGCTGCCGTGGAGCCTCAACCCCTCCTCCGGCTACATCGTCACCGCCAACCAGGCCGTGGTGGACCAGACCTACAAGCCCAGCCTGACCAAGGACTGGGAGTACGGCACCCGCGCCAAGGAGATCACCGACCAGATCGAGGGCCTGCTCAAGAACAACGGCAAGATCTCGCCGGACGACATGCAGACCCTGCAGCTGGACAACACCAGCATCATGGCCAAGACGCTGGTCCCGCTGCTGCTCAAGCAGCAGATCGACGACCCGTATGTGCGCGAGGCCCAGGACCTGCTGAAGGACTGGAACTACCACCAGGACGCCGACTCGGCCGCCGCCGCCTACTACAACGGCGTCTGGCGCCAGCTGCTCACCCTCGCCTTCGGCCAGAAGTTCCCGGCCGACCTCCGGGCCAAGGACAACTGCCTGCTGGTCCGCCAGCAGGACGACCCGACCAAGCCCGACAGCACCACCAAGATCGTCACCGAGTGCGGCACCCGCGACCCGGGCAAGGCCCAGCCGGACGGCGGCGACCGCTGGACCGAGGTCGTGCGCCAGCAGCTGGAGAAGCCCGACAGCTCGTGGTGGACCTACATCGACTCCCAGCACACCGTCCAGAAGGGCCTGGACAACCTGCTCAAGGAAGCGATGAAGAACGCCCGCCAGGAGCTGACCTCGCTGCTCAGCAAGGACATCTCCACCTGGAGCTGGGGCCGTCTGCACAAGCTGGAGCTGAAGGAGCAGACCCTCGGCACCGACGACTCCTCGATCGCCTCCGGCGTGCTCCACAAGCTGCTCAACCGCGGCCCGTACCGGCTCTCCGGCGGCTCGGCGGCGGTCGACGCGGCCGGCTGGAACGCGGCGGCCGGCTACCAGGTGGACTGGATCCCGTCGATGCGGATGGTGGTCGACCTGAACGACCTCGACTCCTCGCGCTGGATCAACGTCGGCGGCGCCTCCGGCCACGCCTTCAACGACAACTACAACGACCAGACCGACCTCTGGCTCAAGGGCAAGCAGCTCACCTGGGCCTACACCCCGGACGCGGTCGAGAAGGCCACCAAGCACAAGCTGGTGCTCACCACCGGCTGACGTCCGTACGGACACCCCGCGGCCCCGCCCCCTTCGCCCGAAGGGAGCGGGGCCGCCGCCGTTCACCCGCGTCACCCCAGCCGCCGCACCCCCGACGGCGTGACCGCCAGGTCCACCGGCCGGTCGTGCGGCTCGGCGGGCACCCGCTCCAGCAGCTCGTGCTCGTACAGCAGCACGGCCAGCACCGGCCGGACGCCCGCCCGCCCCAGCCGGGCCAGCACCCGGTCGTAGCTGCCGCCGCCCCGGCCCAGCCGCAGCCCGCCGCGGTCCACCGCCAGACCCGGCAGCAGCACCACCGAGGCCTCCGTCACCGCCTCCGGCCCGAGCCGCGGACCGACCGGCTCCAGCAGCCCGCGCCCGGCCGGGGCCAGCTCCCTGGCCCCCACGTACGCGGCCCAGTCCAGGTCGTTGTCCGCCAGCAGCACCGGCAGCAGCACCCGCACCCCGCGCGCCCGCAGCGCGTCCAGCAGCGGTCTGGTCCCGGGCTCGGCGCCCACCGAGACGTACGCGGCCACCGTGGCGCCCGGCCCGGCCAGCTCCCCGGCGTGCCCGGCCAGCGCGAGCGCCGCCGCCGCGCGCTCCTCGGCCGAGAGCGCGCGCCGCCGCGTCAACAGCCGTGTCCTCAGATCGTTCTTCTCGTTGTGCACCGGATCCTCCACGTCTCCAGACCGTCGACGCGCAGAGCCTGCCACGCGAAAGGACGCCCCGATGTCCACCCCGCTCCTGGTCCAGGCCCTGGCCTTGCTGAGCACGCCCGCGCTGGCCGGCGCCACCGTCCTCGGACTGCGGGTACGACGGGACCGGGCCGGGGCCGCCGCCCGGGCGGAGCGGCTGCGGGCGCGGATCGCCGAACTGGAGGACCGCTGCGCCGAGCTGGAGCGCACCGCCTCCTGCGACCCGCTCACCGGCGTGTGGAACTACCGCCACCTGCAGCTCACCCTGGACCGGGAGATCGAACGGACCCGCCGCGCCGAGCACGCCGACCAGGCCGACCGCCCCCGCCCGCTCGCCGTGCTGATGCTGGCGATCACCGGCTTCGACGCGGTCATCGCCGAGCACGGCCGCGGCCGGGCCGACGCGATACTGCGCGACCTCGCCCAGCGCCTCGCGATGGAGATCCGCCGGGCCGACACCCTCGGCCGCTACAGCGGCGAGGAGTTCCTGGTGGTGCTGCCCGACACCGGCGCCGAGGGCGCCGCGCAGGTCGCCGAGCGGCTGGTCTGGTCGGTCCGCCGCCACCTGCTGCTCGACTGGTCCTCCGGGACGCGCGAAGCCCGCCCGGCGCACGGCAACGGCCTCACCGCCGCCGCCGGCGTCGCCGTCCTGCCCGAGGACGGCACCCACGCCGCCGTCCTGCTGCGCGCCGCCGACACGGCGCTCGCCGAGGCGAGGGCGGCCGGCGGCGACTGCTGGCGGATCTCGCCGCGCCACCGCGACCGGCCCGCCACCGGGCTTCGCGAACCGGTCACTTCCGGTGCGGAGTACGGTCCGACTGCCGAACGTGACCGTTCGGAAAAGCCGGGTAGTCTGTCGCCCTGTGCCGGAGGGGACCCCCTCGCCCAGCCGGTCCCTTCCCATACGCCTGCCGCTGTGGCCGTGCCCCGAGACGTGCTGTCCTAGCCGTCCGAGCGCGCTCGGCCGGGCGAAAACGTGCCTGAGTAAGGTAAACGCATGACGACGACCAACTCCCGAGTTCCGGTAACCAAGGCCGTGGTACCCGCGGCCGGACTGGGCACCCGCTTCCTCCCGGCGACCAAGGCCACCCCGAAGGAGATGCTTCCGGTCGTCGACAAGCCGGCCATCCAGTACGTCGTCGAGGAGGCCTCCGCCGCGGGCCTGTCCGACATACTGATGGTCACGGGCCGTAACAAGCGCGCCCTGGAGGACCACTTCGACCGCGCCTACGAGCTGGAGGAGCTCCTCGCGCGCAAGGGCGACAAGCAGCGCCTGGCCCGCGTCCGCGAGTCCGTCGAGCTGGCGAACATGCACTACGTCCGCCAGGGCGACCCCAAGGGCCTCGGCCACGCCGTCTCGGTCGCCGAGCAGCACGTCGCCGGCCAGCCCTTCGCCGTCCTGCTCGGCGACGACCTGATCGACCCCCGAGACCCGCTGCTCTCCCGCATGATCGAGGTGCAGCAGGAGCTCGGCGGCTCGGTCGTCGCCCTCATGGAGGTCGACCCCTCCCAGATCCACCTCTACGGCTGCGCCGCCGTCAAGGCCAACGGCTTCGGCGAGGACGTCTTCCAGGTCACCGACCTGGTCGAGAAGCCCGAGCCCGGCGAGGCCCCCTCGAACTACGCCGTCATCGGCCGCTACGTCCTCGACCCGCTGGTCTTCGACGTCCTGCGCGAGACCCCGCCCGGCCGCGGTGGCGAGATCCAGCTCACCGACGCCCTGCGCGAGCTGACCACCCGCGAGCCGGAGACCGGCGGCCAGGTGCACGGCGTGCTCTTCAAGGGCCGCCGCTACGACACCGGCGACCGCGCCGACTACCTGCGCGCTATCGTCCGTCTGGCCGCCGAGCGCGATGACCTGGGCCCGGAGTTCCGCTCCTGGCTGCGGGAGTTCGTCGGCTCCGAGATGCAGGACTGACACGACAGAGAGCGAGCCGCCGATGACCGGGTCCACCGAGCACAGCACCACGCCCGCAGCCTGCTGCGACGGCGGATCGGACCCGGCACCGGCGGCCCCCCGCCTCTGGACGGTGGACGAGCACCTCGCCGACGTGCTGTCCGCCGTCGGCCCGCTGCCCGCGATCGAGCTCCAGCTGCTCGACGCCCAGGGCTGCCGGCTCGACGAGGACGTGACCTCCGACGGCGACCTGCCGCCCTTCGACAACAGCTCGATGGACGGCTACGCGGTCCGCACCGCCGACACCGAGGGCGCCACCGGCACCTATCCGTCGGTGCTCTCGGTGGTCGGCGACATCGCCGCCGGCGCGGGCGAGCTGCCCAAGGTCGGCCCCGGCCAGGCCGCCCGGATCATGACCGGCGCCCCCCTCCCGCCCGGCGCCCGGGCCGTCGCCCCGGTCGAGTGGACCGACGGCGGCACCGGCACCGGAGTGGCCGCCGCCGCGATGACCGCTCCGGTCCCGGACGAGGAGGTCCGCGTCCTGCGCCCGGTCGCCGAGGGCGCGCACATCCGCCGCCGCGGCAGCGACGTCGCGGCCGGCTCCACGGTCCTGGAGGCCGGCACCCGGCTCGGACCCACCCAGCTCGGCCTGCTCGCCGCGATCGGCCGGGCCACCGTCACGGTCCGCCCGCGCCCCCGGGTCGTGGTGCTCTCCACCGGCAGCGAGCTGGTCCAGCCCGGCGAGCCCGTCGGGCCCGGCCAGATCTCCGACTCCAACAGCTTCACCCTCACCGCCGCCGCCCAGGAGGCCGGCGCCATCGCCTACCGGGTCGGCGCCGTCCCGGACGACGCCGACCGGCTGCGCGCCGTCCTGGAGGACCAGCTCGGCCGCGCCGACCTGATCGTCACCAGCGGCGGCGTCAGCGTCGGCGCGTACGACGTGGTCAAGGAGGTCTTCGAGTCCTACGGGGGCGTCGACTTCCGCAAGCTGCGGATGCAGCCCGGCAAGCCGCAGGGTTTCGGCCGGATCGGCGGCGCGGCCGGAGTGCCGCTGCTCGCCCTGCCCGGCAACCCGGTGAGCGCCTACATCTCCTTCGAGCTCTTCGTCCGCCCGGTCATCCGCACCATGCTCGGCGCCCCCGACGTGCACCGCCCGGTGGTCCGCGCGCTCTGCCCGGCGGCGCTGCGCTCCCCGGCCGGTCGCCGGCAGTTCCTGCGCGGCCGCTACTCGGCGGCCGACGGCACGGTCGAGCCGGTCGGCGGCGCCGAGTCCCACCTGGTCGGCGCGCTGGCCCGGGCCGACTGCCTGATCACCGTCCCCGAGGACGTCACCGAACTGCCCGTCGGCAGCGAGGTGGACGTGGTGTTGCTGGACTCCTGAACGCCCGGGGGGCCGCGGAGTTGTACGGTAGCGCGGTACTTCGACCTGCGCGCCCCTGGAGTTACCCGTGACGACACCTCCCCCCGGCGACCGCCTCACCCACGTCGACGACCAGGGCGCGGCCCGGATGGTCGACGTCTCCGAGAAGGCCACCACCGCGCGCACCGCCGTCGCCGCCGGGCGGGTGAGGGTCTCCGCGAAGGTGGTCGAGCTGCTGCGCGGCGAGGGCGTGCCCAAGGGCGACGCCCTCGCGGTGGCCCGGATCGCCGGGATCATGGGCGCCAAGAAGACCCCGGACCTGGTCCCGCTCTGCCACCCGATCGCGGTCTCCGGCGTCAAGGTCGACCTCGCCGTCGCGGACGACGCGGTGGAGATCACCGCCACCGTGAGGACCGCCGACCGCACCGGCGTCGAGATGGAGGCGCTGACCGCCGTCGCGGTGGCCGGGCTGACCGTGATCGACATGGTCAAGGCCGTGGACAAGGGCGCCGCCATCGAGTCCGTCCGGGTGCTCAGCAAGACCGGCGGCAAGAGCGGCGACTGGTTCGCCCCGGAGGTGGACGCGTGACGGCGCACGCCGGGAAGGCGCTGGCCGTCACGGTGTCCAACCGGGCCTCGGCCGGGGTCTACGAGGACAAGGGCGGCCCGCTGCTGGTGGCCGGCCTGACCGCGATGGGCTTCACCGCCGACGGCCCCCGGGTCGTCCCGGACGGCGAGCCGGTGGAGGCCGTGCTGCGCGAGGCCGTCGCGGCCGGCTACGACGTCGTGCTGACCACCGGCGGCACCGGCATCTCCCCGATGGACCTCACCCCCGAGATGACCGCCCGGGTGATCGACCGGCAGGTCCCCGGCATCGCCGAGGCCATCCGCGCGTACGGCCGGGAGAAGGTGCCCACCTCGGCGCTCTCCCGCGGGCTCGCCGGCCTCGCCGGACGTACCCTGATCGTCAACCTGCCGGGCTCGACCGGCGGCGTCAAGGACGGCCTCGCCGTCCTGGGGCCGCTGCTCGCCCACGCCGTCGACCAGCTCGGCGGCGGGGACCACCCCCGGCCCGACGCCCCGGCACCCGGGGCTCCAGCATCCAGGAGAGGGCACTGAACGCCGGCTGGCCGGTAGAACTCCACGAGGGGGAGGTCTCGCTGCGCCCGATCCGGGCCCGCGACCAGCGCGACTGGCAGGAAGTGAGCCGCCGCAACCGGGACTGGCTGCGCCGGTGGGAGGCCACCGTGCCGCCCGGTCCGCCCGGCCAGGCCGCCGGGCCCCGCCCGACGTACCGGCAGATGGTCCGCTTCCTGCGCGGCGAGGCCTCGGCCGGCCGGATGCTGCCCTTCGTCGTGCTCTACAAGGGCCAGCTGGTGGGCCAGTTGACGGTCGGCGGGATCACCTGGGGCTCGATGTGCTCGGCGAACATCGGGTACTGGGTCGACGAGGCGGTGGCCGGCCGGGGCATCATCCCGACCGCCGTGGCGCTTTCGGTGAACTACTGCTTCCGCACGCTCGGACTGCACCGGATCGAGGTCTGCATCCGCCCGGAGAACGTCCCGAGCCGGCGCGTGGTGGAAAAGCTCGGCTTCCGCTCGGAGGGAATCCGCCCGCGCTATCTCCACATCGACGGCGATTGGCGCGACCACCTCGTCTACGCGCTGACCGACGAGGAGGTTCCGGAGGGGATGCTCGAACGCTGGCGGGCGCTCAGTTCCGGGCGAGAACCGAGTAATTGAATATATGTTCGAAAGAAATATCGATATGGCATCGGCCCGGTGGCGGACCGTCACAAATACCGGCAAAATAGTCGGAGAATCAGCTTGATCACACGACACGCCGCGTCAAATTGCTGCCAGGCCTTCCCCGGCGCCCGTACGGTGTGAATCGTGAGCAGTAGCGGCCTTATCTACGCCGTCATCGTAGGGGCCTGGGCCGCCTATCTGGTGCCGATGTGGCTCCGCAGGCAGGACGAACTCAACGAGGCGCGCCCGACGGAACGCTTCAGCACCGCCATCCGCCTGCTGGCCGGGCGTTCGGCGCTGGAACGGCGGGCAGCCCGGGCCCTGGGCGACGAACCGCGTGACGACGAGCACAGCAACGACGGCCCTCCCGAACGGGACGAGGCCGCCTCCGGCGACCCCGCGGCGCGGGAGCCCGAACCCCCGGCGCAGCGCCCGGCCGAACGGCCCGCCCCGGCGCCGCAGGTCGGGGTCGAAGGCCGGGCGCGGCTGCTGGCCCGCCGGCGCCGGATGGTCACCGCCCTCTTCCTCTCCTTCGCGCTCGGCGCGGTGGTCGCGGCGGTGGCCGGACTGGCCTTCCTCTGGGTCCCGGCCGTCCCGGCGGCCCTCCTCACCCTGTACATCGGCCACCTGCGCAAGCTGGAGCGCCAGCGGTACGAGGTGAAGCTCGACCGCGTCCGGGCCGCCCAGGCGGCCGAGCGGCTGCGCAAGCGCGAGCAGCAGCGCGCCTCGGCCGAGGCGGCCGACGCGGCCCCGGCCGAGGCGGAGCCGGCTCCGCCCGCGCGCGCCCGGGCGCGGACCGCCGGCCGCCCGCACCTGCGGCTGGCCGCCGACCCGGAGGAGGCCACCGTCGTGGTGCCCTCCGCCTCGGCGGTGGCCGAGGCGACCGAGCACGAGGAGTGGGTCGACGGCATGCGTGAGCGCGGCGCGGCCGGCCCGGACTCCTGGGAGCCGGTGCCCGTCCCGCTGCCGACGTACGTCACCGCGCCGGTCGCCCCCCGGGTCTCCCGCGGCCTCGACCTGTCGGCGCCCGGCACCTGGACCGCGGGCCGTCCCGCCGAATCCCGCACCACCCCGCTCTTCGACCAGTACGCCGAGCCGCAGGCCCCCGAGGCCCGCCCCCGCGCGGCCAACGAATGACCGGTCCGCCCCCCGATCGGCACCGCTCCGGGGGGTGGTCACGGACCCCCTCCGAAAGGTGCTAGAGTTTCTTCTCGTTGGGGCTGTGGCGCAGTCCGGTAGCGCACCTCGTTCGCATCGAGGGGGTCAGGGGTTCGAATCCCCTCAGCTCCACCCAACGGATCGGCTCCGGCCGGTCCACCGAAATCCCGCCGGGAGGCAACTCCCGGCGGGATTTCGTGTTTTGTGGCGCCGAACCGAGTCCGAGCCGACCCGGAGACTCGCCGTGGTCGGGATCACAACGCCCTCCGGGGGCGGTTTCTGACGCGGTTTGGGCCTCAGGGGGGTCGGTTATGGTGGGTGGGCCCAGACGCTGACGACGGAACGATCTGGTCTATCTCAACGGGGTGCCATCGCGGTGCGCGAGTTCGGTCTGACACGGTGGGTGCGACGGTCCGGCCCGGACGAATCCGGCGGCACCCCGGCAACCGGAAGATCGAATTCCTGGACCCTCGCGGCGACCTGCGTGGCAGCGGTGTCACTGGCGGTGTTCACCTTCTTCCGGCACGCCCACGCGGCCACCATGGTCGACATGCTGGTCTACCGGGCCGAGGGCCAGGCCGTCGTCCGCGGCGAGGACCTCTACGCGATGCGGCTGCCCGGCTGGGACCTGCCGGCCACCTACCCGCCGTTCGCCGCGATGCTCTTCGTGCCGAGCACCTGGTTCGACGTGAGCACCCTGCGCATCCTGGTGATGCTCCTCAACTACGTGCTGCTCGCCGTGGCCGTACACCTGTCGCTCAAGCTGGCCGGGTGGCCTAAGCAGCACCGCCCCGCCGTGGTGATCCTGGCGACCGGCCTGGGCATCTGGCTGGAGCCGGTCTTCACCACCTTCCAGTACGGCCAGGTCAACCTCGGCATCCTCTGCCTGGTGCTGTGGGACCTGACCCGCCCGGACCGCAACCGGTTCAAGGGCGTGGGCATCGGCCTGGCCACCGCCATCAAGATCACCCCGGGCCTGTTCGCGGTCTACCTGTTCCTGACCGGCCGGGTCCGGGCCGCGCTGGTCTCGGCCGGCACGTTCCTGGTGGCGGGCCTGATCGGCTGGGCCCTGCTGCCCGACGCCTCGTACGGGTTCTGGACCAGGTACCTGTGGGACCCGAGCCGGGTCGGCGTGACCGTCCTGGTGGACAACCAGTCGCTGCGCGGCGCCGTCTGCCGGCTGCTCGACGTCAACGACCCGGGCCTGGTCGGGCTGGCCGCCTCCGCGCTGGTCGGCGCCTTCGGGCTCGGGGTGGCGGTGCTGGCCGGGCGCTCGGCGCGGGTGCTGCGCCGGGCCGACGCCTGGGGCGGGGTCTGCGCCGCGTTCACCGCGCTGCTGGTCTCGCCGATCAGCTGGACCCACCACTGGGTCTGGTGCGTGCCGCTGATCGCCCTGCTGGTGGTCGAGGCCCGGACCAGGGCGCGGCAGGTCCTGCTCGGCGTGACCCTGCTGGTGTTCCTCTCCCACGTCATGTGGACGGTGCCGCACCGGTGGGGCCGCGGAGTCGACTGGTACTGGCAGCTGCCCGGCGCGATCTACCCGCCGATCGGGATCGCCGTCCTGGTCGTCCTGGGCGTGCGGGTGTACCGCGCCCGGCGGCAGGCCGTGGACGGGACCGGCGCCGGGGCCCGGGCGCTCCTGACCGCCAAGCCGGACCGCGATCCCGCGCTGACGAACCGGACCTGACGGACCGGACCCGACGAACCGGACCGACGGACCCCACACCGGACGGACAGACCTGACGTGACCACCCAGACCGCACCCCCGTCGCCGCCCGCCGCCGCGCCGGCCGCCCGGAACGCGGCCGCGGCCCTCCTGCTCGGCCCGGCCCGGCGCACCGCGCTGCTCACCGCGCTCTGCTTCGCGGTGATGTGCGCCATCGGTCTGCAGGGCTGGACGTCGGTGTCGCTCGGCGGCTTCGACCTCGGCATCTTCGACCAGGGCGTGCGCGGCTACGCCCACTTCGGGCTGCCCGTCTCCTCGCTGAAGAGCTACCACCACGAGTTCCCGCCCGGCTTCTCGCTGCTGGGCGACCACTTCTCGCCGGTCCTGGCACTGCTCGCGCCGCTCTACTGGATCTGGGACGACCCGCGCTCGCTGATCATCGGCCAGTCGCTGCTCTTCGCCGCCGGGGTGCCGCTGATCCGGCGGATCACCGCGCACGCCTTCGCCGCCGCCCAGCCGCGCACCGCCCGGCGGGCCGCCGACCTGGCCGGCCTGGCCTACGCGCTCGGCTGGCCGCTGCTGGTCGCCGCCCGGGTCGGGTTCCACGAGGTCGCCTTCGCCGTGCCGCTGACCCTGCTGATGCTGGAGCGCGGCCTGGCCCGCCGGTACGGCCCGGTGGTGCTCGCCGCCGTACTGCTGTGCTGCACCAAGGAGGACCTCGGCCTGATGGTCGGCGCGTACGGGCTGGTGCTGCTGCTGCGCACCCGCCGTACCGGGGACCGGGCGGGCCGCTTCACCGGCCTCGGGCTGCTGCTGGGCGGGCCGGTCGCCTCGGCCGCCGCGATCACGTGGCTGATCCCGGCGATGGGCGGGGAGCCCGGCTACTACTGGAACTACACGGCGCTCGGCGCGGACGGCGGGGACGCGCTGCGCCACCTGCTGCACAACCCGTTCCTGCTGGTGCAGACGGCCTTCGACCAGCCGCTCAAGCCGCTGCTGCTGCTCTGGCTGTTCGGGACGACGCTCCTGCTGCCGCTGCGCTCGGCCACCGTGCTGTGCGCGGTGCCGTTGCTGGCCGAGCGGATCCTGTCCAGCAACCCCAACCACTGGTCGATCGCCCGGCACTACGACTCGCTGCTCTGGCCGATCCTGCTCACCGCCGCCGTCGAGGTGCTCGGCCGGCTGAGCAGCGCCGAGCAGCCCGCGCGGACCGTCCGGCGGGCGCGGCTGCTCGGCCTCGGCACGGCCGGCATCGCGCTGGTGGCCGCCGTACCGATCGGGCTGCTGCAGCTGGCCGTACCGGCATCCTGGGAGGCCAAGCCGAGCGAGGCGGCGCTGGTGCGGGCGGCCGCGCTGATCCCGGACGGGGCCTCGGTGGAGGCGGACAACCAGATCGCGCCGCGGCTGACCGCCCGGACGGACGTGGTGCTGGTGGACGGCACGCCGCGCGGGCGCGAGTACGTGCTCACCCGGTCGAACAAGCGCTCCTTCCCGTTCGCCACGGACACCGAGCAGGCCCAGCGGATCCGGCTGCTGCTGGAGCACGGGTACCGGCAGCTCTGGGCCGAGGACGGCGTGGTGCTGCTGCACCGGGAGGGCGGCGAGCCCGTGCCCGGCGAGCACGTGCCCGGCCCGGGCAGCAAGCCGGTCCAGGACGTGGTCCCGTCCGACGTGGGGCACGACCTCTTCCGGGGCTGACCTCTTCCCGGGCCGGCCTCCGGGCTGACACCGGACACGGCCGAGGGCCGGTCGGAGAACTCTCCGGCCGGCCCTCGGGTCGTGTTGGGGCGCGGGTCAGGGGCGGTCGGCGTAGGAACCGCTCTGATGCGAGCCCTGGGGCGGGACGGCGCCGTAGCGGCCGGGCCGTCGGCCGTGCGGGTGCCGGGTCAGGTTGTAGCCGAGGACGCCCGCCAGCGCGGCCAGGAAGCCGCCGCCGATCGTCCAGTACCAGCGGCTGTTCCAACCGGAGAACCAGCCGGTGTACCAGTGCTCCTCCTCCGCCACCGGGGCGGCCGCCCTGGCGGTGCTCGCGCCGCCGCCGACCGGCGGGACCAGCGGGGCCTTCAGCTCCCCGCCCTCCGGCTGGGCGTTGTCGGAGTCGCCCTTGGCGGCGACGTGCAGCTGCACGGAGGCGGCCAGGCCGAGGTCCGGCTGCGGGACGTCGGTGACCGACAGCCGCACGTAGTAGGTGCCGGGCAGCGGGTCGCCGGACCACGGCTCGGCCCAGGTGCGGACCTCGCGCAGGGCGCAGTCGAGGGCCACCGTGGTGGCGGCCTGGTCGGCGGTGGCGTTCTGGGTGCCCGCGGTGCAGGCCTGGCGGCGGCGCAGGCCGTCGAAGACCTCGACGGACCAGGTCTGCGGGCCGTGCCGGTCGGTCGCGGGGGCCAGATTGACGGACAGCTTGACCGTCGGGGTCTGACCCTCGGAGGCGCCGAACGCCCAGTACAGGTAGTCGCCGGTGGAGGCGGCGACGTTGGCGTCCTGGCCGGGGGAGAGGTTGACCGCGGTCAGGAAGGAGGTGCCGGCCTTGGTGGCCGGGGCCGGGGTGCCGCTCGCGCTGGCCGAGGGGGACGGCGCGGCCGTGGCGGCCGGCGCGCCCATGGCGAGGGCGGGCAGCAGGGCGAGGGCGGCGAGGGCGCCGCGAGTCGTCGTACGCATGGTCAGTTCTCCCGCCAGACGGCGATCCGCCACCGTGCGATCCAGCCGAACAGCAGACCGAAGACCAGGCCCGCCAGGGTGAGGGTGAGCAGCAGGATCCAGCCGCGGCCGAGGCCCATCGCGGCGCCCTCGGGGGCGGGCGAGGAGGAGGCCAGGTCGACGGTCAGCTCCAGCGGCAGGCCGGGGTCGGCCTGTACGCCGGCCTGCGCGGCCAGCGAGTTGCTGACGACCAGGCAGACGCTGGTCGCCGGCTTCTCCTTCGACTCCTTCGACGAGGAGGTCGGGCTCGCGGTGACGTAGCCCTTGGAGTCGTCGGTGGACCAGCGCAGGCCGGTGGAGATCACGTCGGTGCGGCTGCTGCCGGCGTCGGTGCCGCGGACCAGTTCCTGGCCGGTCGCGCTGGTGGCCTGCAGCAGGACGCCGTAGTCCCGGGCCACCGGGCGGTCCAGTGCGACGCTGACGGAGGCGCGCAGCTCCTGGCCGGCCTTGACCGGGACCTTGTAGACGCGGTGCTCGGAGAACTTCTCGCGGTCGGTGTAGACACCCGGGGCGAGCACCGGGGCGCTCTCGCACTTGTCGGTGCCGGAGGTCTTGACCGGGGCCACCGTGTAGGTGTCGTTGGAGCGGTCGACCAGCTGCTTCACCTTGTCGGTGAGCTGCTGCGGGGTGCGGACGTCGGTGTAGGAGCCGCCGGTCGCGTTGGCGATGCAGAGCAGCTGCTGGCGGGTCTTGTCGTCGTGGGCCAGGCCGAGGGTGTCGACCACCAGGTGGATGCCCTGGGCGGCGAGTTCACGGGCGACGTCGCAGGGGTCGGGCGGGGTGCAGGTGTCCTCGCCGTCGGTGATCAGCACCACGCGGCGGGTGGTCTCGCCCTTGCCGAGGTCCTGGGCGGCGCCGCGCAGGGCCAGCCCGATCGGGGTGAAACCGGTGGGCCGCAGGGTGGCGACCGCGGTCTTGGCCTCGACCTTGTCGGTCTTGCCGACCGGGAACAGCTGCTTGGTGTCCTGGCAGCCGAGGTTCTTGTCGTTGCCGGGGTAGTTGGCGCCCAGCGTGCGGATGCCGAACTCGGTCTCCGCGGGCAGCGCGTCGATCACCTCGTTCAGCGACTGCTGGGCCACCGAGATGCGGCTCTTGCCCTGGATGTCGGTGGCGGTCATGGAGCCGCTGACGTCCAGGACGAGGTCGACCCGGGGGGCCTCCTTCGATGCGGGAGCGGCGCCGGCTGATGGTTCGTCGGCGTGGGCGGGCAGGCCGAGGAGCAGCGAGGCGCCCGTTATCGCCAGGGCGGCCAACAGGCTGCCGAGCCTGGTCTGTGGTCGTCGTCCGGTAGTCACCCGGCCGATCCTAGGGATCATCAGTTCGCCATGGCGAAACGAGTCCGGACCGTACGTCGGTCCGATCCGGCGTGAACTCCGGCGCGCGGACGAGGAATCCGCACGCCGGCGCGGCCCGGAACCGGCCGGGCGGCGGCCGGGCGGCGGCCGGGCGGCGGCTGGGGTGGGCACCCCGGCGGGTCCGGCAAAAACGGACACACCGCAGGTAACAGTCCATCCACATGGATAGTGCTCGTTAGGGTGACGAACCAGGGTGCCGGCGCCGTCGCCTCGCAACGCCGCCGCCGGCTGACCCTCCCCGCCTGACAGCCGCCCCGATCGGCATCCCCCGGACGGCGGCACCGGGCACCCCGCGACCCCCAGGACGGTCCGTGGCGACACCCTCCGCCGTGACGAGATCCGCCGCCCGGCCGAGCCGGCCGGTGCCGACCAGGCGCACCACCGAGCTCGTCCTGGTGCTCGCCGCCGTCCTGACCGCCGTGTTCGGCTACGTCGAGGTCGGCGTCAACCTGGACGGCACGGCGCCGGCCGACGCGGCCGAGTACGGCGCCGCGCTCGGCGTGCTCGCGCTCGCGGCGCACGCCGTCGTCCGGTGGCGGGCCCGGTACGCGGACCCGCTGCTGCTGCCGATCGCGGTGCTGCTGAACGGGATCGGCCTGGTGGTGATCTACCGGCTCGACCGGGCCGCCCCGGGCCGCGCCGCCGCCTCCACCCAGCTGCTCTGGTCCGCCCTGGGGGTGGCGCTGTTCATCGCGGTGGTGCTGCTGGTGCGCGACCACCGGCGGCTGCAGCGCTACGCGTACATCGGGGCCCTGGGGGCGTTGGTCCTGCTGGTGCTGCCGATCTTCTTCCCGCCGGTGTACGGCTCCCGGATCTGGATCGTGATCGGGCCGCTCTCCTTCCAGCCGGGGGAGTTCGCCAAGATCCTGCTGGCGGTCTTCTTCGCCGCCTACCTGGCCGTGCACCGGGACGCGCTGGCGCTGACCGGCCGCCGGGTCCGGCGCCGGCAGCTGCCGCGCGGGCGGGTGATCGGGCCGGTCCTGCTGATCTGGGCGGCCTTCGTCGGCGTGCTGGTTCTGGAGACCGACCTCGGGACCTCACTGCTGTTCTTCGGCCTGTTCGTGGTGATGCTCTACGTGGCCACCGCGCGCACCGGCTGGATCGCGATCGGGCTCGGCCTGGCCGCGGTCGGGGCGGTGACGGTGGGCCGGCTCTCGCCGCACGTGCACAGCCGGGTCGCGGACTGGCTGGACCCGCTGGGCTCGATCGCGGCGGGCCGGGGCGCCAACCAGATCGCCCAGTCGCTGTTCGCCTTCGCCTGGGGCGGCGAGCTCGGCACCGGGCTGGGCAACGGGCACTCGGTGCTGATCGGCTTCGCCGCCAAGTCGGACTTCATCCTCGCCACCATCGGCGAGGAACTCGGCCTGACCGGGCTGATCGCGGTGTTCCTGCTGTACGCGGTGCTGATCTCCCGGGGCTTCCGGACCGGCATCGCGCTGCGCGACCCGTTCGGGCGGCTGCTGGCGATCGGCCTGGCCTCGATCGTCGGGCTGCAGGTGTTCGTGGTCGCGGGCGGGGTGCTGGCGCTGATCCCGCTGACCGGGATGACCATGCCGTTCATCGCCCAGGGCGGCTCCTCGGTGGTCACCAACTGGATCATCGTCGCGCTGCTGGTGCGCATGAGTGACACCGCTCGGCGGTCCCGCATGAGCGATGTCGCTCATCGGTCCCTCATGAGTGACACCACTCAGGGCCCCGCGCCCCATGAGGAGGTCTGATGGCGCGCCGACGGCCGAGGGGCAACGGACCGCAGGGACTGCCCGGCATCTCGGTCACCGGGCGCCGCGCGGGCACCTTCTGCCTGCTGCTGGTCGCGGCGCTGTGCGTCCAGGCCACCCGGGTGCAGGTGTTCCAGGCCGACGACCTCGACCACAACAGCGCCAACCAGCGGCTCACCGTCGAGCGGTACGCCCAGCCGCGCGGCGACATCCTCGTCGGCTCGGAGCGGGTGACCGGCTCCGAGCCCACCGGCGGCCGGTACGCGTACAAGCGCAGCTACACCGACGGCCCGACCTACGCGGCCGTCACCGGCTTCGCCTCGCAGGCGTACGGCAACACCCAGCTGGAGGGGACCGAGGACGACCTGCTGACCGGCACCGACGGCCGGCTGGCCGGCTGGGCGATCTGGGACGCCGTCGCCCGCAGGCAGAACCCCGGCGGGGACGTGTACACCACGCTGAACCGGGCGGCCCAGGAAGCTGCGGTGCGCGGGCTCGGCGCGCAGAAGGGCGCGGTCGCCGCGATCGAGCCCGCGACCGGGCGGATCCTGGCGCTCGCCAGCACGCCCTCCTACGACCCCGGCGCCTTCGCCGGCTCCGCCGCCGCCGACCAGGAGGCCTGGAACCGGCTGCAGGCCGACACCGACCAGCCGATGCTCAACCGGGCGCTGCGCCAGACCTACCCACCGGGCTCGACCTTCAAGGTGGTCACCGCCGCGGCCGCGCTCGCGAACGGCGTGGTCACCGACATCGACGCGCCGACCGGGGCGCCCTTCCCGTACGTGCTGCCCGGGACGACCACGCCGCTGGTCAACGACACCCCGGCCTGCGACCGGCCCGGACTGTCGCTGGACGCCGCGATGACCGCCAGCTGCAACAGCGTGCTCGGCTACCTCGGGGTGCGCACCGGCCTGGACCGGATGGTGGCGATGGCCGGGAACTTCGGCTTCAACGACGCGAGGCTGGACATCCCGGTGCGTGCGGCCCGGTCGAACGTCGACACCAGGATGGACGAGTCGCAGCTGGCGCTCTCCTCGATCGGCCAGTTCGACACGGCGGCCACCCCGCTGGTGATGGCGATGGTCGCGGCCGGGGTCGCCAACGACGGGACGGTCATGCGTCCACAGCTTGTGGACAAGCTGACGAAGAGCGACGGCACCGCGGTGCAGCTGATGAAGCCCGCGACGTACCGGCAGGCGATGACGCCGGCGGTGGCCGCGCAGGTGCGCAGGCTGATGACCGACGTGGTGGAGAACGGGACCGGGGGCAACGCCCGGATCGGCGGGGCGGTGGTCGGCGGCAAGACCGGGACGGCCCAGCACGGGGTGGACAACAGCGAGACGCCGTACGCCTGGTTCATCTCCTGGGCCGAGCCGGCCGGCTCGGACGCGGTGCCGCCGGTGGCGGTGGCCGTGGTGGTCGCGGACAGTGACGCCACGGATGTCACGGGTGGCGCCCTGGCCGCGCCGATCGCCCGCTCGGTGATGCGGGCGGTGCTCGGCGGCTGACCCCCCTCGGTGCCGCTGAGCTGCTGCTTTAGCGGCCCGATGGCAGATGCGCCGTTTGCGAAGTGTCCGGTTTGTACAGCGATATGCTCCGTTTCGTACAATGCGCTGATCCGGACTGTTCGTTTGCGACACTGGTGCTTTCGCCGGGTACTGTCCCATCTTTGTTCGGTTGGTCCCTGATGACACCCCCGGGTGTCCCGGGTGGCCGGCCGCCAGGACACCCTCCCCTGCCCAGAAGGACCGCGGTTTTGGCCAGCAACACCATTGGTGCGCGTCTGCTGCGACGCAAGCCCGTCTCGTCACTGATCGCGGAGAGCGAAGGGCGCGACGCCCTTCCGGCCGGCGCGCCCGAGGAGGGTGGACGCTCCGGCATCCACCTGCGCCGCTCGATCGGCCTCTGGCAGCTGTCCGCGATCGGCATCGGCGCCACCATCGGCACCGGCATCTTCTTCGTGCTGAACACCGCGGTGCCCTCGGCCGGCCCGGCCGTCATCCTGTCCTTCGTGATCGCCGCGGTCACCGCCGGACTCACCGCGCTCTGCTACGCCGAGATGGCCTCCGCGATCCCGGTCTCCGGCTCCTCGTACTCCTACGCCTACGCCACCCTCGGCGAGGGCGTGGCCTTCGGCGTCGGCATCTGCCTGCTGATGGAGTACGGCGTCTCGGCCTCCGCGATCGCGGTCAGCTGGGCCGAGTACCTGAACAAGTTCCTCGACCTGGCCTTCGGGTTCAAGATCCCGGAGCAGCTGTCCGGTGCGCCGGACGGCACCCACTGGTTCAACCTGCCCGCGCTGCTGCTGGTCGCGATGGTCTGCGTCCTGCTGATCCGCGGCGTCAGCGAGTCGGTGAAGGTCAACGCGGCCATGGTCGGGATCAAGATCCTCATCCTGCTGCTGTTCATCGGCATCGCGCTCACTGGCTTCCACTCCGGCAACCTGAGCCCGTTCATGCCGCTCGGCATCGGCGGCGTGCAGGTCGCCGCGTCCAGCATCTTCTTCTCCTTCATCGGCCTGGACGCCGTGTCCACCGCCGGCGAGGAGGTCAAGAACCCGCGCCGCACCCTGCCGATGGCGATCATCATCTCGCTGGTGGTGGTGACCCTGCTCTACATCCTGGTCGCCCTGGCCGGCATCGGCGCCCAGCCCTGGCAGAAGTTCGACGGCCAGGAGGCCGGCCTCGCCCAGATCCTCCAGGACATCACCGGCCAGAGCTGGCCCGCGATGGTCTTCGCGGTCGGTGCGATCCTCTCGATCTTCAGCATCACCCTCGTGGTGATCTACGGCCAGACCCGCATCCTGTACTCGATGGGCCGCGACGGCATGCTGCCCAAGCGCTTCGCCGAGCTCTCCCCGCGCACCGGCACCCCGGTCTGGAACACCCTCGTGGTGGGCCTCGGCGTGGGCGCGCTGGCCGCCTTCGTCCCGCTGAACGTCCTGGCCGACATCACCAGCCTCGGGACGCTCATCGCCTTCTCGGTGGTCTCGATCGGCGTGATCGTGCTGCGTCGCACCCAGCCCGACCTGCCGCGCGGCTTCAAGGTGCCCGGCTACCCGGTCGTCCCGCTGGTCAGCGTCGGCTTCTGCGTCTACCTGATCACCGGTCTGCACGCCGACACCTTCCGGGCCGGGGGGATCGCCCTCGCCGTCGCCGTGGTCGTCTACTTCGGCTACAGCATCAAGCACTCGCGGCTGGAGCAGGCAGAGCGGGAGGCCGTCCCGGCGGACCGCACCGCCGGCTGACCGGCAGACGAACCAGACGTGAAGGGCCGCCGACCGGTACGACATCCGGCGGCCCTTTTCGTGCCATCACCCGCCCAGTGCCCGACGCCATGGCGACAGGGCCGGGCCCGCACCCATAACCTTCCACCATGGTGAGCACCCGCACGCCCGGCTTCTCCCGCCCGCGCGGCCGCTTCACCGGCCGCCGCAGAACGCCGGCCCAGTCCATCGCGACCGAGACGTCGTCCAGACCCGGACGACCACCGAGAGGCTTCTCCGTCCGGCCGTTCCCCCGACAGCGTGGCGAGAGCACCTTTCCGCCCACGCCCGATCGACTGAATCCCGCCAAGCTCGCCTCGATGCGGACCGTCCAACTGCTCGGCTGCCTCATCGCGGCCGGCTGGGCCGGAGCCTTCCCGCTCGTCTCCGACCTGGCCAACCAGCGGCTGTGGGGCCTGATCGCGGCCCCCGCCTACCTCCTGGCCGGTCTGCTCTGCCTGACCCTGCCGCGCCGCTTCGCGGCCCACGCCGGCGCCGCCGTCGCCCTCGTCGGCGCCGTCCTCGTACCGCTCGGACTGCTCGCCCTGCACGGCCGCCACCAGTCCGAGGTCATGGTGGTCGAACGCTCGGCCCACCTGCTGCTCACCACCGGCGACGCCTACCTGCCCCACCCGGTGGTGGTCACCGACTACAACCCGTACCTGCCGGCGATGGCCCTGTTCGGGCTTCCGCGCCAGCTGCTCGGCGACTCCACCGCCTTCGCCAAGGTCGCCGGGGACGCCCGGATCTGGTTCGCGCTGACCTTCTTCGTCTGCCTGCTGGCCGCCTGGCGGCTGCTGCGGCCCGCCCGCCCCGTCGGCGGCGCCCCGCGCGCGCCCCTGCTGCCGCTGGCCGTCCTCACCGCCTCGCCGCTGATAGCGCTCGCCCTGGCGGTCGGCGGGGTGGACCTGCCGCTGATCGGCGTCTGCTGCCTGGCCATGGCGCTCGCCGAGCGGGACCGCACCGTCGGCGCCGGACTGGTGCTCGCCCTCGCCTGCACCCTGAAGTGGACGGCCTGGCCCGCCCTGCCGGTCGCCGTCCTGCTGCTCTGGCGGCTGTACGGGCGCCGGCCCGCCGCCCGGACCGCGCTGATCGGGGTCGGGGTGAGCGTGGCCGTGATCCTGCCGTCCGTCCTGACCCAGTCGGACGCGCTGCGCGAGCAGGTGGTGCGCTTCCCGCTCGGGATGACCGCGATCCGCACCCCGGCGGGCAGCCCGCTGCCCGGCAAGGTGCTGGCCGGCTTCGGGCCGACCGGGCACGCCATCTCGCTGGCCCTGATGACCGTGGCCCTGATCGCGGTGGCGATCTGGCTGCTGGCCCGGCCGCCGGTCTCCGCGATCGCCGCCGCCGACCTGCTGGCCGCCGGGCTCGCGATCGCCTTCATGCTCGCCCCGGCCGGGCGGTTCGGGTACCTGGCGCTGCCGGTGGTGCTGGTGATCTGGCCCCGGCTGGCGGCCCGGCGCTGGAGCAGCCGGCGCCCGGCGCCACCCGGCCGGGTGCCGGACGTGCCGGAGCCCGCCCTGCCGCGAGGCTGAGAGCGGGCTCCGTACGGGGGACCAGCCGTGGGTCAGTGGCCGGCGGCGGCCTTCAGGAGGGAGGCCACCGCCGGGCCCGCCGCGTCGACGCCGTGGCCGCCGCCCTGGACCTCGGCGGCCACCGCGATGTTGCCGCGGAAGGCGGTGAACCAGCTGTTGGTGGTGGACGCGCCCTGGACCTCGGCGGAGCCGGTCTTGGCGCCCGCGTTGTCGGTGATCCCGGCCATCACGTCCTTGGCCGTGCCGCCGATGGCGGTGGCGTTCATCATCGCGCGCAGCTTGGCGGCGACGTCCGGCGAGATCTGGCGGGCCGCCGCCTGCTGCGGCAGGCCGGCGACCAGGATGGGCTGCTTGAACGCCCCGCTCTGGACGGTCGCGGTGATCGAGGCGATCGCCAGCGGGTTCATCTGGACCTTGCCCTGGCCGATGTAGTTCATGGCCTGCTCGTCCTTGCTGCCCGGCGTCGCCGGCACCTTGCCGTCGGTGTTCGGCAGGCCGGTCTTCCACTCCAGGCCGATGCCGAACACGTCCTTGGCGGTGGAGGACAGCGTCTCCGGCTTGAGGCTGGTCAGGCCCTGGTTGATGAAGGCCGTGTTGCAGGACACCATGAAGTCCTGCTGGAGCGTGTTGTTCGGGAAGGCGCCGGGGAAGTCGTTCGGGATCGCCACCGAGTTGCTGCTCTTCTCCGGGCAGGGCACCACGGTGTCCGGGTTGACCCCGGCCTCCAGCAACGCCGCCGAGGTGACGATCTTCATCGTCGAGCCCGGCGCGAGCAGCCCGGCGAAGGCCCGGTTCTGGCCGTTGGCGGGCGAGTTGGCGAAGGCCAGCACCTGACCGGTGCTCGGCTCGATCGCCACGATGGAGGCGGGCTTGCCGCCCAGGTCGGTCATCGCCTTCTCGGCGGCGGCCTGGACGGTGTTGTCGAGGGTCACCTTGAACGGCTTGCCGGGCTTCGGCTCGACGATGGTGAACAGCTTGTCGGTGGCGCCCTTGCCGGCCGGGTCGCTGATCACCACGGCCTTGCCCGAGTCCTGGTCCTTGGCCGGGTCCGGCGGGAGCAGCTTCTGGGCGTTCTCCTGGATGCTGTTCATCAGCGCCGGGGTGAGCGAGGCGCCCTGCAGCGGCTTGCCGTTGCGGTCCACCACGGTGGACGGCGGGGCGAAGACCTGCTGGACGGCGATGGTCTCGTTGCCGGACAGGTGGGGGTGGATCACCGACGGCGCCCAGTGCACGGCCGGGGTGTTGTCGCTCATCTTCACGACGCCCAGGAAGCCCTGGTAGTCCCAGGCCCGGTTGGTGCCCTCGAACTCGGCACGGGCCTTGAAGCTCATCAGCGTGCCGGTGGGCCCGGGCGTGGCCGAGGCGGACGGCGAGTCGCCGGCGCCCGGGGTGCCGGCCGCGGACGGCGTCGCGGAGGCCCCGGCGGAAGGCTTGGCCGGAGCGGGGGTGCCGGTGGCGGCGGCGAAGACCTGCTGGGTGGTCGGACCGGTCGGGGCGAGCGTCAGCGCGCTCGGCTTCACCTGGTCCCGGAAGGCGGTCAGCGCGGTGGTGGCCGCGGCCGGGTCGTCGGTCAGCGAGGCCGCCTTGGCGATGTCGCCGGCCGCCCAGGCCGCCAGGAAGTCCTTCGCGCCCGACGCCGCCTGGTCGGCCGACGGCGGTTCGGCGACCACCGTACGGGCCTTCTTGCCCCCGGAGTCGGAGTCCGAGCCCATCAGGCTGTACGCGCCGTAGCCGCCGCCCGCGAGGACGGCGATGGACACGCCGGTGATGATGCCGATCTTCGCGCCACTGCGCATGGTGCAGGTCCCCCAGGGGTCTCGCGGCCGGGCGCAACCGGCCGGGGCCGGAAACGCGGTACGCCCCCACCCTAGGCAGGCGGAATCGGTGCGCCGACGAAACGCCCGGGACTTGTGACGGATCTGGTACGTGTCGTGCACCGCATACGGATGATTCGGGGGGACACGGTGTGTGCCGGACCGCGGGCCGGGTGGACCGGCCGTCGGGCCCGGCTGTCGGGCCCCGCCGTCAGATCCAGCTGTTGAACCACATCCGGCGGCGCCAGTCCTCCAGCGGGATGGTCTGGCCGGTGAAGAGCGGGAAGAAGAACAGGAAGTTCCAGACGATCAGCAGCACCAGCAGGCCGGCCGCCGCGGAGCCGATGATCCGGCGGTCCCGGGAGGCGCCGGGCGGGCCGATCAGGGCGCCGACCAGCATCGTCACCGCGAGCACCAGGAACGGGACGAAGACCACCGCGTAGAAGAGGAAGATCGTCCGCTGCTGGTAGGCGAACCACGGCAGGTAGCCCGCGGCCAGGCCGCACAGCAGCGCGCCGGCCCGCCAGTCCCGCCGGAACGCCCAGCGCCACAGGCAGTAGACCAGGGCCACCACGGCCGTCCACCACAGCAGCGGGGTGCCGATGCCCAGCACCTCGCGGGCGCAGTCGGCGGCGGTGCAGCCGGCCTGTCCCAGCTTGGGGGACTCGTAGTAGAAGGAGACCGGTCGGCCCAGCACCAGCCAGGACCACGGGTTCGACTGGTAGGTGTGCGGGTCGCTCAGGTGGGTGTGGAACTCGTAGACCGTCGAGTGGTAGTGCCACAGGGCGCGCAGGCCCTCGGGTATCCACGGGTAGTCGGTGGAACGGCCGACCGCCCAGTCCCGGCCCCAGCCGCCCTTCCCCGGGGCGTTGCTGCTGGCGAACCAGCCCCACCAGGACGCGACGTAGACCGCCAGCGGGACCACGACGACCGACACGAAGGCCGGCGCCACGTCCCGGGCCAGCACCGCGCGGTACGGGCGCGGGGCGCCGGCCAGGCGGCGGGCGCCGACGTCCCAGAGCGCGGTCATCAGGCCGAACGCCGCCATCACGTACAGGCCGCTCCACTTGGTGGCGCAGGTCAGGCCGATGCAGACGCCGGCCGCGATCCGGTACGGGCGCCAGCCCAGGCCCAGCCGCTGGGCGAGCTCCGGGTTCTCGACCCCGCCCAGCTTCTCGGCCAGCAGCGCCCGGGTGCGGTCGCGGTCCAGCAACAGGAAGCCGAAGGCGGCGACGATCCAGAACATCACCACCAGGTCGAGCAGGGCGGCCCGACTGAGGACCAGGTGCAGGCCGTCCACCGAGAGCAGCAGGCCGGCCACGCAGCCCAGCAGGGTCGAGCGGAACATCCGGCGGGCGATCCGGGCCAGCATCAGCACCGACAGCGTGCCGAGCAGGGCCACCGCGAAGCGCCAGCCGAAGGGGTTCATGCCGAACAGCTGCTCGCCCGCACCGATGATCCACTTGCCCACCGGCGGATGGACCACGTACGAGGCGGCCGACCGGTACGGGACGGCCGCGCCGGGCGTCATGATCGTCGCGTTGGCCTCCTCCGGCCAGCTGATCTCGTAGCCGCCGTGCCAGAGCGCGTAGGCGTCCTTGGCGTAGTACGTCTCGTCGAAGATGATCGCGTGCGGCTGGCCGAGGTTGGTGAACCGCAGGATCCCGGCGAACACCGCGACCGCGACCGGGCCCAGCCAGCCGGACCAGCGGCACAGGAAGTACCACAGGCCCTGCGGCAGCGAGACGCCCAGGCGCAGCAGCAGCGGCGACTGCGGCACGTCGCGCGGGGTCACCCGGGGGCCGTCCGGCATCGGCGGCACCAGGCGCTCGGCCAGCGGCGCGGTCGGGCGGGCGCGGTAGCCGTGCGCGGCCAGGCGCTCGCGCCAGGCCGGGGGTGCGGTCCGGGGTGAGCGGGGAGACGGCAGAACGACGCCGCCCCGCGCGGAGTGGTCCGTACCAGTGGGCGTCTGCGCCGCCGTGTCGCCGTTCATCCGCCACATCGTAGGGGCGCCCTTCGTACGCGTGTCCGCTCCCTCGGAAGCTGCCCGAATCGTCACCAAAAGCCCCCGGCGGCCGCAGCTGGAAGGATGGGGCCCGTGACAGGAGTACTCGTTCTCGCAGGCACCCCCATCGGCGACGTCTCGGACGCCCCGCCCCGACTGGTCCACGAACTGGCGACGGCGGACGTCATCGCCGCCGAGGACACCCGGCGGCTGCGCCGGCTCACCCAGGCACTCGGGGTGACCCCGGCGGGCCGGGTCGTCTCGTACTTCGAGGGCAACGAGGTCGGCCGCACCCCCGAACTGGTCGAGGCGCTGCTCGGCGGCGCCCGGGTGCTGCTGGTCACCGACGCCGGCATGCCCTCGGTCTCCGACCCCGGCTACCGGCTGGTCGCCGCGGCCGTCGCGGCGGACCTCAAGGTCACCGCGGTGCCCGGGCCGTCCGCGGTGCTCACCGCGCTCGCGCTGTCCGGCCTGCCGGTCGACCGCTTCACCTTCGAGGGCTTCCTGCCGCGCAAGACCGGCGACCGGGCCCGACAGCTCGCCTCGATCGCCGCCGAGCCGCGCACCATGGTCTTCTTCGAGGCGCCGCACCGGATCGCCGAGGCGCTGACCGCGATGGCCGAGGCGTTCGGGCCGGAGCGCCCCGCCGCCGTCTGCCGCGAGCTGACCAAGACCTACGAGGAGGTCAAGCGCGGGCCGATCGGCGAGCTGGCGGCCTGGGCCGCGGAGGGCGTCAGGGGCGAGATCACCGTCGTCGTCGCAGGCGCCCCGCCGGCCGCGCCGCAGGAACTGACCCCGGCCGAGCTGGCCCGGCTGGTGGCCGTGCGCGAGGAGGCGGGGGAGCGGCGCAAGGAGGCCATCGCGGCGGTCGCGGCGGAGCTCTCGCTGCCCAAGCGGGAGGTCTTCGACGCGGTCGTGGCGGCCAAGAGGGAAGGCTCGGCCGAGGGCCTGAAAAAGGGGTGAATTCCCGGGGGTTGCGTTGCGCACGGGTAGTCGTACCTTGGAGGGAAGGCCCCGGTAAACACCCGCTGAGCTGAAGTTTCGGTCGCGGTTTTCGGTCCGGGGGAGGCCCTTCGTATAGGGCTTCCCAATCCGCATCCAAGTCTTCACAAGTGGGGCATCGGCCGGGGCGGTCCGGGCATTTCCTGGAATGGAAAGACCCAGCCGGGCGAGCGCCCGGCGGGCGCTGGGAGACGGCTATGAGCGACATTGTCGGTAACCCCCGCGGTGGCAACGCGCTGAGCACGGCCGGACTGGCCGGGCGGGCGCACACTCCCGTCGAGACCGTCCGGGAGGCCTACTCCTTCGCGTGCCTGCGCTGCGGGTACGGCTGGGAGCAGGCGTACGACATCGAGCACCACGTGTCCAAGGACGGGCACGTCGTGTTCGAGTACCACGCCAACGGTGTCCGGGTGCCGTCCCCGCTGCTCAAGCCGACCTGCCCCGGGTGCGGTGGCCACACCGTCCGGATCATGCGCGAGGGCCGGGTAGCCTCCGCCGACCGGCCCTCGCACCACGCCCCCGGCTACCCGGCGCACGCCGAGCCGGCCGGGCCGCCCCCGGTGCCCGCGCCCGCCAAGCCGCGCGGACGCTGGGCCCGGTTCTGGTCGCGGCTGCTGGGCTGACCCCGGAGGCCGGCGGGCCGACCCCGGAGGCTGCCGCGCTGATACCGGAGGGCGCGGGGCTGACACCGGAGGACGCGGGAAGGGCCGCCCCCGGCCGGGACACAACTCGGTCGAGGACGGCCCGCGTCCCCGACTAAGCTTTCCGACCATGGCGGCCACTGCAGACCACAGCACCACCGGGACGAACGCCCCGGCGTACTACGTTTCCACCCCGATCTACTACGTCAACGATCGCCCCCACCTGGGCCACGCGTACACCACCGTGGCGGGCGACGTCCTCACCCGCTGGCACCGCCAGCGCGGTGAGAAGGTGTGGTACCTGACCGGCACCGACGAACACGGTCAGAAGATCCTGCGGACCGCCGAGGCGAACGGCGTCAGCCCGCAGGAGTGGTGCGACAAGCTGGTCGAGGAAGCCTGGAAGCCGCTCTGGGAGCACCTGGAGATCGCCAACGACGACTTCATCCGCACCACCCAGCAGCGGCACACCGACCGCGTGCAGGAGTTCGTCCAGGACCTGTACGACAAGGGCGAGATCTACAAGGGCGGCTACTCCGGCCCGTACTGCGTCGGCTGTGAGGAGTACAAGCTCCCCAACGAGCTGCTCGACGGCGCGAGCGAGGACGAGAAGCTCTGCCCGATCCACAAGAAGCCGGTGGAGTGGCTGGAGGAGGAGAACTACTTCTTCCGCCTGTCGGCCTACGGCGAGAAGCTGCTGGAGTTCTACGCCGAGAACCCCGGCTTCATCGCCCCCGAAACCGCCCGCAACGAGGTGCTGCGCTTCGTCGAGCAGGGCCTGCAGGACCTCTCGATCTCCCGCTCCACCTTCAACTGGGGCGTGCCGCTTCCCTGGGACGAGAAGCACGTCCTCTACGTGTGGGTCGACGCGCTGCAGAACTACATCACCGCAGCCGGCTACGGCAGCGACCCGGAGCGCTTCGCCGAGCTGTGGCCGGCCTCCGTCCACCTGGTCGGCAAGGACATCCTCCGCTTCCACGCGGTCATCTGGCCCGCCATGCTGATGGCCGCCGGCCTGCCGCTGCCCAAGCGGGTCGTGGCCAACGGCTGGCTGATGGTCGGCGGCGAGAAGATGTCCAAGTCCAACCTGACCGGCATCGCGCCCACCGACCTGACCTCGCACTTCGGCGTGGACGCGTACCGCTACTACTTCCTGCGGGCGATCCCGTTCGGCACGGACGGCTCGTTCTCCTGGGAGGACTTCACCGCCCGCTACACCTCCGAACTCGCCAACGACTTCGGCAACCTGGCCTCCCGGGTCGCCGCGATGGTCGGCAAGTACTTCGACGGGGTGCTGCCCGCGGCCACCGCGCCCGGCGACGCCGAGCAGGCCGTCGCCGACGGGCTGACCAAGGCCGTCGCGACGGCCGACCGGAAGATCGGCGAGGAGCTGGACTTCGCCGGCGGCCTCGCGGCGATCTTCGAGTTCGTCAAGCAGGTCAACGGCTACATCACCGAGCAGGAGCCCTGGAAGGTCGCCAAGGACGAATCGGCGGAGGGCCGGGCGCGCCTCGCGACCATCCTCTACACCGCCGCCGAGTCGCTGCGCGCCACCGCCGTCCTCCTCAACCCGGTGATGCCGACCACCGCCGAGAAGCTGTGGGACTCGCTGGGCGCCGAAGCCGCCGGGCTGGGCGCGCTGCCCGCGCAGACCATCGCCACCGTGGCCGACTGGGGCCGGCTGCCCGCCGGTGCCACCGTCACCAAGGGCGAGATCCTCTTCCCGCGCCTCGAAGAGAAGCCGGCCGCCTGACATGGCCGCCAAGGACGACGACCGGTCGACCCCGCCGCCGCTGCCGCAACCCCTGGCAGTGGCGGTGGCCGACTCGCACACCCACCTCGACATGCAGTCCGGCACCCCGGCCGAAGGCCTGGCCCGAGCCGCCTCCGTCGGTGTCGCCACGGTGGTCCAGGTGGGCTGCGACGTGCCCGGTTCGCGCTGGGCCGCCGAGCTGGCGGCCCAGTACGAGCAGGTGCACGCGGCCGTCGCCCTGCACCCGAACGAGGCGCCGCGGATCTTCCTCGGCGACGCGGACGGCTGGTCCGGTCAGCAGCGCAAGGCCGGCGGCGCCGCCGCCCTGGACGAGGCACTCGCCGAGATCGACCGGCTCGCCGCCCTGCCGCAGGTACGGGCGGTCGGCGAGACCGGGCTGGACTACTTCCGCACCGGGCCGGAAGGCGTCGAGATCCAGAAGGAGTCGTTCCGCCGCCACATCGAGATGGCCAAGCGGCACGGCAAGGCCCTGGTCATCCACGACCGCGACGCCCACGAGGACGTCATCGCCGTCCTGCTGGCGGAAGGCGCCCCGGAACGGACCGTCTTCCACTGCTACTCCGGCGACGCCGACATGGCCAAGACCTGCGCCCGGCACGGCTGGTACCTCTCCTTCGCCGGCCCGGTCACCTTCAAGGCCAACCAGCCGCTGCGGGACGCGCTGCTCGCCACCCCGCTCGACCGGATCCTGGTCGAGACCGACGCCCCCTTCCTCACCCCGCACCCCTACCGCGGCCGGCCCAACGCCCCGTACCTGATCCCGGTCACGGTGCGCTCGATGGCCGCCACCCTGGGGCTGCACGAGGACGAGCTGTCGGCGGCCATCGCGGAGAACACGGCGCGGGCCTTCGGGTACTGAGCGTTCGGTCGGAGTCGCCGGTCGGAGTCGCCGGTCGGCGGGGCGGTCGGCGGGGCGGTCGGCGGGCCGGTCGGAGCGCCCGGTCGGGTCCGGCGCGTCGGGGCCGGCGCCCGCGCGCCCGTATCCTTGGCGCGTGAGCACCACCGACCCCACCCCTGACAGCCACCTGCTGGGCGCCGCCGACATCCGGGAGCTGGCGGCCGCGTTCGGCGTGAAGCCGACCAAGCAGCGCGGGCAGAACTTCGTCATCGACGGCAACACCGTGCGGCGGATCGTCCGGGCCGCCGGGGTGACGGAGCAGGACGCGGTGGTGGAGGTCGGGCCGGGGCTCGGCTCGCTGACGCTCGCGCTGCTCGAGGTGGCGCGGCACGTGACGGCGGTCGAGATCGACCCGGTGCTGGCGCAGCACCTGCCGGACACCGTCGCGGCCCGGATGCCGGGCAAGGCCGACGCCTTCGACCTGGTCTTCAGCGACGCCATGGAGGTCACCGAGCTGCCCGGGCCGGCGCCCACCGCGCTGGTCGCCAACCTCCCGTACAACGTGGCCGTGCCCGTCCTGCTGCACATGCTGGCGACCTTCCCCAGCATCGAGCGGACCCTGGTGATGGTGCAGAGCGAGGTCGCCGACCGGCTCGCCGCCAAGCCGGGCAACAAGGTGTACGGCGTCCCGTCGGTCAAGGCCAACTGGTACGCCGACGTGAAGCGGGCCGGCGCCATCGGACGGAACGTGTTCTGGCCCGCCCCCAACGTCGACTCCGGGCTCGTCTCCCTGGTCCGCCACGAGCCGCCGAAGACCACCGCCAGCCGCACCGAGGTGTTCGCGGTCGTCGACGCCGCGTTCGCCCAGCGGCGCAAGACCCTGCGCGCCGCCCTGGCCGGCTGGGCCGGCTCCGCCGCCGGGGCCGAGCAGGCGCTCGCCGCCGCCGGGATCGACCACAAGCTGCGCGGCGAGATGCTGACGGTCGAGCAGTTCGCCGCGATCGCCGAGCACAAGCCGAAGGCGGGCGAGGACAAGCCGAAGGCAGGCGACGAGTGATCACCGTACGGGTGCCGGCCAAGGTCAACGTCCAGCTGGGGGTCGGCGGGCTGCGCGCCGACGGCTTCCACGACCTGGCCAACGTCTTCTTCGCCGTCGCCCTCGGCGACGAGGTCACCGCCACCCCGGGGCAGGGCGTCACCCTGACCTGCTCCGGACCGGACGCCGCCGCCGTCCCGCTCGACGACGGCAACCTCGCCGCCCGCGCCGCCCGCCTCCTCGCCGCCCACCACGGCATCGCCGACCCGGGCGTACACCTGCACATCGCCAAGGCCATCCCGGTCGCCGGCGGCATGGCCGGCGGCAGCGCCGACGGCGCCGCGGCACTGGTCGCCTGCGACGCGCTGTGGCAGCTGGACACCCCGCTCGGCACCCTGCTGGAGCTGGCCGCGGAGCTGGGATCGGACGTGCCGTTCGCCCTGCTCGGCGGCGTCGCGCTCGGCCGCGGCCGGGGCGAGATCCTCGAACCGCTGGCCGTCGAAGGCACCTTCCACTGGGTCTTCGCGGTCGCCGACGGCGGCCTGTCCACCCCCGCCGTCTTCCGCGAGTGCGACCGGCTGCGCGACGAGGCCGGCACCGGCTCCAGCGACACCGACGTCCCCACCCCCGACGCCGACCAGGCCCTGCTCGCCGCACTCGCCGAAGGCGACGCCGTCGCCCTGGCCGACGCGCTCGCCAACGACCTCCAGCCCGCCGCGCTCTCGCTGCGCCCCGCACTCGCTGACACCCTGCGGGCCGGTACCGAGGCGGGCGCCCTCGGCGCGCTGGTCTCCGGCTCCGGGCCGACCTGCGCCTTCCTCACCAAGGACGCCGACGCGGCCGCCGCCGTCGCCCAGGCCCTGCGGGCCTCCGGCACCTGCCGGACGGCGCACGCGACGTACGGGCCGGTGCCGGGGGCCGCGGTCCAGGCGTAAGGCGCTGCCGTTGTGGTGGTGCCGTGCCGCGTTGCCCGGCGCGGTGCTGCGCCGTGGCGCGGCGCTGCGGGAGCAGTGCGGTGCTGCGCCGTGGGACGGTGCCGCGGGAGCAGTGCGGTGAGGGTGTCGCCGCTGGCGCATTAGGCTGGGGAGATCGGGGTGTCCCCGAGACAGGGGCGGCGGGCCGCCCCCGCGACCGCCGAACCCTGGAGCGCAGCACACGTGGCCGTCAACCTCGCCACCATCGAGTCCGTCACGAAGGTCTACGGCACCCGCACCCTGCTGGACGCGGTCAGCCTCGGCGTCAGCGAGGGCGACCGGATCGGCGTCGTCGGCCGCAACGGCGACGGCAAGACCACCCTCATCCGGATGCTCGCCAAGCTGGAGGAACCCGACAGCGGCCGCATCACCTGGAACGGCGGCCTCGAGCCGGCCGTCCTCACCCAGCACGACTCGCTCGACCCGAAGGCCACCATCCGGCACGAGGTGATCGCCGACCGGGCCGACCACGAGTGGCTCGGCGACGCCCGGATCCGCGACATCATCGAAGGCCTCTTCGGCGGCCTCGACCTGCCCGGCTTCGCCGACGGCCTCGACACCGTCATCGGCCCGCTCTCCGGTGGCGAACGCCGCCGGATCGCCCTCGCCAAGCTGCTGCTCGGCTCACCCGAGCTGATCATCCTGGACGAGCCCACCAACCACCTCGACGTCGAGGGCATCAACTGGCTCGCCGAACACCTGCAGAAGCGCCGCTCCGCGCTGGTCTGCGTCACCCACGACCGCTGGTTCCTCGACCAGGTCAGCACCCGCATGTGGGACGTCCAGCAGGGCGAGGTGCACGAGTACGAAGGCGGCTACTCCGACTACGTCTTCGCCCGCGCCGAACGCTCCCGGATCGAGGCCGTCGAAGAGCAGAAGCGCCAGAACCTGGCCCGCAAGGAACTCGCCTGGCTGCGCCGCGGCGCCCCCGCCCGCACCTCCAAGCCGCGCTACCGCATCGAGGCGGCCAACGCGCTGATCGCCGACGTGCCGGACCCGCGTGACAAGTCCGAGCTGATGAAGTTCGCCAACGCGCGCCTCGGCAAGACCGTCTTCGAGCTGGAAGACGTCACCGTCAAGGCCGGCCCGAAGCTCCTGCTGGAGAACCTCACCTGGCAGCTCGGCCCCGGCGACCGGATCGGCCTGCTCGGCGTCAACGGCGCCGGCAAGACCTCGCTGCTGCGCGCCATGCGCGACGCGTACGCGAGCGAGGGCGACGTGCAGCCCGCGTCCGGCCTCATCAAGGTCGGCAAGACCGTGCGGCTCGCCTACCTGTCCCAGGAAGTCGTCGAGCTCGACCCGACGACCCGGGTGCTGCAGGCCGTCGAACAGGTCCGCTCGCGCGTCGACCTCGGCAAGGGCCGGGAGATGAGCGCCGGCCAGCTGTGCGAACAGTTCGGCTTCGGCAAGGACAAGCAGTGGACGCCGGTGGGCGACCTGTCCGGCGGCGAGCGCCGCCGCCTCCAGCTGCTGCGGCTCCTGATGGACGAGCCCAACGTGCTGTTCCTGGACGAGCCGACCAACGACCTGGACATCGAGACGCTCAACCAGCTCGAAGACCTGCTCGACGGCTGGCCCGGCTCGATGATCGTCATCAGCCACGACCGCTTCTTCATCGAGCGCACCACGGACGTCGTCCACGCGCTGCTCGGCGACAAGAAGATGCGGATGCTGCCGAACGGCGTGGACGAGTACCTGGAGCGGCGGGCACGGATGGCCGCCCAGGCCGCCGCCGTCGCCGCCCAGGCCGCTCCTGCCGCGGCCTCGTCGGCCGCCGGGGCCGACGCCGCTTCCGGGCTGTCCGGCGGCGACCTGCGCGCCGCCAAGAAGGAGATGCAGAAGCTGGAGCGGCAGATCGCCAAGCTGGACCAGAAGGAATCCAAGCTGCACGCCCAACTCGCCGAGCACGCCGCCGACTTCTCCAAGGTCGCCGAACTGGACACGCAGCTGCGCGCGGTCCGGGAGGAGAAGGAGGAGCTGGAGCTGAGCTGGCTGGAGCTGGCCGAGCACGTCTGACCTCGCGGTTCGGCGCCGGTCGCGGTTCGGCGCCGGTCGGGGTTCGGTGCCGGTCGGGGTTCGGCTAGTCGCTCGCCAGAAGCGTTTCGAGTTCGTCCGCCGCACGGCCCAGCGCGCTGAGCGTGGGGTCGTGCGGCGTGGTCGGGCGATCCGTCGGTGCGGTTGGTCCGCTCGGCGCGGTCGGGTCGTCCGACGGTGCGGCCGGCGGACGGTGCGCGCGGGCAGCGGCGGTCAATTCGTCCAGCGCCCGGCGGACCCGATCGACCTCAGCCGGATCCGGCACCCGGCCGCCGAACCGGATCTGCGCCGCGAACGCCGCCACCGCACCACCCAGCCGCTCCAGCGCCGCCGTCGCCGGCAGCCACCGCTCGGCCGGCCGACCCAACGGCGGCGGCTCGACCAGCCCCTGCCGCACCTCCTGCCGGGCATCCGCCAACGCCCGGTAAGCCGTCCGGCGCAGCCACACCTGGGCCCGATCGGCGCGACCGGCAGCCACCGCGTCGAGATAGGCCCGCAACGCCGTCGTCGCCTCCACCAGCCGGGGCTCGATCCGATGGCGCGGGCGCTCCGGCCACAACAGGTACCCGAAGAGCAGGACGATCGCACTGGCCACGACCGAGTCCAGGACGCGAGGCCAGAACTCCGCCGCACCGCTCCCGCCGCCGAGTTGCAGCAGGACCAGCGCCATCGGCGTCATCACCACGGTGTTCAGCCCGTAGTGCGCCGCCGTGGCATACGGCAACAGGGCCACGCACAGCACGGCCACAGCGGTCAGCGCCCACTCCTCGGTGGTCAACACCAGCAGCGCCGCCGCCACCGCCACCCCCAGCACCGTGCCCACCGAACGGCTCACCGCCCGCAGAAACACCGAACCGAGATCCGGCTTCAGGACGAAAGCGATCGTCATCGGCACCCAGTAGCCCTTGCTGAGCGGATAGTTGGCCGTCACCGCCGAGCCGACCGCGATACACAGCGCGACACGCAGCCCGTACCGGACCGACGCCCCCGACAACAGCCGCACCCGCAGCACCTGCAGTTGTCGGCGCACGGGCGCGGGCGCGACATCGAGCCGCGCGTCACGGCCGGCCACCCAATCGGCAGCGGCCCGCAGAGCCACGTCCAAGGCCTGCCGGGCCGGCGTATCCGGCCGCCACCCGGGAACCGCGACCTCACCGCCACCCCGCCGCACGGCAGCCGCCAGACGACCCGGCACCCCGGCGACCTCCGGCGGCACCGGGCGCCGCGCCCACAACAGGCCAGTCGCCGCCTCGGTGACCGCCAGAGCGGCCTCGTACCCGCGAGCGACAGAAGGGCTCCCGCCAGGGAGGAGATCCTGCAGCTGGTTCAGACAGGCCGTCAACGCCTGGCGCGAGGCAGCCGCCCGCGACGTGCCCACGTCGGCCAAGGTGCGGCCCAGCGCCTCGTACACGGCAGCCAGCGCCCGACTGCGCGGATCAGCCCCCGGCCGGCCCGGCACCCCCACCGGCAACCCCAGCAACACCACCAACCCCGCACCGACCAACACCATCGGCGCCGCCGCCCACCACGGCCCCGGCAGCGGCATCCCGCTCCCCAACGCGGCCGACACCAACAGCAACAACCCCGCCGCCGACCCACGCGGACCCGTCGCACTCACAACCCCGGAAACGAAACCGGTCAACGTCAGCGCGGCCCCCAGAACGAGGCCGTCCGCATCGGCCCGCTGAAGACCCGTACCGACCAGCATGCCCAGCGCGGAAGCCGACACCGCGACCCCGATCCGCCCCGCCCGCAGCCACGACGGCTCAACCCGATCGTTCATCGTCGCGTGCATCGCACCGAGCGCCGCGAACACCCCCAGATCCAGCCGATGCACCGACAAGCCCACCACCAACGGCACCGCCACACCCACCGCCGCCCGGGACATCAACACCCACGGCAACGGCGACCACACCGGCCGCGCGGCACGAGCCCACCAGGGAACGGCCTTCGGAGAACCCATGCGAACACGTCCGTCCTGCGGCCTTGAGTCGCTGCTGTGCGACATTGCGCGGCAGATGGGGCGTACCGGTTCAGTCTACCCAGCGGCCGGGACGGCAGGCTGTACGTGTCAAGTTCGTACCGATCGCGTACGGGCCGGCCAAGGTCCCTGCCAGTCCGACAGGGGTGGTGGCTACGATGACGGAGGCGAAAACCGCCCACAGGGCGGTCGGTTCGCCGACCAGAACGGTACGACGACGGCACGACCCAGAAGTTGACGGTGTGTTGCGGCACGGACCACCCGGGACGCCCCGGGCAGCCGGCCGTACGGGGGAGAGGTGAACTGCTGTGGCAGAGGGTGACGGACAGGGGACGGGCACGAACCCCGCAGGGACGAACCCTGCCGGGACCAGCCCGCCGGCCGCTGGTGGAACGTACACATTGCCCGCCAACCCGAAGATGTACGGCCCGACCATCAGTGAGTCGCAGACGTACGGCGACGCCAACGACCTGGTTGCCGCCTTCGGCAAGCAGAACGTCAAGGTCGAGCTGGGTACGCTCACCGAGTTCGCGAAGAAGGTCGATGCGCTGCTGCAGGTCATGGAGGGCTCGGCGGCGGCTCCGTACAAGCTTCAAGAGCAGAAGCTCACCGGACAGAGCTTCGCCAGCGAGCAGTTCGCGGAGGCCACGGCGCTGACCTCCGCCTACGAGAAGGTGCACGCCCAGCTCGTCCAGCTGCACAAGGATTTTGCGGCCCAGATCCAAGCGATGCAGACGGCGGTTTCGAAGACGGCAAGCAACTACGCGGCCAACGAGGACGACACGACGGCCGCGCAGAACGCGGTCGCCAAGAAGACGGATGTCGCCGCGCCGACGTCGGGGTCGAACGACATCAAGTACTGATGGCGGCCTGGGGAGAGTCCTACGGGGAGACGGGGAGCAAGTAGTGTCAGCCGGAACGAACTTCGAGAGCATCGATCACGCCCACCTGCGGAAGATGGTGGACAGCACCGACCCGACGACGGTCCTGAGCCGCGGCACCCAACTGCAGGCGGCCGGACGGGTGCTGAAGGAGCTGAGTGCGGCGCTCAAGGCGCATGTCGGCGGGGTCACCTGGGAAGGCCCGGCCGCCGAGCACTTCAAGACCTGGGCAAGCAACCTGCAACAGTCGGCACAGATCATCGGCGACCACGCCGCGACCGCCGGCGACGCGATGCACCAGGCCGGTGAGGCGCTCAGCACCGCCAAGGTCGCCGTGCCGGAGCCGCCGCAGACGCAGATCGACGCGGTCGCCAAGCGCAACTCGCAGACGGTCTACATGCCGTCGAGCGTGCAACTCGCCGTCGGCCAGTCCGTTGACGACTACATGTACTCCGTCAACAAGAACTGGGTCACTGCGACCCAGGCCGCGCAGGCCCAGGCGACGATCGCCAAGGAGCACCAGGAAGCCGTTCTCCAGATGGAGAAGCTGGCACAGGCGTACACCGCGGCGACGACGACCCTGAACGGGATTCCCTCCGACGTGGTGCTGCCGGGGACGCCTGGTTCGAACAGTCGGGACGACACCTCGAACTACCCCGTGGGTGGAGGCTCCGGTGGTACCGGCGGCTCCGGGGGATCGCGTCGCATGCCCCGTTCGAGTGGTGGAAGCGTCGGCGGCGGCAATGGGTCGTCCGGCGGTGGTTATGGCAGTGGCTCGGTCACCCCGTACAACCCGGGATCGGGATCCACTGGTCCGTCCGGCCCGGGTCACACCCCCCCGACCCCTCCGCATGGTGGCGGCCAGGTTCCGCCCGCGCCGCAGGACCCGGGCTCCTCGATCCCGCCGTCCCACCCGTCGGACCCGGTCAACCGTCCGGGCACCGGCCTGGACAGCCTGCCGACCGCGCCGACTCAGACCGGCCCGTCCGGCCCCGGCGGTGGCCCCCTGCCGACTGGCGGACCGACCACCACCCCGACCTACCCGAGCGGCCCCAACGGCCCCGGTGGCGGGCCCAACGGCCCCGGTGGGGGTCCGATGCCCGGCTTCCCGGTCGGGCCTGGTGGCGGTTCGGTTCAGGCCAAGGGCGGTGGCCCCGGCTACCTCCCTGGCAAGGGTGGCAGCGTCAGCCCTCGCACGCCGTTGGCCGGCCAGACTCCGGGCAAGAGTGGGACTCCGGGGCTTCCCTCCGGGACGGTCTTCGGCCCCCGCGAAGCGGGGCCGGGCGGCGGCCGGGTCGGCGGACAGAACAGTGCGAACGGCATGGGCATGCACCCCGGCATGGGAGGCGGCCACGGCGGCGCCGTCGGTGCGGGCGGCAGCTCGCGTGGCCGGGGCCTGGCCTCGACCACCGGTGGCGCGGTCGGCGGCCGCAAGGGACCGACCGCCGGTGGAGAGTTCACCCCCGGCGGCACGGGCCTGCGCAACCGCGCCGCCGCAGCGGGAGCCGCCGAGGGCGGTGCCCGGCCCGGGCAGAACGGCATGATGGCCCCGGGCGCGGCGGGCCACGGTAGCCGGAAGGAACGGGACCGCCGCAACCGCGCGGACTACCTTCACGAGGACGAAGAGACCTGGACGAGCGGTACGCCGCACAGCAACCCGGACGTGGTTGAGTAGGACGGCAACGACTGCCCGGCCACTGGGCTCTCCCAGTGGCCGGGCAGGCTTGTTCGGGGCACGCTTCCCGGTCGGTGGAGAAAGTGACGAGGAGTGGTGATGGGGCGGACGGACACGCGCATGCGTTGGCGAGCGGCAGCTGCGGCGCTTCTGGCGGCGGGAGTCGTGGTCGGCCCGGTCGCAGCACCGGCGGTTGCCGATGGCCCGATCCGTGATGACCAATGGCATCTGGATGCCATGCACGCCCCGGAGATGTGGAAGGTCTCAAAAGGGGAAAACGTCACCGTTGCGGTGATCGACAGCGGATTCAAGCTGGACCACCCGGATCTGGCCGGACAGTTCCTTCCGGGGAAGGACTTCAGCGGAAGCCAGGGTGGTGTCGGATCCTATGCCGAGGGCCACGGCACGCAGATGGCCAGCCTCATTGCGGGCACCGGGAAATCGGATGGTGGCAAAGGGGCCTACGGCCTTGCCCCTGGCGCCAAGATCCTTCCTCTGAAGATCGCCAACGGATCCGAGCGGTCGGTGATTTCGGCTGACTTCCTGGACCAGATCGGGCAGGCCGTGACGTATGCGGTCGAGCAGGGCGCCAAGGTCATCAACATTTCGCAAGGGACCGCTGCCGTCACGACTTCCTCGGCGGATGTGGAGAAGCTCAACAAAATCCTGGCGGGAGCTCGGGCGAAGGGATCGCTGGTGGTCGCCAGCGTCGGAAACTCTGCCGAGCAGGGGAATATCGTCGAATACCCGGGTGCCCTTCCCAATGTGGTTGGAGTGGGGGCCTCTGACCGGAACGGCACGGTGACTTCCGAGTCCGAACGCGGACCGCAGGTTGCACTTGTGGCCCCCGGTATGGACATGATCGAGGCCTGCACAGGCCCCACTGGGTACTGTAAAAGCCACGGCACGTCGGACTCGACAGCCCTGGTCTCCGCCTCGGCGGCGCTGGTGTGGTCGGTGCATCCGACCTGGACGGCGAACCAGGTCCTGCGGGTCCTAATCAAGACAGCCGGTAAGCCGGCCAACGGCGCGGATCGTACCGACAGTGCGGGATACGGCGCGGTGCGGCCGCGCATTGCGTTGACGGATCCGGGCGATCCCGGTCCGGCGGATGTGTCGCCGATTCCCGTTGCGACGGCCGTGCCTCCGGCCGCCCCGTCGGCTTCGGCGAGTGTGTCCGCTCCTGTGTCGTCGGCGCCGAGCCCGGCTGCGAGTCCGACGGACGTGGCCGTTGGCGCTCCGTCGGCGCAGCCGAAGGCTGATGGGTCGTCCGGGTCGGGCAGCGCGCTTCCGGTCGTGGCTGCTGTGGTGGCCGGGTTGGTGTTGGTGGCCGGGGTGGTGTTCGTGGTGGTGCGGCGGCGGAAGTCGGCTGGGGAGCCCGGGGTTCAGGTGCCGACGGTGCCGGCGCAGCAGCCGATGCCGCCGGTTCCGCCGTCGTATCAGCCGCCGGTGCCTCCGGGGGACAACCCGTACGCGAAGTAGTTCAGGCCGTCTTGTGTGGTGGGGGGACCGGGTGGAGAGCCGCTGGATGTGGGTGCGGCGGCTTGTGGCCGCTGGGATTGCGAGCTTCTGCGTGGCGGGGGTTGCGGTGGTGCCGGCCGTTGCGGATGGCTCGATCCGAGCCGATCAATGGCATCTGGATGCCATGCACGCCCCGGAGATGTGGAAAGTTACAACGGGGCAGAATGTCACCGTTGCGGTGATCGACAGCGGTTTCAAACTGGATCACCCGGATCTGGCGGGGAAGTTTCTGCCGGGCAAGGACTTCAGTGGAAGTTCAGGGGGAGTCGGATCCTACATAAAGGGGCATGGCACGCAGATGGCCGGCCTCATTGCCGGGACTGGTAAAGCCAACGGCGGGAAGGGTGCCTACGGCCTGGCCCCTGGTGCCAAGATCTTGCCGCTTAAGATTGCGAATGGCGACGAGGGATCGGTACTCGAGGCCGACTTCATGGCGCAGATCGGACAGGCTGTCACCTATGCGGTCGAGCAGGGGGCCAAGGTCATCAATATCTCGCAGGGGACGAATGCGGTTCTGGTGTCCCCTGAAGATGTCGAGAAGCTGAACAAGGTCTTGGCCTGGGCGAGGGCCAAGGGCGCCCTTGTGGTCGCCAGCGTCGGAAACGAGGCGCAGTCCGGGAATCCAATTGACTACCCGGGAGCGCTGCCCAACGTGGTTGGAGTAGGTGCGGCCGATCGGAACGGGACAGTTACCGCCGAGTCGGAGCACGGCCCGCAGGTCACTCTCATCGCGCCCGGTATGGACATGATCGCGTCCTGTACCGGTGCGACCGGCTACTGCAAGGGGCACGGCACGTCCGATGCGACGGCCATGGTTTCGGCCTCGGCGGCGCTGGTGTGGTCGGTGCACCCGGACTGGACGGCGAATCAGATTTTGCGGGTGCTCATCAACACGGCTGGGAAGCCGAACGATGGATCCAATCGCAATGATGACACCGGATACGGAATGGTCCGGCCTCGGATTGCCTTGACGTCTCCCGGCGATCCGGGCCCGGCGGCCGAGTCACCGCTTCCGGCTGACGTGGCCTCGCCGTCTGCCGTCCCATCCGCCACTGCGAACTCGTCTGCCCGCCCCTCGTCGGTGCCGAGTCCCACCGAGAGCCCGACGGACGTGGCCGTTGGTGCGCCGTCGGAGCAGCCGAAGGCTGATGGGTCGTCCGGGTTGGGCGGCGCGCTTCCGATTGTGGCTGGTGTGGTGGCCGGGTTGGTGCTGCTGGCCGGGGTGGTGTTCGTGGTGGTGCGGCGGCGGAGGTCAGCGGGGGAGCCCGGGGTTCAGGTGCCTCCGGGGGACAACCCGTACGCGCGGTAGGCCGGGAACCGGCTTGTGTTCGCCCGGTCGCTGGTGTTGTCGGCGGCCGGGCGGCGCTGTTTTCGGGTGGGATTGCGCGTCCGGCTGGGGTGGTGGGGGAGTGCGGCTCGGGCGTGGGGTTGGTGGGTGTGCGCCGGGGTCACTCGGGTGGGGGCTGGTGGGGGTGGGGGCGGGGTGGTGAGGGTGGTGGTATGGACGCGGAGGGTGCTTGGCGGGTAGGGCAGTTGCGGCGGGCGGCGGCTGCGGCGTTGATCGGGACGGCGATCGAGTTCTACGACTTCTTCATTTACGGGACGGCTGCCGCGTTGGTGTTCGGGCCGGTGTTCTTTCCCGGGTTGGGCGCGGTGGGGGCGCTGTTGGCGGCTTTCTCGGTGTACGCGGTGGCGTTCTTGGCCCGGCCGTTGGGGGCGGTGGTGTTCGGGCACTTCGGGGACCGGGTGGGGCGGAAAACGACGTTGGTGGTGTCGCTGTTGTTGATGGGGTTGGCGACGGCGGCGGTGGGGGTGTTGCCGGGGTTCGCGGCCTGGGGGTGGTGGGCGCCGGTGGTGTTGGTGGTGCTGCGGGTGTGCCAGGGCGTCGGGTTGGGTGGGGAGTGGGGTGGGGCGGCGTTGCTGATCGCGGAGAATGCGCCGGCGGAGCGGCGGGGGCGTTACGGGGGGTTTCTGCAGTTGGGGCCGACGTGCGGGTTCGTGTTGGCGAACGGGGTGTTCCTGGCGCTTCAACTCGGGCTGGATGAGCGGGCGTTCCGCGCGTGGGGCTGGCGGGTGCCGTTCTTGGCCTCGTTCGCGCTGGTCGTGGTGGGGTTGTTCGTGCGGCTGCGGATCGAGGAGTCGCCGCTGTTCCGGTCGGCTGGGCGCGGGGAGCGGGCGCCGGTGCTGGAGGTGGTGCGTGAGCACTGGCGTCCGGTGTTGGCGGGCGGCGGGGCGATCACGATGGGGTACGCGCTGTTCTACCTGACCACGACGTATTCGCTGGCGTACGCGACCTCGGGGCTCGGGGTGGCGAGCACGGTGGTGCTGACGATGCTGCTGGTCGGTGCGGTGGGCATGGCGGGGATGGTGTGGCTGAGTGCCTCGCGCAGTGACCGGTGGGGGCGGCGGCGGACGTTGGGGTGGGCGACGGGCCTTGCGGTGGGCTGGTCGCTGGTGCTGTTCCCGCTGTTGGAGACGGTGAGCCGGTCGCTGATGTTCGTCGGGCTGGCGGGTGCGATGGTGGTGTTGGGCTGCATGTTCGGGCCGGTGGCGGCGTTCCTGCCGGAGTTGTTTCCGACCCGGGTGCGGTACACGGGCGCCGCGTTGACGTACAACCTGGGTGGCGTGATCGGCGGTGCGGCGACGCCGCTGGTGGCGACGCGGTTGACCGGGGTGTACGGGACGGCGGAGCCGGTGGGCTGGTACCTGGCGGGGCTGGGCGCGCTGGCCCTGGGGTGTTTGCGGCTGCTGCCGGAGACGACCGGGGCCGAGCTCGGGGCGGTGGACGGCGGACGCCGCCGGGCGCCCCGGTGGGGGGCGGATCCGGCGGCGTAGGCCGTGGCGTTGGTGTTGGCGCGGTGCAGGTGTGGCGTGGGCGCGGCGGAAGGGTCAGCCGGCCAGGGCGGCCCGGCCGGCCAGGACCACGGCGGTGTGCTCGGTGACGCGGGCGCCCAGGTGCTCGGCGGTCGCGATGTCGGCCTTGTGGACGGCCTCCGGGCCGGCGTCGGACGGGGAGGAGGCGGCGGCGCCGCTGAAGAAGCCGAGGCGGTTGAGGTCGTTCTCGGAGGCGGTGGTGGCGTTCCAGCCGGGCTTGAGGCCGAGGTTGACCCAGCTCATGCCGTGCTGGGCGGCGAGGGTCTGGAAGAAGCCGAGGGTGCCCGCCTTGTCGCCGCTCTTGGAGGCGGAGTTGGTGAAGCCGGCCGCGACCTTGTCCTTCCAGGCGTCGGTGAACCAGCGCTTGCTGGTGGCCTCGGCGAAGACGTGGAAGGCGCCGGAGGCGGTGCCCATGTAGGTGGGGGAGCCGAAGACGATCGCGTCGGCGGCGTCCAGCTGGGCCCACTGCTCCTCGGTGATGGTGTCGACGGCGATCGAGACGACCTCGGCACCTGCGTCGGCGGCGCCGCGGGCGACGGCCTCGGCGATCACGGCGGTGTGGCCGTAGCCGGAGTGGTAGGCGAGGGCGATGGTCGGACGGATGGCGGTCATGCGGGCACTCCAGGGAGGGGTCGGGCGTGGGCCGGCGGGAGCCGGCCCGAAGGCGTGGGGACAGAAGTGGGGACAGGCGCGCGGACGGACGTGGGGCAGGTCGAGGTGAGGCGGCCCCGGGCCGTCTGCGGTCTCCAATATAGACCAGGTCTCTATTGGTTACCAAGGGTGGATTGGAGACCGCAGGGCTACTCTGGATGGCATGACGACCGAGGAAGCGACCCGGGCCCGGGCGGGGCAGCACGAGGAGCAGCGGGCGTGGCACGAGCCGGCGGAGCGGGACGAGCCGGCGGGGCAGGACGGGTCGGCGGAGGAGGAGTACGACGTCTTCGGCCGGCTCTGTCCCAGCCGCGAGGTGTTCGCCGAGCTGGCCGACAAGTGGTCACTGCTGATTCTGATGAGCCTCGCCGCCTGCGGGCCGCAGCGCTTCTCCGAGCTCCAGCGCGGGGTCGGCGGGGTCAGTCGCAAGATGCTCACCCAGTCGCTGCGCAACCTGGAGCGCAGCGGCCTACTGCTCCGCACGGTCTTCCCGGAGACGCCGCCGCGGGTGGTCTACGACCTGCTGCCGCTCGGCCGCGAACTGGCCGAGCTGGTCACGCCGCTCGGCCGGTGGACGGAGCACCGCACCGGGCAGATGATGGCGGCCCGCGAGGAGTTCGACGCGGCCCACGCCGACGGCTGAGGTCGCGGGAGGGGCGCGGAGGAGGTGGAGAGGGGCCCGGGTGCCGCCGGTCGGGGGCCGGCCGGGGCCGATTTCCCTTCCGGGCCGGCGGCCGTGTAATGTCTTCCTTGTTCGACCGGCCCGGTGAAAACCCGGCAAGCCCCTATAGCTCAGTCGGTAGAGCGTCTCCATGGTAAGGAGAAGGTCTGCGGTTCGATTCCGCATGGGGGCTCAACTGGAAGACCCTCGCCTCTGGCGGGGGTCTTTCGCGTTTCCGCTGACAGTCGATGCACGACGGGCTGGCGAGTCGGGTACGGAATGCGCTGTGATGGTGCGTCATCGGCCGCCCGCCCGACGGGTACGGGCGTGAGCCGGACCCCGACCGGGAGGGCGTCATGGGCGTTCGACTCGTGGTGGTGGACGACCATCGGCTGCTGGCCGAGGCGTTGGCGACCGCGCTGCAGCTGCGCGGTCACCGGGTGCTCGCGGTGGGCTCCCCGGCGGGTGTCGCCGCCGACCTGGTGGCCGGACGTCGGCCCGAGGTCTGTCTGCTGGGGGTAGCCGCGCCTGGGGAGCCGGGCGCCTTCGACGGGCTGCGCCGGATTCGCCGGGAGCGTCCCGAGGTGGCCGTGATCGTGCTCGGACCGGTGGGTGAACTGCGGGGCGTGGCCGGGGCGTTCGCGGCCGGCGCGGCGGGGTACGTACCCAGCGACGAGCGGATCGAGGTGGTCGAGCGGGCCATCGGACGGGCCCGGGCGGGCGAGGCCGCGGTCGGGGTGGACATCCTGCGCGGGGCCTTCGACCAACTGCTGCGTCCGGCGCCCGAACCGGACGACGAGGCCGTCCGGTTGCTGCGGCTGCTGACCCGGCGTGAGGTGCAGGTGCTGTCCCGGATCGCGGACGGTGAGGACACCGCCGCGATCGCCGCCGGGATGCGGATCGCCGCCAGCACCGCCCGGACGCACGTCCAGCGGGTGCTGATGAAGCTCGGCGCGCGGACCCGCCTGGAGGCGGCCGCGGTGGCGGCGCGTACCGGCCTGCTGGAGCGGATGTCCGGCGGCTGAGGGGGCGCGGGAAGGCAGCGGGGGAGGCGGAGGCGCAAGCCCTCGGGGAAGCCGGAGGTGAAGACGTCGGGAAAGCCAGAGGGCAAGCCCCGAGGAAGCCGGAGCGCAAGCCGCCTTGGCAGCGACTGGGCGCGGCCGGGATGTCCGGCGGCTGAGGAGTTGGTGAAGAGCCTGCGAGCGGCCACCCGCGTGGTCGGGAGCACCCCGGCGGATTGGGAGAATGGCCTCAGTCCTACGCATTCCTTCGATGGCCCCGCCGACCGCGCGGACCATCGCCCGCTGGAGGTCTCAACATGAGTAAGTACCTGGTCACGGGTGGCGCCGGCTACGTCGGCAGCGTGGTGGCCGCCCACCTGCTGGAGGCGGGGCACCAGGTGACCGTCCTGGACGACCTCTCGACCGGCTTCCGCGAGGGCGTTCCGGCCGGTGCCGAGTTCGTCGAGGGCCGGATCCAGGAGGCCGGCAAGGTGCTGGACGGCTCCTTCGACGGCGTGCTGCACTTCGCCGCCTCCTCGCAGGTCGGCGAGTCGGTCGTGGACCCGGAGAAGTACTGGCGCAACAACGTGGCCGGCTCGCTGGAGCTGATCAGCGCGATGCGCGCGGCGGGCGTGCGCAAGCTCGTCTTCTCCTCCACCGCCGCCACCTACGGCGAGCCGGAGGCCGTGCCGATCGCCGAGACCGCCCGTACCGCGCCGACCAACACCTACGGCGCCACCAAGCTCGCCGTGGACCACCTGATCACCAGTGAGGCCGTCGCGCACGGCCTGGCCGCCGTCTCGCTGCGCTACTTCAACGTGGCCGGTGCGTACGGTGCGTACGGTGAGCGGCACGACCCCGAGTCGCACCTGATCCCGCTGGTCTTCCAGGCCGCGCTCGGGCAGCGCCCGCACATCGCGGTGTACGGCGACGACTACCCGACCCCGGACGGCACCTGCATCCGCGACTACATCCACGTCGCGGACCTGGCCGACGCCCACCTGCTGGCGCTGGACGCCGCCAAGCCGGGCGAGCACCTGATCTGCAACCTGGGCAACGGCAGCGGCTTCTCGGTGCGCGAGGTGATCGAGTCGGTCAAGCGTGTCACCGGCCGGGAGATCCCGGTGCAGGTCGCCGACCGTCGCGCCGGCGACCCGGCGGTGCTGGTGGCCTCGGCCGCCCGCGCCCACGAGGCGCTGGGCTGGACCCCGCGCCGCCCGAACCTGGACGACATCGTCGCTGACGCCTGGAAGTTCACCCTGGAGAAGAACGGCCGGTAGGCCTGCCGGCCCATCGGCCTCCCGCGAGGCCCGGCAGCCCGCCGGACACCAGCAGTAGCCGCCCGCCGCGGGCGCCGCACCCGGACCGTACGGGAGCGGCGCCCGGAGTGGCGGAGCACCGGCCGGAGCGCAAGTCCAGTCACGTACGCACCTTCTGACGAAACTTCACCAAATCGCCACGAGGGCGTTTCCCGACCCCGTACGCTGAACGCGGTACCGGTGGGGGCCGGCGCCCTTTCGATCTCACCGGCCACCGGTGGGCGGGCGGAGCGGCGGGTCCGAACGCGGACGCCGGGCCGATCCCCGCTTCCCGGCTCGGGCGGTCTGAGCAGGGGGAGGGACGATGGGTCGGATTCGCGTCCTGGTGGTCGACGACCACCGGATCTTCGCCGAAGCACTGGCCGCGGCGCTCGCCGCCGAGCCCGACGTGGAGGTGGGTGCGGCCGGCAGTGCGGCCGCCGCCGAGCGGGCGCTGGAGCGCGCCGCCGCCGAGGGCCGGGTCTACGACGTGGCGCTGATCGACGCCGACCTCGGGGCCGGCGGGGGCGGAGCGGTCGGGCCGCCCGGGGCGGCCCCGCCGACGGCCCGCCGACGGCCCGGCGCGGAGCCCGGCGAGGAGGCCCGGCGCCGGGCGGTCCCGCCCGTGCCGCCGCCACGACGGCCGCCCGTACCGCCAGGGGTGCTCTCCCCGCTGGTGTCCCCGTTGTCGTCCGCGGTGCCGGGCGCGCCACCGGCCGGCGCCCGCCAGTCGGCCGACCCGCTCCGCGCCGACCGCCTCCGGGCAGATCAGCTCCGGGCCGACCAGCTCAGACCCCCCGCCCCGCCGCCCGACGGCATCACCCTGCTCGCCCGCCTCCGCCGCGCCCACCCCGGGTTGCGCGCCGTCGTGCTGGCCACCGCCGACGATCCGCACCGCGCCGCCCGGGCCCTGCACGCGGGCGCCACCGGCTGGGTGGCCAAGGAGAGTTCACTGGCCCGGCTGCTCGCGGTGGTGCGGGGCGTGCTGCGGGACGAGACGCATCTGCCGCCCGCGCTGCTCACCGGGGTGATCCGCGAACTGACCACCGCCCGACGGGACCGCACCGAGAGCGAGCGGCTGGTGGACACCCTCACCCCGCGGGAGAAGCAGATCCTGCGCTGCATGGTCGCGGGCCTGGGTCGGCAGGCGGTCGCGGAGCGGCTCTACCTGTCGCCGCACACCGTCCGGACGCACATGCAGAACGTGCTCGGCAAGCTCGGGGTGCACTCCACGCTGGCCGCCGTCGCGGTCGCCCGCCGGGCCGGGGTCAGCCCCGCCGAGCCGGTCGCGCCGCCGCCGCCGTCCGTGGCGGCCACCGTCGAGCGGCCGTGACGCCAGGCCGTGACGCCAGGCCGTGACGCCAGGCCGTGACGCCAGGCCGTGACGCCAGGTCGTGACGCCAGGTCGTGACGCCAGGTCGTGACGCCAGGCCGTGACGCCAGGCCATGACGCCTGGTCGTGATGCCTGGTCGTGACGCCTGGCCATGTCGCCTGGTCGTGACGCCCGCCCGGTCGCGGTTCAGCCCGGGATGTTGTCGAACGGGGAGATCAGCAGCCGCAGCAGCGTGGCGAGTTCGGTCTGCTGGCCGGAGGTGAGCTGGGCGAGCAGTTCGCGCTCGTGCGCGAGCAGTCCGGCGAGTGCCTGGTCGGCGCGGTCGCGGCCGTCGTCGGTGAGCCGGACCAGCACGCCGCGCCGGTCGTCCGGGTCGGGCAGTCGCTTGACCAGGCCCTTGCCGGTGAGCCGGTCGATCCGGTTGGTCATGGTGCCGGAGGTGACCAGGGTCTGGGTGAGCAGTTGCCCGGGGGAGAGCTGGTACGGGGAGCCGGCCCGCCGCAGGGCGGTCAGGACGTCGAACTCCCAGGGCTCCAGGCCGTGCTCGGCGAAGGCGGTGCGGCGGGCGCGGTCCAGGTGCCGGGCGAGCCGGCTGACCCGGCTGAGCACCTCGAGCGGTTCCACGTCGAGGTCGGGGCGCTCCCGGCGCCACGCTGCGACCAGCCTGTCGACCTCGTCCTCCATGACGATCAGTGTATCGGTGGATGTGTCGATGTGAAGTCTCTTGACATCGAGAAATGTGCCAGCGAGGCTACATCGAGATATCTTGATGTCAAGATACTTTGAGGTGAACCATGACCACCCCCGTCTGGGACCCGGCGCAGTACCTGCGCTTCGCCGACGAACGCACCCGCCCGCTGCGCGACCTGCTCGCCCGCGTCCCCGCCCTTCCGCACCCTGGTGAGGAGACGATCCTCGACATCGGCTGCGGCCCCGGCAACTCCACCGCCGCCCTGCGCGAACGCTGGCCGCACGCCCGCATCACCGGCGTCGACAACTCCGCCCCGATGCTCGCCACCGCCCGTACCGAGGGCGAACCCACCGCCGAGTACCTGCTCGCCGACGCCCGCGACTACGACCCGGCCCCGGCCGAGCCCGACCTCGTCGTCTCCAACGCCACCCTGCAGTGGGTCGACGGCCACCTCGACCTCGTCCCGCGCTGGGCCGGCGCCCTGCGCCCCGGCGCAGCCGTCGCCTTCCAGGTCCCCGGCAACTTCGACGCTCCCAGCCACACCCTGCTCGCCGACCTGCGCCGCAGCCCCCGCTGGCGCGCCCTGCTCGGCGAGGACGCCGTCCGACCCGGCGTCCACCCGCCCGAGCGCTACCTCGACGCCCTCGCCGCCGCCGGCTGCCACCCGGACGTCTGGGAGACCACCTACCTGACCGCGCTCCCGGGGCCGGACCCGGTCCTGGAGTGGGTCAAGGGCACCGCGCTGCGACCCGTGCTGACCCGGCTCGACGATCCGGCCGACCGGACCGCCTTCCTCGCCGACTACGGGCGGCTGCTGCGCGAGGCCTACCCGGCCGGGCCGTCCGGGACGGTCTTCCCGTTCCGGCGGATCTTCGCGGTGGGCGTCAAGCGGTAGGGGCAAGCGGGAGAGGCCAGGTAGGAGAGGTCAAACGGGGTAGGTCCGCCAGGAGAGGTCAAGCGGGAGAGGTCAGGCAGAGGGCTGCTCAGCCCGTGCGGTCGCCGACCAGCCTCGGGTGCCGCTCCAGGCCCTCCAGGCCGTGCCAGGCGAGGTTCACCAGGTGCGCCGCCACCGTCGCCTTGTCCGGCTTGCGGACCTCCAGCCACCACTGGCCGGTCAGCGCGACCATCCCGACCAGCATCTGCGAGTACATCGGGGCCAGTCGTGCGTCGAAGCCGCGCGACTTGAACTCCAGGCCCAGGATGTCCTCCACCTGTGTCGCGATGTCGCTGATCAGCGAGGCGAAGGTGCCGGTCGACTGGGCCACCGGCGAGTCCCGGACCAGGATCCGGAAGCCGTCCGTCGAGGTGTCGATGTAGTCCATCAGCGCGAAGGCGGCCTGCTCCAGCAGCTCGCGGGAGTGTCCGCCGGTCAGCGCCCCGGTCACCATGTCCAACAGCAGCTGCATCTCGCGGTCCACCACCACCGCGTACAGGCCCTCCTTGCCGCCGAAGTGCTCGTACACGACGGGCTTCGAGACCCCGGCGCGTTCGGCGATCTCCTCCACCGAGGTGCCGTCGTAGCCGCGCTCCGCGAAGACCGTCCGGCCGATCTCCAGCAGCTGTTCGCGCCGCTGCTTGCCGGTCATCCGGACCCGGCGGCGCGGGGCGGGGGCGGCCGGGCCGCCGGCCCCGTCGGCGGTCCCGCCCGTCGGTGCAGCGGCCCGCGGACGGGCCGGCGCCGTAGCGGGCGCCGCGTCCGTCCGCGTGCTGTGGTGACCGCCTGTGCTGTCTGCGCTGCTCCCGTTCACCCCTACATCATGCTGGAAGCGCCGCCTCATGCGGCGCGGCGGGCGGCGATCCGCTGCGCGTCCGGCCAGCGGACGTCCCGCACCCAGCCGGCCAGCTCGAACCAGCGGATCAGCCGGGCCGAGGAGTCGATCTGCCCGCGCAGCACCCCGTGCCGGGCCGCGGTCGGGTCGGCGTGGTGCAGGTTGTGCCAGGACTCGCCGCAGGAGAGCACCGCGAGCCACCAGACGTTGCCGGAGCGGTCCCGGGAGCGGAACGGGCGCCGGCCGACGGCGTGGCAGATCGAGTTGATCGACCAGGTGACGTGGTGCAGCAGCCCCACCCGGACCAGCGAACCCCAGAAGAAGGCGGACAGCGCGCCGGTCCAGGAGAGCGTCACCAGGCCGCCGATCAGCGCGGGCAGCGCCAGCGAGATCGTGGTCCAGAGCCAGAACAGTCGGGAGATCCGCCTTATGGCCGGGTCGCGGACCAGGTCGGGGGCGTACTTGAGCTGGGAGGTCTGCTCCTCGTCGAACATCCAGCCCATGTGGGCCCACCACAGGCCCTTCATCAGCGCCGGGATGCTCTCCCCGTAGCGCCAGGGCGAGTGCGGGTCGCCCTCCTTGTCGCTGAACCGGTGGTGCTTGCGGTGGTCCGCGACCCAGCGCACCAGCGGGCCCTCGACCGCGAGGCTCCCGACGATCGCCAGGGCGAGGCGCATCGGGCGGTTGGCCTTGAACGCGCTGTGGGTGAAGTAGCGGTGGTAGCCGACGGTGATGCCGTGGCAGGTGAGGAAGTACATGGAGACGGTGATCGCGACGTCCGTCCACCCCAGCCCCCAGCCCCAGACCACCGGTACGGCGGCCAGCAGCGCGGCGAACGGCACGAGGATGAACAGGCCGAGTGCGGCCCGCTCGGCCAGGCCCTGCTTCTCCCCGCCACGGGTGGCGGACACCTGCGTGGCTGCGGTGCCGGGATCGGTGCCGATGTCGGTGTCGGGATCGGGAAACGGAGTGCGGGACGCGGCGGTCCCTGCGCGCGCCTGGCCTGCCTGGATGGTCATGGGCGTCCCCTTGCGGCGTCCCGGAACGGGAGAGAAGCGGATCCTACGTTGGCGTAACTTACGGCATCGTAGGTTGCGCTTCGCGCCCAGGGGAACACGCAGCCGCGCGGCGCTTGAGTGAATTCACCCGACTGGATGGATGAACCCGGGGCCGGGGGAGTCCGGTCGGGAACCGCGCATCGGAGCCATACGGATCGGTGCAAGTCGATACCCAGGGTGGGGTCCACTCGGGTAGGGTCTGACACGACTGTCCGCCGTGGTGTAATGGCAGCACAGGGCCCTTTGGAGGCCTTTGTCTGGGTTCGAATCCTAGCGGCGGAGCCTCTGCACGCCTCCGGTTCGGGCGTCTTCCACCGCGCCGGTATTGTCGGTGCTGCTCGGCGGACTGTGCGTATGGCGACCGGCCTGGGTCCCGGCCGGGTCTGCTCTGCCCTCTCTGTGAACCTACCGAGGAGCCTCCCCGCATGGGTGCCAATTCGCTTGCCGCCGTTGTCGTGCTCGCCGCCGGTGGCGGGACCCGGATGAAGTCGAACAAGCTGCCCAAGGTGCTGCACGAGGTGTGCGGGCGGTCCCTGGTGGGCCACTCGGTGGCGGCGGCTCGGGAACTGACGCCCGCGCAGCTCGTGGTGGTCGTCGGGCACCAGCGCGAGCAGGTCCAGGCGCACCTGGCGGAGCACTACCCGGCGGTGCGGACCGCGGTCCAGGAGGAGCAGAACGGCACCGGGCACGCGGTGCGGACGGCGCTGGAGGCGCTGGCCGCCGACGGTGTGGTGCTGGACGGCACCGTGATCGTCACCGCCGGCGACTCGCCGCTGCTGACCGGGGCGACCCTGCGCCGACTGGCGGACGCGCACACGGCCCAGCAGAACGGCGTCACCGTGCTGACCGCCGTCGTCCCGGAGCCCTTCGGCTACGGCCGGATCCTGCGCGACGAGGACGGCACCGTCGCCTCGATCGTCGAGGAGCGGGACGCCAGCGACACCCAGCGGGCGATCGCCGAGATCAACTCGGGTGTCTTCGCCTTCGACGCCAAGCTGCTGGTCGAGGCGCTGGCCGAGCTCACCACGGACAACTCGCAGGGCGAGGAGTACCTGACCGACACCCTGGAGATCCTGCGCAAGGCCGGCCACCGGGTGGGCGCCGTGGTCGCCGAGGACCACCGGGACATCCTGGGCATCAACGACCGGGTCCAGCTGGCGCAGGCCCGCCGGCTGCTGAACGACCGCCTGCTGGAGCGGGCGATGCGCGCGGGCGTCACCGTGGTGGACCCGGCGACCACCTGGTTCGACGTGCAGGTGACCTACGAGCCGGACGCCCTGGTGCTGCCCAACACCCAGCTGCAGGGCGCCACCCACCTGGCCGAGGGCTGCGAGGTCGGTCCGAACTCCACCCTGAAGGACACCCTGGTCGGCGCCGGCGCCCGCGTGAGCAACACCACGGCCGACCGCGCCGAGGTGGGCGAGCTGGCCACCGCGGGGCCGTACGCCTACCTGCGGCCGGGAGCGAAGCTGGCCCGCAAGGCGAAGGTCGGCACCTACGTCGAGATCAAGAACTCCGAGCTGGGCGAGGGCGCCAAGGTGCCGCACCTGTCGTACATCGGCGACGCCACGATCGGCGAGGGCACCAACGTCGGCGCGGCCTCGGTCACCGTGAACTACGACGGCGTGAACAAGCACCGCACGGTCATCGGCGCGCACTGCCGCACCGGTTCGGACAACATGTTCATCGCCCCGGTCACCGTCGGTGACGGCGCTTACACCGGCGCCGGCTCGGTGATCACCACCGACGTCCCGCCGGGCGCGCTCGGCGTGAACCGCGCCCACCAGCGCAACATCGAGGGCTGGGTCGAGCGCAAGCGCCCCGGAACCACGTCGGCGCAGGCGGCGAAGGCCGCGACGGACGGGGCCGCGGAGGCCTGACGCGACGGGCGGAAGTCCGGGCGGAAGTCCGACGGGCGGTCCCGAGGCGGACGGTTTCTGTGCGGGCGCGTAACCTGGGGGACATACGTGCGCCACTGGGCTTTCCGCCCGTGTCCAGGCGTACCGACATTTCCCCGACCCCGTACCGCGCGTGGGCCTCGCCTGCCCGCATCGGGTCGAGGGATCAGCGTCCGCAACGCGAGGAGACGGTGCAGTGAGCGGGATCACGACGTCGGGTGAGAAGAAGCTCAAGCTCTTCTCCGGCCGTGCCCACCCGGAACTGGCGAGTGAGGTGGCCGCGGCGCTGGGGACCGAGCTGGTCCCCACCAAGGCCCTGGACTTCGCCAACGGCGAGATCTACGTCCGCTTCCTGGAGTCCGCCCGCGGCGCGGACTGCTTCGTGATGCAGAGCCACACGGCTCCCATCAACCAGTGGATCATGGAGCAGCTGATCATGATCGATGCTCTGAAGCGGGCCTCCGCCAAGAGCATCACCGCGATCCTGCCGTTCTACGGCTACGCCCGCCAGGACAAGAAGCACCTCGGCCGCGAGCCCATCTCGGCCCGGCTGGTCGCCGACCTGCTGCGCCAGGCCGGTGCCGACCGCCTGATGGCCGTGGACCTGCACACCGCGCAGATCCAGGGCTTCTTCGAGGGCCCGGTGGACCACCTCTTCGCGCTGCCGCTGCTGGCCGACTACATCGGCGGGAAGGTGGACCGCTCCAAGCTGACCGTCGTCTCGCCGGACGCCGGCCGGGTGAAGGTGGCCGACCAGTGGTGCGACCGCCTGGACGCCCCGCTGGCGATCATCCACAAGCGCCGCGACATCACCCGGGCCAACACCATCCTGTCGGCCGACGTCGTCGGTGACGTCAAGGACCGGGTCTGCGTCCTGGTCGACGACATGATCGACACCGCCGGCACGATCTGCGCCGCGGCCGACGCGCTGTTCGACAACGGCGCCGCGGACGTCCTGGTGGCGGCCACCCACGGTGTGCTCTCCGGCCCGGCCGCGGACCGGCTGAAGAACTCGCGGGTCAGCGAGTTCGTGTTCACCAACACGCTGCCCACCCCGGCGCAGCTCCAGCTGGACAAGATCACCACGCTGTCCATCGCCCCGTCGATCGCGGCCGCGATCCGCGAGGTGTTCGAGGAGGGTTCGGTCACGAGCCTCTTCGAGGGCGTGCACTGACGAAGCCCGCGCAGGCGGCCCCGGTCCCCCAGTGGGCCGGGGCCGCCGCCGATTTCGCGGGAAGCCGTAGATGCGGTTAGACTCGTGAAACTGCTCGGCGAGGGATGCCGTGCGCCTGCTCGACGGGCGCCCGATCCGTGATCGACGCGCTGCCGGTGCCGGATTCCGATCCCGCCGGCAGGCCGTTGCCGCCGAGTGACCCCCGAACGTACTGAGGGTGTGGTCCCGGCGGTTTTTCGCGTTGCCTGCACCCCCGCGCCAAGTCTTCACGAGGAGTGCAGTCGTGTCCGAGATCCGTATTGCTGCTGAGACCCGTACCGAGTTCGGCAAGGGTGCCGCCCGTCGCGCCCGCCGCGCCGGCTTCGTCCCGGGTGTCGTCTACGGCCACGGCCACGCCCCGGTTCACCTGAACCTGCCCGGCCACGACCTGATGATGGCCCTGAAGACCCCGAACGCCCTGCTGGTCGTGCCGATCGAGGGCAAGGACGAGTACGTGCTGCCGAAGGCCGTCCAGCGTGAGGCCATCAAGCGCACCATCGAGCACGTCGACCTGCTGCTGGTCAAGCGCGGCGAGAAGGTCACCGTCGAGATCCCGGTCCTCACCGAGGGCGAGCTGGCCCCCGGCGGCAACCTGCTCGAGCACGTGCTGAACGCCCTGCCGATCGAGGCCGAGGCCACCCACCTGCCCGAGTCCGTGACCGTCTCGGTCGAGGGCCTGGAGGCCGGTGCCTCCATCCACGCCAAGGACATCACCCTGCCGGCCGGCGTCACCCTGGCCGTCGAGGCCGACGCCGTCGTGCTGCAGGTCATCGGCGCCCAGGCCGCCCCGGCCGAGGACGAGGCCGTCGAGGCCGAGGGCGCCGAGGCCTGAGCCTCGCCGCAGTAGCCAGTTGAGACCGCTGCCCCGGTCGCTCCCGCTGGAGCGACCGGGGCAGCGGTGTGTCCGGGATGCGGCGTCTCCGGGGATGATGGCGTCGAGCGTGAAGGTGAGGAGTGAGGGCACGATGGCGGACGAGTACGAGGGCCCCTGGCTGGTGGTCGGGCTGGGCAACCCGGGCGAGCAGTACGCCCGGAACCGGCACAACATCGGGTTCATGGTGGTGGACCTGCTGGCGCAGCGGATGGGCGCCAAGTTCAAGGCGCACAAGAGTCGGGCGCAGGTGGCCGAGGGCCGGCTGGCGGGCAAGCGGGTGGTGCTGGCCAAGCCGATGTCCTTCATGAACCTGTCCGGCGGGCCGGTGACGGCGCTGCGCGACTTCTACAAGGTGCCGGCCGCCGCGCTGATCGCGGTCCACGACGAGCTGGACATCGACTACGCGGCGCTGCGGCTGAAGCTGGGCGGCGGGGACAACGGCCACAACGGGCTGAAGTCGATCACCAAGTCGCTGGGCCCCGAGTACCACCGGGTGCGCTGTGGGATCGGCCGCCCGCCGGGCCGGATGGAGGTCGCGGACTTCGTGCTGAAGGACTTCTCCTCGACCGAGCGCAAGGAGCTGGACTGGTTCGTGGACCGCTCGGCGGACGCGGTGGAGGCGCTGCTGTCCGAGGGGCTGGAGCGGGCACAGGGGACGTACAACTCCTGAACCTCCGTCAACAGGGCGGTGGGTACGCAACAGTCGTACAACGCTTGACCGGCCAAACCTGAATCCATGTGAGAAGCCTGTGCGGGATCGGATACCGTCGGCCCGGTACGCGAACGAGTCCTGGGGAGTTCTCGATGCGGGGATTGGGTCCGGTCCGCCCACTGCGGCGGATCCGGGTGGTCCGGCTGAAGCAGTTCGGACGACGGGTCGGTACGGCCGGTGCGCTGGGGGCGGCCGGAGTGCTGTTGTCCAGCGGCGCGGTGGCGCACGCGGACCCGGTGGCGGAGCCGGATCCGCTGATCGCCCCGGAGCCGGCGGCGGCGCAGCCGGTCCTCGGCGAGTCGATGGGCCCCGACGCGGGGCTGCTGGCCGTCGGCGGCGGCCTGGTGGTGGCGGCCGGCGGAGCGGCGCTGTGGTTGAAGCGCAGGCGCGCGGGCGAGCCCGCGGAGTAGTCACGAGCCCTCAGGGGCCGGTGCCTCCAGGGGAGGCACCGGCCCCTCGCCGTTCCCGGCTCAGCCGGTGTTGCGCAGGCCGGCGGCGATGCCGTTGACGGTCAGCAGCAGCGCGCGGGCGCGCAGCGGGTCGTCGTGGCGTCCGGCGTCGGTCTCCTCGCGCTGGCGGCGCAGCAGCGCGACCTGGAGGTAGGAGATCGGGTCGAGGTAGGCGTCGCGGACGGCGAAGGTCTGCTTCAGCACCGGGTTGTGCTCCAGCAGTTCGCTCTCGCCGGTGAGCCGGAGCACCTCGCGCAGGGTGAGGGCGTGCTCGGCCTTGATCTGGTCGAAGACGTGGCGCAGTTCGCCGGGCACCAGCTGCTCGACGTAGTGGCGGGCGATCCGCAGGTCGGTCTTGGCCAGCGTCATCGCGACGTTGGACAGGAAGTTGCGGAAGAAGTGCCACTCGCTGTTCATCTCGTCCAGCACGTGGCCCAGGCCGGCCGCGCGGGCGGCCGCGAGGCCGGAGCCGACGCCGTACCAGCCGGGGACGATCTGGCGGGACTGGGTCCAGCCGAAGACCCACGGGATGGCCCGCAGGCCGTCCAGGCCCGCGCCGGAGTCGGGGCGGCGGGACGGGCGGGAGCCCAGGTGCAGCGAGGCGAGCTGGTCGACCGGGGTGGAGGCGAAGAAGTACTTCGGCAGGTCCTCCTGCTCGACCAGGGCGCGGTAGGCGGTGTGGGCGGCCTCGGAGACCCGGTCCATCGCGGCGTCCCAGCGGGCCAGCTCCTCGGGGGCCTGGCGCGGTGCGGTGTGCAGCGCGGAGGCGGAGAGGGTGGCGGAGATGGTCAGCTCCAGGTTCTCCCGGGCGAGGGAGGGGAGCAGGTACTTGTCGGAGATGACCTCGCCCTGCTCGGTGACCTTGATCTCGCCTTCCAGGGTGCCCCAGGGCTGGGCCAGGATGGCCTCGTGCGAGGGGCCGCCGCCGCGGCCGACGGTGCCGCCGCGGCCGTGGAAGAGGCGCAGCCGGATGCCGTAGCGGTGGGCGACGTCGCGCAGGCGGCGCTGGGCGCGGTGGATCTCCCACTGGGAGGTGGTGATGCCGCCGAACTTGGAGGAGTCCGAGTAGCCGAGCATGACCTCCTGGATGTCGCCGCGCAGCGAGACGAGCAGCCGGTAGGAGGGGTCGGAGAGCATCTCGTCGAGGATGCGGTCGGCCTGCTGGAGTTCGTCGGTGGTCTCCAGCAGCGGCACGATGCCGATCTTGGCGATGCCGGAGTGCAGGTCGATCAGGCCGGCCTCGCGGGCCAGCACGGTGGCGGCGAAGACGTCGTCGGCGCCCTGGCACATCGAGATGATGTAGCTCTCGACGATCTCGTCGCCGAAGCGCTCGAAGCCCTCGCGGATGGTGTTGAAGACGCCGAGGGTCTTGGTGCCGGCCTCGTCCAGCGGGGCCGGGGTGGGGGCGAGCGGGCGGCGCGAGCGGAGCTCCTTGGCGAGCAGCTTCTGCCGGTACTCGCGGGGCATGTCGGCGTAGCGCCAGGCCTCCTCGCCGAGGCGGTCGAAGAGCTGGCCGAGGGCGTGGTGGTGGGCCTCGGCGTGCTCGCGCACGTCCATGGTGGCGAGTTGGAGGCCGAAGGCCTCGATGGTGCGGATGGCGCGGGCGAGGCGGCCGTCGGCGATGAGCTCGCCGCGGTGGGCGCGCAGCGAGCTCTGGATCAGCCGCAGGTCGGCGACGAGTTCGCGGGTGCCGAGGTAGTCGCGGCCCGCGATGTGCGGGGTGCCCCCGGCCAGGCGCTCGCGGGTGTTCTCCAGCTTGAGCCGGATGCAGGTGGCCTTGAGGCGGTAGGGCTCCTCGGCGTTCATCCGCTTGTAGCGCGGGCTGAGTTCGGGGAGCAGGTGCAGGTCGGTGTTGAGCGAGGCGAGCAGTTCGACCGAGGCGCCGGCCAGCCGCTCGGAGGTGGAGAGCGTGTTGCGCAGCTCGTCGATGGCGGCCAGGGCGTCCTTGATGCCGTACTCGTGCTGGAGGTTGAGGACGTCCCAGGTGACCTGCGGGGTGACGTTGGGGTTGCCGTCGCGGTCGCCGCCGATCCAGGTGCCGAAGGTGAGCGGGCGGACGCCGTCGGGCAGGTTGAGGCCGACCCGGGCGAGCTCCTCCTGCAGCTCCTCGAGGACCTCGGGAACGGCCTCGCGGTAGAGCTCGTCCAGGTAGTAGACGGCGTTGCGGGCCTCGTCGGTGGGCTCGGGACGGGCGATGCGCAGCTCGTCGGTCTGCCAGAGCAGGTCGATGACCTCGGCGAGGCGGCGGTCGGCGGAGCGCTTGGCGCTGCTGGTGCGGGCCGGGCCGGCGGCGACGAGGCCGGAGGCGACCTCCTCGCGGTGGATGCGGTCGAGGAGTTCGCCGATCCGGCGCAGCTTGTTGAGGACGCTGCGGCGGGCGGCCTCGGTGGGGTGCGCGGTGAAGACCGGGCGGACCGCGAGGTGGGCCAGGGTGTCCTCGAGGTGCTTGGGGTCGGCCTCGGCGAGCTGGTCGGCGGTCTGCGCGAGCAGCGAGCCCTCCCGGGCGCGGCGGGTGGCGAACTCGCGGCCGCGGTGCACCTGCTCGGTGACGTTGGCGAGGTGGAAGTAGGTGGAGAACGCCCGGACCAGCTTGGCGGCGGTGTCCAGGTCGATGTCGGAGAGGAGTTCGGCGGTGGCCTCGCCGTCGGTGCGGCTGAGCAGGCGGACCTGTTCGACCAGGCCCAGCAGCTGGGGACCCTCCTGGCGGACCAGCGTCTCGCCGAGCAGGTCGCCGAGGCGGCGGATGTCCGCCCGCAGGGCTGAGTTATCGGCGATCGCGCCGGCTGCGACGCCGGGGGTGGGGCTGTCCGCCGGGTTGGGGACCGGAGCGGTCACGGCTGGCTCCCTGTGGTGGTGGGGTTCGGCAACGGCTCATCGTCACAGGTCCACACGCGTGTGGCGGTTGTGACGCGTGCGGACCGCGCTGTCCGACGCGACCAGCATAGGTGTCGGGGCGTGTGGTGTCCGCGAGGTGGCCGGATGGCGGACAGTGCTGCCGAAAAGGACCTGTGGTCTGGACCACTTGGCGGAGCCGGGAGGTGTGCCGGACAATCCCGGTGGGGAGGGGTGGGGGTTGCCGCATAGTCTGTCGGGCATGAGCAAGTCGCCTGGGGAGCGCGCGCAGGACCGGTCGTTCTGGTGGTGGAAGCGGCCGCGCAGCGCCTTCCTGGACATCGGCCTGGCCCTGCTCGCCGCGCTGGAGTGCGCGGTCAGCACGATCGGCTTCGTGTCCGCCCGGGTGCACCTGACCACCACGGCCACGGTGGGGATCGCGCTGCTCGGCACGCTGGCCGGCGGCTCGCTGGTGCTGCGCCGGCGCTGGCCGGCCGTCCCGGTGCTGGTCACCCTGGTCGCGATGCCCGGAATGCTCGGCGTGCTGCTGCTGGTGGTGGCGCTGTACACGCTGGCGGAGACCTGGGAGTGGCCCTCGCGGCGCTGGCGGGTGGTGGCGCTGTCCGGGCTGGCCTTCGCCGAGGCGGTCGCCGTGATGATGGTGTCGATGCTGACCCCCGACGACCCGACGGTGGAGCAGCCGCCGCTGTGGGGCCAGGTCCTGATAGCGGTGCTGGTGGCGGTCGGACTGACCGTCCCCCCGGTGGTGACCGGCCTGTACGTGGGCGCCCGGCGGCGGCTGATCGAGTCGCTCAAGGACCGCGCGCACGGCCTGGAGACCGAGCTGGACCTGCTGGCCGAGCAGGCGCAGGAGCGCGCCCGCCGGGCCCGGCTGGAGGAGCGCACCCGGATCGCCCGGGAGATGCACGACGTGGTGGCGCACCGGGTGTCGCTGATGGTGGTGCACGCCGGGGCACTGGAACGCATCGCCGCCAAGGACCCGGAGAAGGCCGCGCAGAGCGCCAAACTGATGGGCGAGGTGGGCCGGCAGGCCCTGAACGAGCTGCGCGAGATCCTCGGCGTGCTGCGGATGGACGACGAGCGGCCGCCGGAGTCGGACACGCTGGTCGGGCTGCCGCGGCTGGTGGACCAGTCCCGGGCGGCCGGGATGGCGGTGACCCTGACGGTCAGCGGCAGCCGGCAGGAGTTCACCGCCGAGGCCGAGCAGACTGCCTACCGGGTCGTCCAGGAGGGGCTGACCAACGCGCACAAGCACGCGGGCGGCGCGCAGGTGTCCGTTCTGCTGGCGTACGCGCCGAACGGGGTACGGGTGAGCGTGGTGAACGCCTGCCCGGGCGGCGAGCGGGCCGCGGCCCAGCTGCCCAGCGGCGGCAACGGGCTGGTCGGGATGCGGGAGCGGGTGATCGCGCTGGGCGGCACCTTCTCGTCCGGGCCGGAGGCGGACGGCGGGTTCCGGGTCGAGGCGGTGCTGCCGTCCCGGCTGGCGGTGCGGGCCGAGCGGCTGGGGTAGCCGCCGGCCGTCAGCTCTCCGCCGTCAGCTGCCTGCCGTTCGCGGGTGCGGGGCTCACTCGTCCGCGGTGCGCAGCCGTTCCGGGGAGGTGCCCAGCACCAGGGCGGTGATCGCCTGGTCGATGCCGTGGCCGAGGAACCACTCGCCGGTGTGGTCCAGGCTGTAGACCCGGCCCTCCTCGTCGACGGCCAGCAGCGCCTGCCCGTACGCCTCCTCGCCGAGCGGCGCGACCTGGGTGCCCAGCGCCCGGCCGAGGTCGAGCAGGGTGCGCGGCTGGTGCAGGCCGCACAGCGGGTCGATCAGGAACGGGGTGCGGGCCAGCTGGCGGCCCGGGCCGGACAGGTCGAAGGCGAGGCCGCCGAACTCGGCCCAGGCCTCCACCGCCGCCGGGAACACCGAGTGCCCCGCGCCGGTCGGCGCGCCGAACCCGACCAGGGCGTCGGCCCACTCCTCGGCCTGCTGGATCTGCCAGCGGCCGGGGTGCCAGCCGACCGCCTTGAGCTCGGCGGCGACATCGGCGGGAAAGCGCGGGCGGGTGCGCCCGATGGTGCCGGTGGCGGCGCCGCCGGGGGTGGACAGGGTGGCCGGCGGGGGCGGGGGCGGGCTGGGCGGGTTCAGGGCGGACTCCGGGGTTCGGGGACAGGGACAGGGGACGCACCGGGGCGGCGCTCGGCCGGTCAGTGCGCGGGCGGCCCGACGGCGACGCTCTGCACGGTGAAGTGCTCCAGCATGGGGGCGCAGGAGCGGCACGGCGGGGCGTGGGTGCCGTGCGCCGGATCGCCTTCCTCGCGGATCCGGACGGTCGTCATCCGGGCGCCCTTGAGCGCCTTGCGGGCCTCGGGCAGGCTCATCGGCTTGCGGGCCGCGCGCTTGGAGCGCCGGCCGTCGACCGCGGTCAGGTACCGGGAGAGCAGGACGGCCTCCGGGCAGCGGCCGGTGAACCGCTCGCGGGCCTCCAGCGGCAGGGTGTCCAGGAAGCCGGTGACCAGGTGGTGCAGGACCGGGCGGCGGTCGTCCTTGCCGCCCGCCAGGGTGTGCACCTCGCCGGCCTTCAGCGACAGCGCGGCGGCGACGGCGGGCAGCAGGCTGTCGCGGTGGTGGCGCAGCACGGGCGGGTCCGCCGGCTCACCGGTGGTCATCCGTCGTCCTCCTCCTCGTTGCCCGGCGTCCGCCGGAGTGGCCCGGCCGGTCCTGGGCAAGCCTGTCAAACGACACCGACATCCGTACAACCGGGGTGCGGCGGTGCCGGATACCGGGGCGGACCGGACGGACGGTCACCCGATGCTGGCCGCACGCGCACCCCGTCGTCACGACATGTCCGCTGATTTACCGAAAACATCCCCGGGCCGGGGCGGCGCCCGGTACCGTTCCGGCAGCCGGCCGGGGGGATGCGGCCGGCCGCCCGGGCGGCCGCCGGCGGGGCCGGCTCCGCTGCCCGCGCCGGACGTTGAGGCCTGCACGGCGCCGGGGTGCACCACCCCGTGCCGGTCCACCCGCAGCCCGCGTTCCGTCACCTCGGCCACCGGGCCGGATCGTTCCCGGTCGCCGAACGGGCCGCCCGCGAACTGCTCGGCCTGCCGCCGCACCCGCACCTCACCGAGGCGCGGCAGGAGCGGGTGGCGCGGGTGCCGACGCGGGCGCCGACCGGGCGGCGCCGAGCCGGTCCACGATGACGGGGGTTCTCCAAAGGCGGGGGGCCGGGCCTTGAGGGGACCCCCTAGGCTGGTGCCCAGCAAGCACCGAATTTGCAGCCAGTGGGGGCTCCCAGATGACGACAGGTCGGCCCGGCGTCGCCGCCGCACCGAACGCGGCGTACGCAGGTCAGGTGGTGCAGTTCCCGGATCCGGTCCGTGCCGAGCGGCACCCCGCCGGGGTCAGCGTGGACGAGTACGGCTACCCGGACTTCGGCCCGTACGCCGCCGCCGCGGCCGAGGTCGCCGACCCGCCGGAGGGCTTCGGCGTGGACGAACTGCGGCTGACCGACTACGTCTCGGCCAACGCCGCGCTCTACACCCAGGGCCACCCGCTCTGGGCCGACCTGGAGACCGCCGTGGCCACCCCGCCCGGCTGGACCTGGCACCACGCGGTCGGCCGCGCCGCCCCCGGCTGGCGCCGGATGGAGCTCGTCCCGGTCGAGGTCAAGGCCCTGATGCGGCACCACGGCGGCCTCGCCACCTCCGCCGCCGACCACACCCGCCGCGGCACCCGCCCGCTGCAGGAGCGCCGACCCGTCCACTTCTCGCTGGCCAAGGACGGCGGCGACCCGATCGGCGTCCACGAGGACCTGGTGCAGCGCGCCGAGGAACGCCTCGGCTACCGGCTGCCCGGCGCCTACCGCACCTTCCTCAAGCTGGGCGGCGGCCGCGCCCCGGTCGGGGTGGCGCTGGACACCGACCTCGGCCTGCTGCTCGACCAGCCGTTCCTGACGCTCACCGAGGAGTACGGCACCGAGGACGTCGTGTACGCCAACAAGTGCCTGCGCGACCACCTCACCAAGGACTACCTGGGCATCGCCTACGCGCAGGGCGGCCTCCTCGCGCTCAAGGTGCGCGGCGAGCGGACCGGTTCGGTCTGGTTCCAGCTGTACGACGACGCCCGCGACTCCGGTGGCCCGGAGGCCCCGGAGGACCGCTGCGCCCGGCTGCTGCTGCCCTGCGGCGAGGACTTCGACGCCTTCCTGCTGCGGTTGGCGGGCAGCCCGCCGGAGCTGGAGACCGTCGCGGAGCTGATGGTGGACGGCGGGTTCGCCCGGGCCGTCCCGGTGGGCTGATGCACGGGGTCGCGGTGGGCGAGGTGGTCGCGGTGGTTGCGGCGGTGCTGGTGGAACGGGGGACGACGAGGATGCGGACAGGGGTGAACCGGGCGTGGTGACGTACGCGCAGGCGCAGGAGCTCGCCGAGGAGTGGATCAACGGCGGGGTGCCGCACTCGCAGCAGCGCGAGGTGCGGGTCCGGGAGTTCGACCTGGGCTTCGTCTGCTGGGCGATGCCGCCCGGCGACGGGGACGGGACCGCGGGCCCGGACAGCTCCGGCACCGGCACCGGTGCGAGCGGTGCCGGCGGCTCGGGCTCGGGTGAGGCGCGGCTGGTGATCGCCCGGGACTCCGGCGCCAGCACGCTCTGGCCCGCGCTGCCCGTCAACGAGGTGGTCCGGCAGTACGAGGAGGTCTACGGGCGGCCGATCGCGGCCAACCCGGCCGGAGCGGCGAAGCCCGCGCCCGGACCGGTGGAGGCGACGTCCTTCCTGCTCAGCCCGCCGCAGTGGCTGCAGGAGGCGGGGGCCGCGGCGATCGCGGCGGAGGCGGAGCGGCTGGGGGCCGGTTCGGCTCCCGCGCCCGCGCCGACTGCTCAGCCTGCCCCCGCGCCCTCCCCGGCTCCCGCGCCGGCTCCTGCCGGGGCCCCGGTTCCGGCCGCCCTGCCCCCCGAGGAGTGGCCCGCTCCGACGGCGCCGCCGGTGGCCGCCGTACTGACCGAGCCGCCGGTCTCCGACCGGCCCGCCGGGGACGCGCCGACCATGCTCGCCCCGCCGCCGGACTTCGGCGAGCCGCCCGTCGCGCCGCAGCCGCAGCCGCAGCCGCAGCCGCAGGCCGTCGCGCCGACCGCCGCCCCTGTCGGGCCGCCCGCCGGGCCGCCCGCGCCGCCGGTCGGCGCCGAGGCGGCGACCGTCCTGATGCCCGACGGCCTGCGGACCACCGGCTCGGACCTGCCCGACACGCCGGCGCCGGCCGGCGCCGAGGCCGCGACCATGCTGATGCCGCCGGCGAGCGGTGGCTACGGCATGCCGCCGGTCCCGCCGCCCGCCGCGCAGCCGCCGACGGCCCAGCCCCCGGCCCAGGCACCCGCACCCGCCCCGGCGGCCGAGCCGGCGCCCACGCTGCTCGCGCCGCCGGACGCCATGCCCGGGCTGATGGGCCTGCCCGGTGCCCCGGCGACACCGCCCGGTGCGCCGGTGGAGCACGCGCCGACGATGCTCGCCCCGCCCGGCGGAGTGCCCGGCCTCGGCGGTCTGCCCGGCGCCCCGGCGACCCCGCCCGGCGCCCCGACCCCGCCCGGTGCGCCGGTGGAGCAGGCACCGACCATGCTGGCCTCGCCCGGCGGGCTGTCCGGCCTGCCCGGCGCCCCCGGCACCCCGGCCGCCGGCACGCCCACCGGCGGCGCGCCGCAGGGCGGGCTCGGCCGTGCCCCGGCCTCGGCCCCGCCGCCGCCCCCGCCGGCCGCGCTGCGCGGCGGCCCCGCCGGGTCGCCCGGTGCGGGCGCCGCCCCCGGCGGGCTGGGCCGCGGTGGCGCCTCGACCCCGCCGCCGCCCCCGCCCGCCGGGCTGAAGCACACCTCGGGCTCCGGCACGCCTGGCGGGGCCCCGGGCGGCCGGGCAGCCGCTTCGACCCCGCCGCCTCCGCCGCCGGCGGGCCTGCGCGGCGGCCCCCCGGCGCCGCAGGGCACCCCGGCCGGCGGCACGCCCTCGGCCGGGGTGGCGTACGAGGCGACCCAGCTGGCGAGCGCGATCGACCCGGCGCTGCTGGGCGGCGCCCCGGCGGACCCGGGCACCCCGCCGTCCGGCGGTCCCGCCGTCCCGCCGCCGGGCGCGCCGACCCCGGCCGCCGCGCCCGCGGCCGGCTACGGCTACCCGAACGCGGGCGGCGCCGCCGGGGTCGTCCCCCCGGCGCCGGTGACCGGCGCGCCGCAGGCCGCGCCGGTGCCTCCCGGGGTGCCCGCGGTCGGCCCCGGCTACTTCGCCGCGCTCAGCTACCGGGGCCCGGACGGCTCGGAGCAGAAGCTGCTGCACCGCAGCGAGCCCGGCACCCCGCACCCGGAGTGGAAGATCCTTCAGGACCTGCGGCGGCTCAACGTGCCGCCGGAGCAGGTGCTGGAGCTCTACACCGAGCTGGAGTCCTGCGACCTGCCGGGCGGCTACTGCAACCGCATGATCGCCTCGTCCTGGCCGAACGTCCGGCTCACCCACACCGCCCCGTACGGCCGCGACCACGCCTCCCGGCAGGCCGGGATGGCCGAGCTGCTCGACCACCTGGACGAGCTGCACCAGCTGGCCTCCGGCGCCCAGCGGGTCCGCCCGTTCCGGGTGCCGCCGCCCGCGCCCGGCACGGTCCAGGCGCTGCCGCCGCTCCCGCCGCAGCAGCTGGCCCAGGAGGTCGGCGCGGCCTTCGGGCAGAACCTGTTCCGCTACGAGCAGCGCGCCGTCTCCCGCCAGGGCGTGCCCGAGCCGGTGTCCCAGACCCTGATGTGGGCCGGGCTGCCGCGCGACTTCGGTCCGTTCTTCTGGGCGCAGGCACAGGAGGGCCGCCCGATCCCGACGCTCGCCGAGCTGGCCGCCGAGCGCGGCCTGTCCAGCGGCCCGGACTTCGGCGGCTACCTGGTGCTCGGCAACGACTACGGCCGCCAGCTCTGCGTCCAGTACGGCACCGCGAACGTGGTCGCGGTGGACGTCGATGGAACCGGCCAGCCGCCCCGGTTCGTCAACACCGGTGTACCGGAGTTCGTCCGCGCGCTGGCCCTGCTGGGCCGGATGTGGCGGCTGCGGTACGGGCTGACACCGGACCAGGCCGGTCGCTGGACGACCGACTTCCAGGCTCAGCTCGCCGCGATCGACCCGGCGGCCCTGCAGAACGCGGACACCTGGTGGGCCGTGCTGCTGGAGCAGTTCTGGGACGGTCTGCTGTAGCGGACCGTCGCGGATCCTCGCAGGTGGGGAGGGGTCGTTCCGGGGTCCGGGACGGCCCCTCCGGCGTGCCGTCATGGCTGTGCCTCGTTGGGGTTTCGCCCAGATCTGCGCAAAATAGGTCAAGAGGATGGGTCTATACGGCCGTCCTCGACGTATTACGGTCCGCACGACGACCGAATCCGGCCCCGGGCTTCGAACCGGTTCCGGATCCGGCCGTTCCGTCCGATCATGGGCTCCGCAGCCCGCGAACGAGGGGAAGAGCCCATGAGCGACGCCGTCCCCCAGTACGGCTTCACCCAGGCCCGGCGCGGCTACGCGCCCGAGCAGGTCGAGCGAACGCTCGCCGCGCTCACGGCCCAACGCGACGAGGCCTGGGAACGACTCAGTGTCCTGGGAGCCGGGATCCGGCAGATGGAGGCCCGGCTGGAAGAGGTCCGCCGGGCCGCCGAGGACGCCCCGGAACCCGACTACCAGGTGCTCAGCGAGCAGGCCGCCGGCTTGGCCGTGATGGCCGGCAACGAGGCGCGCGCCGTCCGCGACAAGGCCGAGCGCTTCGCCGAGGACCTGCGGGACGAGGTCTACGAGGCCGGGCAGAGGCTCGAACGGGAGGCCAAGGAGTACGCCACCACCACCCGTGCCGAGGCCGACGCGGCCGCCCGCCGCACCGACGAGCGCACCCGCGCCGAGGCCGAGAGCCTCCGGGCCGACGCCGACCGGGAGAGCCGGGCCGCCCAGGACGCCGCCACCGCCTACGCCGCCAAGGTGCGGGTCGCCGCCGCCGAGGCCAGCGAGCAGGCCGAGGCCGAGCTGGCCACCCGGCGCCGCAAGGCCGACGAGACCTTCGCCATGGCCCAGGCCAAGGCCGACGCCGAGGAGGCCGAGGTCTCCGCCACCGCCGAGCGCCGGGTCAAGGAGGCCGAGCAGCACCGGGAGACCGTGCTGAACCAGATCAAGCAGCTGGAGACGGACGCCCAGGCCAAGGCCGACCAGCTGATCGAGCAGGCCCGTCGGGAGGCCGAGAAGACCAACGCGGCGAGCGAGCGCGAGCAGCGCGAGTTCGACACCCGGCTGGAGACGGTGCAGCAGCACCTGGACCACATCAAGGCCACGCTGGCCTCGCTCACCGGGTCGGCGGTCGGCCAGATCGAGTCCGCGGCGGTCGCGGCCGGCGCGGCTGCGGCTGCGGCTGCGGAGGCGGGTCCTGCGGACGCGGCCCCGGCTGAGGCTGCGGCTCCGGCGGACCCGGTTCCGGCCCCGACGGACGCGGTCGCCGACGCGGCACCGGTGGACTCGGAGGCGGACACCGGGGAGATCCCGGTGACGAACCTGCGGAAGGCCTCGGCGAAGGTCACCGCCCCGGCGCGGGCGGCGGCTCCGGCTCCGACGCAGGCTCCGACGCAGGCTCCGGCTCCGCTGGAGGAGAAGGAGAAGGCGACGGCGGTGCTGCGGCCGCCGGTGGTCGGTGGGGGTGCCGCCAAGGTGTCCGCCGAGGCCGTGGTGACCGGCCCGGTCACGCCGGTGGTGGTCCCGCCGAAGCCCGCCTCGCCGCCCGCCTCGCCGCCCGCCTCGCCGCCCGAGGCGGCGGCCGACCGGGACGGTGGCACGGGCGGGAGGGCCGCGGAGGCCGGTGCCGGTGCCGAGCGGGAGCCGGAGGACGAGACCCGGATCATCCCGAAGATCATCATCGTGGACGACGGCGCCGGCTACGCGACCCCCAACACCGTGAGCTACCGACGCCGTTGACGGCCGCGTCGGGCGGACGGGCGGGAAACGGAGTAGGCCGAGACCCGTGGCGCCCTCCAGGAAAGGGCGCCACGGTTCCCGGCGCTTGGGCGGGCGCCCCCACCCAGGGTCGCCCGGCCTCGCACCTCCGACCCCCATCGGTGGTGCGACAGTGCCACCGCAGCCATCCCCCACGGTTGGGTGCGGCGGGCACGTTCACCATGGTGCGCGATCTCCATGGACGGGCAGTGACAGGAGTATGTCCAGTTCGTGGCGGATAGCCGTGCCCGGTTCGGCACGGCCTCCGGTCGGTTCGTCCACGGGCCGGCCCGGTGTTCCGTCCAGTGGTTCGTCCCCGGTCGCGTCCTGGCCGTGTCCCGGTCGTCCCCCCGAGCCCGGGCGGGGCGCGGACGGGCCGGTGGAGGGGGTGCGGGCGGCGGTTCGCTGCCGCCCGGCCCCGCCGGGGCCGTACGCCGCGTGCGTGTCCGTGCCGCGGCGTAGGCTGGAGACCCCCGGCCGCTCGGCGCGCCGGGCCGTTCGCGTTGCCCTGGCGGGGCCTTGCCGCCCGGGGGCAGCTCCAGCCACGGCACGAAGAAGAGACCCCAGATGAGCCTGACCGGACTGCTCGATGTCGTCGCGCGGGACGCGGCGCTCGCCGAGGCGATCGAGGCGGCCACCGCCATCGGAGCCGCGGCCGGCGGCCGCCGCCACCTGGACCTGGTCGGACCGCCCGCCGCCCGGCCGTTCGCCATTGCCGCGCTGGCCCGGGCGCTCGCCGGGCAGGCCGCCGGGGAGCGGGGCCGTCCGGTGCTCGCCGTCACCGCGACCGGCCGGGAGGCCGAGGACCTGGCCGCCTCGCTGCGCTCGCTGCTGCCCCCCGACGCCGTCGCCGAGTTCCCGGCCTGGGAGACGCTGCCGCACGAGCGGCTGTCGCCCCGTTCGGACACCGTCGGCCGACGGCTGGCCGTGCTGCGCCGGATCCTGCACCCGCGGGCGGACGATCCGGCGGCCGGGCCGGTGCAGGTGGTCGTCGCCCCGGTCCGCTCGGTGCTGCAGCCGCAGGTCAAGGGGCTGGCCGAGCTGGAGCCGGTGGCTGTCCGGCGCGGAGAGTCGCACGACTTGGAGGAGGTGGCCCGCCGGCTCGCCGCGGCCGCCTACGCGCGCGTCGAACTGGTCGAGAAGCGCGGCGAGTTCGCCGTCCGCGGCGGCATCCTGGACGTCTTCCCGCCGACCGAGGAGCACCCCCTGCGGGTGGAGTTCTGGGGCGACGAGGTCGAGGAGATCCGGTACTTCAAGGTCGCCGACCAGCGCTCTCTGGAGATCGCCGAGCACGGCCTGTGGGCGCCGCCCTGTCGCGAGCTGCTGCTCACCGACGAGGTGCGGGCGCGGGCCGCCGAGCTGTCCGCGCAGCACCCCGGGCTGGCCGAGATCCTGGACAAGATCGCCGAGGGCATCGCGGTCGAGGGCATGGAGTCGCTGGCGCCGGTGCTGGTGGACGACATGGAGCTGCTGGTCGACGTGCTGCCGCTCGGCTCGGTCGCGGTGGTCTGCGACCCCGAGCGGGTCCGCACCCGGGCCGCCGACCTGGTGGCGACCAGCCAGGAGTTCCTGCACGCCTCCTGGGTCGCGGCCGCGTCGGGCGGGGACCGTCCGATCGACCTGGAGACGATCGACGTCTCCGCCGCCTCGCTGCGCTCGCTGGCCGAGGTGCGCGAGCACGCCGCCGAGATCGGGCTGCCCTGGTGGTCCGTCAGTCCGTTCGCGACCAGCGAGTCCTCGGTGAACGAGGTGCTGGAGTTCGACGCCAACACCCTGACCCTCGGAATGCACGCCGTCGAGGCCTACCGGGGTGACACGGCCCGGGCGATCGCCGACGCCAAGGAGCGGCTGGCCGCCGACTGGCGGGTCGTCATGGTGACCGAGGGGCACGGGCCGGCCTCGCGGCTCGCCGAGGTGCTGGGCAACGAGGGCATCCCGGCCCGCCTGGTCGCCGACCTCGCCGAGGCGCCCACCCGGGACGTCGTCCACGTCTCCTGCGGCTCGATCGAGCACGGCTTCGTGGACGAGGCGCTGAAGCTCACGGTCATCACCGAGACCGACCTGTCCGGCCAGCGGTCCTCCACCAAGGACATGCGCCGGATGCCCTCGCGCCGCCGCAACGCGATCGACCCGCTGGCGCTCGCCGCCGGCGACTACGTCGTCCACGAGGCGCACGGCGTCGGCAAGTACGTCGAGATGGTGCAGCGCACCGTCCAGGGCGCCACCCGCGAGTACCTGGTGCTGGAGTACGCCCCCGCCAAGCGCGGCCACCCCGGCGACCGGCTGTTCGTGCCGACCGACCAGCTCGACCAGGTCACCAAGTACGTCGGCGGCGAGGCCCCGACACTGCACCGGCTCGGCGGCGCGGACTGGGCGAAGACCAAGCAGCGGGCCAAGAAGGCGGTCAAGGAGATCGCCGCCGACCTGATCAAGCTGTACTCGGCCCGGATGGCCGCCCCCGGCCACACCTTCGGGCCGGACACCCCGTGGCAGCGCGAGCTGGAGGACGCCTTCCCGTACGCGGAGACGCCGGACCAGCTGACCACCATCGCCGAGGTCAAGTCCGACATGGAGAAGTCCGTCCCGATGGACCGGCTGATCTGCGGCGACGTCGGGTACGGCAAGACCGAGATCGCGGTGCGGGCCGCGTTCAAGGCGGTGCAGGACGGCAAGCAGGTGGCAGTGCTGGTGCCGACCACGCTGCTGGTGCAGCAGCACTTCTCGACCTTCGCCGAGCGGTACGCCAACTTCCCGGTGACGGTGAAGGCGCTGTCCCGCTTCCAGACCGACAGCGAGGCCAAGGCCGTCCTGGAAGGGCTGTTCGAGGGCTCGGTGGACGTCGTCATCGGCACCCACCGGCTGTTCTCCTCCGAGACCAGGTTCAAGGACCTCGGCCTGGTCATCGTCGACGAGGAGCAGCGGTTCGGCGTCGAGCACAAGGAACAGCTGAAGAAGCTGCGGGCCAACGTGGACGTGCTCACCATGTCCGCGACCCCGATCCCGCGCACCCTGGAGATGGCGGTCACCGGCATCCGCGAGATGTCCACCATCACCACCCCGCCGGAGGAGCGGCACCCGGTGCTGACCTTCGTCGGACCGTACGACGAGAAGCAGATCTCGGCCGCGATCCGGCGTGAACTCCTGCGCGAGGGCCAGGTGTTCTACATCCACAACCGGGTGGAGTCGATCGACAAGGCCGCCGCCCGGCTGAAGGACCTCGTGCCCGAGGCGCGGGTCGCCACCGCGCACGGGCAGATGGGGGAGACCCAGCTGGAGAAGGTCGTCGTCGACTTCTGGGAGAAGGAGTTCGACGTCCTGGTGTCGACCACGATCGTGGAGTCCGGCATCGACATCTCCAACGCCAACACCCTGATCGTCGAGCGTGGCGACACCTTCGGCCTCTCCCAGCTGCACCAGCTGCGCGGCCGGGTCGGACGCGGTCGCGAGCGCGGCTACGCGTACATGCTGTACCCGCCGGAGAAGCCGCTCACCGAGACCGCGCACGAGCGCCTGGCCACCATCGCCCAGCACACCGAGATGGGTGCCGGCATGTACGTCGCGATGAAGGACCTGGAGATCCGCGGCGCCGGCAACCTGCTCGGCGGCGAGCAGTCCGGGCACATCGCGGGCGTCGGCTTCGACCTCTACATGCGGATGGTCGGCGAGGCGGTGGCCGAGTTCCGCGAGTCGCTGGCGGGCGGCGGGGAGCCGGAGGAGGAGCCGCTGGAGGTGAAGATCGAGCTGCCGGTCGACGCGCACGTGCCGCACGACTACGCGCCCGGCGAGCGGCTGCGGCTGCAGGCGTACCGCTCGATCGCGGCGGTCAACTCGGAGGACGACATCACGCACGTCCGGGACGAACTGGTGGACCGCTACGGCAAGTTGCCCGAGGCGGTGGAGAACCTGCTGATGGTCGCGGCGCTGCGGCTGTACGCCCGCCGGTGCGGCATCTCGGACATCACCCTGCAGGGCTCCAATGTCCGCTTCGGGCCGGTGGAGCTGCGGGAGTCCCAGCAGCTGCGGCTGAACCGGCTCTACCCGCGCAGCCAGGTCAAGGCGGCGGCCCAGCAGCTGCTGGTGCCGCGACCGAGCACCGGGCGGATCGGCGGCAAGCCGCTGGTCGGCCGGGAACTGCTCAGCTGGTGCAGCGAGTTCCTGTCGGCCATGTTCGACGACCTGGCGGGGGCGAAGAAGTAGCGCCTGCCGGGCGATGGTTCACGGCGGTCTCGGGTTTCGGCCCGGGGCCGCCGTTCTGTGTGCGGGCCTCGGCGGCGACGGCTGTGAACAGGGCTGTCAGCCGAGCTTCCACTGGCCGGTCTGCGGGGCGAAGCCGCTGTCGAGGCCGAACTGGGCCTTGTCGAGCTTGGCGTCCTTCGGCACCTCGAAGGTGACGAAGCCGAGAGCGTTCTCGCCGGGGGCGATGTTCGCGGCCGCCGCCGCTGCCCCGGCCGCGCCACCGGTCCGCTCGGAGCCCCGCCCCTTCCTGCGGACGCCCGTCCCGGCCGTCCCGCCCGCATCCGTCGTGCCGCCCGCCCCCGCCACTCCGCCGCCGTCGTTCCCCGACCTGGGTGCCCAGTGCGCCCGCCTCTCCGACCTCGTGGACGCCGGCCGCCACACCGAGGTCCTCGGCCTCGCGGCCGGCCTGCTGCCCCGTGCCGAGGCCGAACTCGGCGGCGCCGCACCCCTGGTGCGCACCATCCGCACCATCTACGCCCGCACCCTCCTCCACGAGGGCCACCCCCAGCAGGCCCTCCCCGAGTACCGCCGCCTCGCCGCCACCGCCGACGGCGGCCCGCACGGCCCCCAAGGCCTCGACCACCGCTACCGCGCCGCCATCTGCCTCGAACACCTCGGCCACGGCGCCGACGCCCTCGCCGAGTATCAGGCTCTTCTCACCGCCCACACCGCCCGCCTCGAATCCGGCCTCGACGGCGACCTGGAGCGCGCCTACGACCTCCGCGAACGCATCGGCCTCCACCTCGCCGCCACCGGCGCCCCCCAGAACGCCCGGCAGTGGCTGCTCCCCCTCCTCCTCGACCGCGAACGTCGCGACGGCCCCCACCACCCCACCGTCCGCCGCCTCCGCCAGTCCCTCTCCACCCTCCACCCCCAGCACCCCGCCCCCTGGCCCCCAGCCACCCCCAGCCACCCCGGCGTCGGCTGGGGAGTGGGAAGTCGGCGGGTCCGACTTCCTGTGCGGGGGATGATCGGCGGTCTCGGGAGCAGGACATCGATGTCCGGGATGTGGTGGGGCAGGGTGTGGTGCGGCGGGTGGGGTGAGGGCCGCCGGGGGTGGGGGTGGGCGGGTAGGTTCGAGGTGTGACGACGAATGTTCCCGGCGCCAAGTTGATTCTGCTGACCACGACCCACCGGGTGGCTCCCGGGTTGCTGGCGTGGCCGGCGTGGGAGGCGTTGCGGTCGGCGGGGCGGGTGCTGGTGGCGGACGAGGGGCATCCGCAGGTGGCGGCGGTGCGGCAGGCCGGGGTGGCGGTGGAGGTGGTGGCGGCCGGGTCGGCGCCCGCGCTGGCGCGGCTGCTGACCGGGCAGCCCGCCGGGGCCGGGGCGACGGTGTGGCTGGGCAGCCCGGACGGGGATCCGGGGCTGACGGACGCGCTGGCGCGGCTGGCGGTGGAGCGGGCCGGTGAGGTGCCGGAGATCGAGGTGCTGCCGGGCTCGTACGACCTGCCGGGGGCGCGGCTGCTGGACCTGGTGACGGTGATGGACCGGCTCCGCTCGCCGGGCGGTTGCCCGTGGGACGCCGAGCAGACGCACGAGAGTCTGGTGAAGTACCTGGTCGAGGAGGCGTACGAGCTGGTCGAGGCGATCGAGGAGGGGGACCGGGGGACGCTGCGCGAGGAACTGGGTGACGTGCTGCTCCAGGTGTTCTTCCATTCCCGGATCGCCGAGGAGCACCCGACCGATCCGTTCACCGTCGACGACGTGGCGGGCGACATCGTCGAGAAGCTGATGTACCGGCATCCGCACGTGTTCGGGGATGTCGAGGCCGAGGGCGCCGCCGAGGTGGAGGCGAACTGGGAGCAGCTGAAGGCCGCGGAGAAGGCGGACCGCGAGTCGGTGCTGGACGGTGTGCCGGCCGGGCTGCCCGCGCTGGCGTACGCGGCGAAGCTGGTGTCCCGGGTGCGCCGGGCGGGCGTCCGCACCGTGCCGGACGAGCCGTACGAGCTGCCGGCCGAGCTGACCGCGGAGTCGGCGGGCCGACTGCTGCTCGCGGTGGCGCAGCGGGCGCACGACGCCGGGGTGGACGTGGACGCGGCGCTGCGCTCGGCCGCGCGCGGTTACCGGGACGCGGTACGCGCGGCCGAGGGCCTCAAGCCTGGTGGAGAACCCATCGGAGAACCGGCCGGAGAACCGGGCGGAGAGCCTGGTGGAGAGCCCGACCGGGAGCCGGACGGGGAGTAGGCGCTCAGGCCGCCGTGGCGGTGCTCTCCATCGGGCGCCGCTGCGGCGGGACGAGTTCCCCGATGGCCTCGCCGACGAGGACGACGAGTTCGGCGAGGCGTTCCAGGTCGAGGTGGTCGGGCAGGTCGGCGAGGGAGACGATCCGCTCGCCGTCGGGGCCGGCGACGGCGAAGAGGTCGATCGGTCCGAGGTGCTTCTCCGCGGTGTCGACGAGGGCGGCGACGTCGCTGGGGCGGCGGATGTCGCCGGAGACGCCGACGACGGGGCAGCCCGGCCGGTCGAGTTCGGCGGCGAGGTCCTCGGCGATGCCGACGTGCTGGTCGGCGATCAGCATTCCGGCGGCGCCGGCCGCGGCGAACCGGCGGGCGAGGCCGGCGCCCGACCCGCCGTCGAGTACCGCGATGACGACGACTGACCCGCTGACCCGCATGGTCTGCTCCTCCCTGTGGGCGACACCGCACCGGCGCCCACGCGTACTGCGGAGGATCGTAGGCAGGTCCTGACCCTCCGCAACAGGGATTACCCCTCAGGTGACCAGGCTCACGCCCGGCGTCCGGCCAAGAGCTTTCCAAGAGCTGTCCACGGACCGTCCACGGGTCGTCCACGGAGCGTTGGCGCGCCCGTCGCACGCCGTTGACGCGGGGGTCGCGAGCCGTTGAGGAAGGGGGGCGCGCACCCACCGGATACGGTCGACCCATGCCAGCTCAGCCCGACTCCGCCCGGCCCGCCGCCGCGCCGTCCGACGACCCCGCCCAGCCCGCCGCCGCGCAGCCGGCCGCCGCGCCGTCCGACGATCCCGAGCAGCCCGACGCCGCCGCTCCGCAGCTGTTCACCTGGGAGTTCGCCACCGATCCGTACCCCGCCTACGCCTGGCTGCGCGAGCACGCCCCGGTGCACCGCACCAAGCTGCCGAGCGGTGTCGAGGCCTGGCTGGTGACCAGGTATGCGGACGCCCGGCAGGCGCTCGCGGACAGCCGGCTGTCGAAGAACCCGGCGCACCACAGTGAGCAGGCGCACCGCACCGGCCGGGTGGGCATCCCGGGGGAGCGGCAGGCGGACCTGATGACGCACCTGCTGAACATCGACCCGCCGGACCACACGCGGCTGCGCCGACTGGTGTCGAAGGCGTTCACCCCGCGCCGGGTGGCCGAGTTCGAGCCGCGGGTGCAGCAGCTCACGGACCGGCTGATCGACGGCTTCGCGCAGCGCGGTTCGGCGGACCTCATCCACGAGTTCGCCTTCCCGCTCCCCATCTACGCGATCTGCGACCTGCTGGGCGTGCCGGCCGAGGACCAGGACGACTTCCGCGACTGGGCCGGCATGATGATCCGCCACGGCGGCGGCCAACGCGGCGGCGTGGGGCGAGCGGTGAAGCGGATGCGGGCGTACCTGCTGGAGCTGATCCACCGCAAGCGGGCGGACCTCGGGGACGACCTGATCTCGGGTCTGATCCGGGCGAGCGACCACGGCGAGCACCTGACCGAGAACGAGGCCGCGGCAATGGCCTTCATCCTCCTCTTCGCCGGTTTCGAGACGACCGTGAACCTCATCGGCAACGGGATGTACGCGCTGCTGCGCAATCCGGGGCAGCGCCGGTCGCTGCAGGAGTCGGTGGCGCGCGGGGAGCACGCGCTGCTGGAGACGGGGATCGAGGAACTCCTGCGCTACGACGGGCCGGTGGAGATGGCGACCTGGCGGTTCGCGACGCGGCCGCTGACCATCGGCGGGGTGGACATCCCGGTCGGTGACCCGGTGCTGGTGGTGCTGGCCGCCGCGGACCGCGATCCGGCCCGGTTCGCGGACGAGAACACCCTGGACCTGGCCCGGACTGACAATCCCCACCTGGGGTTCGGGCACGGCATCCACTACTGCATCGGCGCCCCGCTGGCCCGCCTGGAAGGGCGTGCCGCCCTGGCCACACTGCTTTCCCGGCTGCCCGATCTGCGGCTCGCGGAAAGCCCGGAGAATCTGCGCTGGCGCGGCGGTCTGATCATGCGTGGACTGCGGGAACTTCCGGTCGAATTCAGTCCGGAGAGTCGCTCCCCGCATACGCCCCTGCATACGCCTCCGCATACGCCCCCGACACCCCTTATGCGCCCCTGACAAACTGACACAAGATGACGAAACGCCGGGCGACACGCTGACGGAACGTCGCCCGGGGTCTTCCGGTTCAGGTGTGAACGCCCATCAATCCGGACATAGCGGCGCCGTTGGTAGGCGATCGGGCACGCGCCGTAATTTCTGTGTGATATCGGTGATATGAGCTTGTGATTGGTCTGAGGATCTGTCTACTCTCCCTGGAGTTCGCAGCTGCGGACCTCGTGCGCGGAACGCCGAATCCTGCCCGCCGCGTCACGGGAAACCGACCAGAACCCTGGGCAGGGGCGGGGGAACCAGGTTTGTTGCCGTTTCCCACGGCTTGGGGTGAAGCCGCCTGAGCGGAATCGTTTCCGCGTACGGCGGCCGGGCCACCTCCCGGTCCGAACCCGACAGCTCACCTCGCAGGCGTGCGGAGAGGGACCTCTTCATGCTGTTCGTTGGAACCGGTCGTCACCGCCGTCGTACCCAGACCGAGAAGGCCATTGCCGTCGCCGGTGTGGCCGGCGTCGGACTCGCGATGCCGCTCCTCACCGCCACCGGCGCCTCCGCCGCACCGGCCTCCGCCTGGGACTCCGTCGCCCAGTGCGAGAGCGGCGGCAACTGGAGCATCAACACCGGCAACGGCTTCTACGGCGGCCTGCAGTTCACCTCCGGCACCTGGAAGGCGTACGGCGGCACCGCGTACGCGCCGCAGGCCAACCAGGCCAGCCGGGCGCAGCAGATCTCGGTCGCCGAGAAGGTGCTCGCCTCGCAGGGCCCGGGCGCCTGGCCGGTCTGCTCGAAGAAGGCGGGCCTGAGCAAGGGCGGTGCCCCGGCCGCGGTCGACACCTCCTCGGACGCCAAGCCGCAGTCCGCCCCCGCGCAGCAGGCCCAGAAGCCCGCCGCCAAGCCGGCTCAGAACCCGGCCGCCCAGAAGCCCGCCGCGCAGAAGCCTGCCCAGAAGCCGGTGCAGCAGGCCGCCCCGCAGCAGCAGGCGCAGCCGCAGGCCCACGGCCTCTCCGGCCAGGGCGGTTGGGACGCGGACGCGAAGGTGTACTGGTACCAGAACAACGGCGCCTGGTACTGGACCAGCCACCAGAGCGTCTACCAGCAGTACGCGGGCCACGCCGCCGCGCAGCAGTACGCCCCGCAGGCCGCGCAGCAGCAGTACGCGCCGCAGGCCGCTCCGGCGTCCGGCCACGACTACACCGTCCGCGACGGTGACACCCTGTCGACCATCGCCGCCGCGCAGGGCGTGTCCGGCGGCTGGCACGCGCTGTACGAGCAGAACCACGGGACCGTCGGCGGCGACCCGAACCTGATCCTGCCCGGCCAGGTGCTGCACCTCGGCTGAGCCGACGCGTGAAGGCCGACGCGCGAAGGGGGTTGGGCCCGCCGGCCCCCTTCGTCCGCATTCGCCCGCTTCAGTGGGACAAGCTGGGACAAGCAGGTGAACTACTGGTGGGTAGCGGGGCCACACGCTGAGACGAGACCGAGGCGGACGTGGCCCCGGGAGCCTGGGCGGCTAGGCTCTGGTCCGTAACGACTCCGCAATCGTCCTGCTGACAGCACCACCGTCAGCCGGACCTGCTTCCGCAAGGAGATGCCTCGTGCCGTCCATCGATGTCGTCGTAGCCCGTGAGATCCTCGACTCGCGCGGCAACCCCACGGTCGAGGTCGAGGTCGGCCTCGACGACGGCAGCACGGGTCGTGCCGCTGTCCCGTCGGGTGCCTCCACCGGCGCCTTCGAGGCGCTGGAGCTGCGCGACGGTGACAAGAACCGCTACTTCGGCAAGGGCGTGGAGAAGGCCGTCCTGGCCGTCATCGAGCAGATCGGCCCGGAGCTGGTCGGCTACGACGCCACCGAGCAGCGCCTGATCGACCAGGCCATGCTGGACCTGGACGCCACCCCGGACAAGTCCTCGCTCGGCGCCAACGCCATCCTGGGCGTCTCGCTGGCCGTCGCGCACGCCGCCTCCGAGGCCAGCGACCTGCCGCTGTTCCGCTACCTGGGCGGCCCGAACGCGCACGTCCTGCCGGTCCCGATGATGAACATCCTCAACGGCGGCTCGCACGCGGACTCCAACGTCGACATCCAGGAGTTCATGATCGCGCCGATCGGCGCGGAGTCCTTCTCCGAGGCCGTCCGCTGGGGCGTCGAGGTCTACCACACCCTCAAGGGCGTGCTGAAGGAGCGTGGCCTGTCCACCGGCCTCGGCGACGAGGGCGGCTTCGCGCCGAACCTGGACAGCAACCGCGAGGCCCTGGACCTGATCACCGAGGCCATCCAGAAGGCCGGCTACGTGCCCGGCCGTGACGTCGCGCTGGCCCTGGACGTCGCCGCCTCCGAGTTCTACGAGGACGGCGCCTACCAGTTCGAGGGCAAGGCGCTCACCTCCACCGAGCTCATCGAGTACTACGCCGACCTGGTCGCGTCGTACCCGCTGGTCTCCATCGAGGACCCGCTGGACGAGTCGGACTGGGACGGCTGGAAGGCCATGACCGTCAAGCTGGGCGACAAGGTCCAGCTGGTCGGCGACGACCTGTTCGTCACCAACCCGGCCCGCCTGGCCAGGGGCATCGAGACCGGCACCGCCAACGCGCTGCTGGTGAAGGTGAACCAGATCGGCTCGCTGACCGAGACCCTGGACGCCGTCGAGCTGGCCCAGCGCAACGGCTACCGCTGCATGATGTCGCACCGCTCCGGCGAGACCGAGGACGTCACCATCGCCGACCTGGCCGTCGCCACCAACTGCGGTCAGATCAAGACCGGTGCCCCGGCCCGCTCCGAGCGCGTCGCCAAGTACAACCAGCTGCTGCGCATCGAGGAGATCCTCGACGACGCCGCCGAGTACGCCGGCCGCGGCGCCTTCCCGCGCTTCCGGTCCGCGGAGTAACAAACACAGTCGCTCCGCGGAGTGACGAGCGCAGTCGCTCCGCACACCAGTGAGCACGAGGGCTGCTGAGCGCCAGCCTGACCGGTGCCCCGCCTTTCACCCCGTAGGGTGGACGGCGGGGCACCGTCGCGACCAGGAGGGGATACGGGAGATGGCAGGCTGGAGGATCCCGGGCTTGGCGGCCCGGCCTCGGTTCACGAGCCGGGCGACCGTCCTCGTCCTGGTGCTCTGCTCGCTGGTGGCGATCCTCGCCTACCCGACGCGGCAGTTCATCTCCCAGCGCGCCGAGATCTCCGCCCAGCGGGCGAAGGCCGACCACGCGCGCCAGCAGGTCGAGCAGCTGCGCCGGGACAAGGCCCGCTGGCAGGACCCGGAGTTCGTCAAGGCGCAGGCGCGCGCCCGGCTGCACTACGCGGTGCCGGGGGAGACCCCGTACATCGCGGTGGACCCGGCGGGCCAGGCCTCGGCCAAGCCCTCCTCGTCCGCCGCCGGCGCCCCCGCCACCGGTGTGGCGGCCGGTCAGGCGATGGCCGCCAAGCCCTGGTACACCAGCATCTGGGACTCGGTCGACGCCGCCGACGCCGCCGCACCCGCCCCCGCCACCCCCCTTCCGCTCCCACCGTCCTCCGTTGGAGACACCTCCCCCCATGACCACTGAGAACCACCCCACCGTCTCCGACGCCGACGTCGCGGCCATCGCCGCCCAGCTCGGCCGGGTGCCGCGCGGCCTGCGCGGCGTGGCGCACCGCTGCCCCTGCGGCAACCCGGACGTCGTGGAGACGGCCCCCCGCCTGCCGGACGGCACGCCGTTCCCGACGCTGTACTACCTGACCTGCCCCAAGGCCGCCTCGCTGATCGGCACCCTGGAGGCGGACGGCGTGATGAAGGACCAGAGCGCCCGGCTCGCCGAGGACCCGGAGCTGGCCGCCGCCTACCAGAAGGCGCACGAGGACTACATCGCCCGGCGGGACGCGATCGAGGTGCTGGAGGGCTTCCCGAGCGCCGGCGGCATGCCGGACCGGGTGAAGTGCCTGCACGTGCTGGTCGGCCACTCGCTGGCGGCCGGCGAGGGCGTCAACCCGCTCGGCGACGAGGCGATCGGCATGCTGGAGGACTGGTGGGCCAAGGGCCCGTGCGTCTCCCCGGCCGAGGTCCAGGCCGCCGGTGAGCGGGTCGCCCGCAACCGCGCCAAGGAGCAGGACCACGAGGCCGTGATCGCCGCCAAGCAGCAGAAGACCGCCGAGCGCGCCGCCAAGAAGCGTGCCGCGGATGACGTCGCGCCGGACGCCGAGGGGCAGCAGGAGTCGCAGTGACCATGACCCGCGTGGCCGCGATCGACTGCGGCACCAACTCGATCCGGCTGCTGGTCGCCGACCTGGACCCGGAGACCGGTGAGATCACCGACCTCGACCGCCGGATGATGGTCAACCGGCTGGGCCAGGGCGTGGACCAGACGGGCCGGTTGCACCCGGACGCGCTGGCCCGCACCTTCGCGGCCTGCCGGGAGTACCAGGAGATCATCTCGGGCTTCGGCGTCGGCCCGGAGCGGGTCCGCTTCGTCGCCACCAGCGCCTCCCGGGACGCCGAGAACAGCGACGAGTACGTCAAGGGCGTGCGCGACATCCTGGGCGTCGAGCCCGAGGTGGTGAGCGGCGAGGAGGAGGCGCGACTCTCCTTCCTGGGCGCCACCAAGGAGCTGACCGGCGACCAGTTCCCGGCCCCGTACCTGGTGTTCGACCTCGGCGGCGGCTCGACCGAGTTCGTGCTCGGGACGGACGACGTGCAGGCGGCGCGCTCGGTGGACATCGGCTGCGTGCGGCTCACCGAGCGGCACTTCGGCGGCGCCGAGCTGCCCTCCGCGGAGCAGATCGCGGAGGCCCGGGCGCACGTGCGGGCCGAGTTGGACAAGGCCGAGGAGGTCGTCCCGCTGACCGGTGCGGCCACCCTGGTGGGCCTGGCCGGGACGGTCACCACGGTGTCCGCGATCGCCCAGGGTCTGTCGGACTACGACTCGGAGGTGATCCACCATTCGCGGGTCAGCCGGGAGCGGGTCGCCGGGATCGCCCGCGAGCTGCTGGCCGCGACCCACGCCGAGCGCGCGGCCATCCCGTCGATGCACCCGGGCCGGGTGGACGTGATCGCGGCCGGGGCGCTGGAGCTGCTGGAGATCATGGAGCGGACCGGTGCCGCCGAGGTGGTCGTGAGCGAGCACGACATCCTGGACGGGATCGCCTGGGGTATCGCCCGCTGACCTGCTGCGGGGCTTACCCGACCGGCCCCGGCGCCCCTTGCGGGGAGCCGGGGCCGGGGCGCGCCCGGGCCCGTGCGGAAAAGTTCGTGAATTTCTTCACATGGCGATCGGGTCATTCGGCGCACCGCCTCGCCCGCTACGTCCGAATTGTGGGACCGAAGGCCTACCGGGCGTGAGGCCCGCTGGATCGCAGGCCAGGGCTCGTTCACGGTTTGAAAATCGAAATCATGCGCGGGAACCCGGGCGCTGTACGGATCGTTGCTGCTCAGCAGGGTAGTGCTCCGGCACACGTTCGCGAGGGGGCGCGAAGGGGTGTGAGTGCACACGCCTGGGCGGGATTTGTGGCCGCGCAGTGTAGCACGGGGGGTCCATGAGCTTGTGACCGGGCTCACGAAGGCTGCTCCGGACGGTGCTGGATACTTTCGGATATGAGCACCACGGAGCGTCCTCGCATCCTCATTGTCGGCGGTGGTTACGTCGGCCTGTATGCCGCGATGCGCATCCTCAAGAAGATGCGCTACGGCGAAGCGACCGTCACGGTCGTGGACCCGCGGTCGTACATGACGTACCTGCCTTTCCTCCCCGAGGCGGCCGGCGGCAACGTCGCGCCCCGCAACCTCGTCGCGCCGCTGCGCAGCGCCCTCAAGCAGGCGGAGGTGCTGACCGGGTCCGTCACCGGCATCGACCACGCCCGCAAGGTCGCCACGATCCAGCCCGCGGCCGGCGACAGCTACGAGCTGCCCTTCGAGTACCTGGTCGTCGCGACCGGCTCGGTCTCCCGCACCTTCCCGATCCCGGGTCTGGCGGAGAACGGCATCGGCATGAAGACGGTCGAGGAGGCCATCGGCCTCCGCAACCACGTCATGGCCCAGCTCGACAAGGCCGAGTCCACCTCGGACGCGGAGGTCCGCCGCAAGGCCCTGACCTTCGTCGTCATCGGCGGCGGCTTCGCCGGCATCGAGACGATCGCCGAGATCGAGGACATGGCGCGCGACGCGTCCAAGCTGTACCGGACCGTCAGCCGCGACGACATGCGCTTCGTCGTGGTCGAGGCCGCCAACCGCATCCTCCCCGAGATGGGCCCGGACCTCGGTCTGTGGACCAAGGAGAAGCTCGAGGAGCGCAACATCGAGGTCTACATCGAGACCTCGATGGACTCCTGCGTCGACGGCCACGTCATGCTGAAGAACGGCATGGAGATGGACGCCTCCACCATCGTGTGGACGGCCGGCGTGAAGCCGAACCCGGTGCTGTCCGAGTTCGGCCTGCCGCTGGGCCCGCGCGGCCACGTCGACACCGCGCCGACCCTCCAGGTCCAGGGCTTCGACTACGTCTGGGCCGCCGGCGACAACGCCCAGGTCCCGGACCTCGCCTCCGGCGAGGGCGCCTGGTGCCCGCCGAACGCGCAGCACGCCTGCCGCCAGGCCGTCGTCCTCGGCGACAACGTGATCTCCGGCATGCGGGGCTTCCCGCAGAAGGAGTACAAGCACAAGAACCTGGGCGCGGTCGCCGGTCTCGGCCTGCACAAGGGCGTGGCGATCCTCTTCGGCAAGTACAAGCTGAAGGGCCGTCCGGCCTGGTGGTTCCACCGCCTGTACCACGGTGCGATGGTCCCGACCTTCAACCGCAAGGTCCGCGTCTTCACCGACTGGACGCTCGCGATGTTCCTGAAGCGCGAGATGGTCGGCCTCTCCCAGATGGAGAAGCCGCAGCTTCCGATCCAGGAGGTCACCCCGCCCACCAAGCCCGTCGAGGCCGCCAAGCCGGCCGCCGACAAGGAACTCGCGAGCAAGTAAGCGACTGAGACCCCGGTGTGGGAGCACCGGGGTATGAGTCGGAGGCCCTCCGCCCGGCAGCGTCGCCGGACCACGACCTCCGTGGTGCTCAGCCGGCCCTGTGACCGGGCGGAGTACAGCAGTAGAAGAGCCCCTGCCGGACCTCCGGCAGGGGCTCGCTCTGTTGTTTCGCCCGCTCGCCTCCGGGGCGCTCGGGATCCGGTGCCGACGGTCGGCGCTCCCTCGCTCGTGCCTCGCTCCCTCGCTTCTCCCTTTCGGCACCGGCGCGCCCCTTCGGCTCGGGGCGGGGTTCGCCCGCTCGCCCGTGACGCTGCTCGGGGCGGGGTTCGCCCGCTCGCCCGTGACGCCGCTCGGGGCGGGAGTTCGCCCGCTCGCCCGTGATGCCGCTCGGGTGGGGACTCGGGGTCAGTCGGTCTTGATGCTCGACAGGATGTCCAGCTTGGACGCCCGGCGGGCCGGCCAGATCGCGGCCACCAGGCCGACCACCCCGGCCAGCGCCAGGAACATCGCCAGCTGGCCGTACGGCAGGACGGTGGTCAGGCCGGCCAGGCTGGACTTCAGGGTGCCGTTGATCGCCCAGGCGATGAAGCAGCCGAGGGCCAGGCCGACGCCGGCGCCGAACATCGAGATCACCACGGACTCCAGACGGACCATCCGCTTGATGCCCCGGCGGTCCAGACCGATCGCCCGCAGCATCCCGATCTCGCGCTTGCGCTCGAAGACCGACATCGCCAGCGTGTTGATCACGCCCAGGATCGCGATCAGGACCGCCATCCCCAGCAGGCCGTACATCAGGTTCAGCGCGAAGGTGATGGTCTGGCTGAAGTCGTCGCGGACGTCCTGCCTGGACTTCACCTCGATCACCGGGTTGGCGCCGGTGGCGTCCTTGAGCGACTGCTTGAGCGAGTCGGTGGCGCCGTCCTTGCCCTTGACCAGGACGTCGGAGATGTACGGCTTCGGCTCGTGCTTGGCGATCTCGCTGTTGGCCACCACGACCGGGCCGAGCATGCCGCCCGTCTTGTACACGCCGCCGACGGTGAGCTGCCCCGTGGAGGCGTCCGGGTAGGAGACGGTCAGCGTGGAGCCGGTGGTGACGTTGAACTTCTTGGCGACGTCCTCGTCCACCAGGAGTCGGCCCTGGCCGAGCGCGGCGGCGGAGCCGCTGGTCAGCTTGATGTCGGCGACCTGGTCGAAGCTCGCCGCGTCCAGGCCGGCGATCGACTTGCTGGTGCCGTTGAGCTCCCAGTACGCGGCGGTCATCGGCGAGGAGGCCGCCACCCCGGGCGCCTTGGCGATCTGCCCGGGCACCTGGTCGGAGAGGCTCATGCCGTTGGCGGCCGAGACGACGTAGTCGGCCTTCATCGAGCTGGTGACGGCCCGGTCGACCGCGTCGCCCACCGAGGCGCCGATCACGGTGAGACCGCTGACCAGGGTCAGGCCGATGGTGAGCGCGGCCGCGGTGGCCGCGGTGCGGCGCGGGTTGCGCACCGCGTTCTGCTGGGCGAGCTTGCCGGGGGTGCCGCCGAGCCCGCGCAGCAGCGGGCCGAGCAGCGCGACCACCGGCCGGGAGAGCAGCGGCAGCAGGACGAACACGCCGATCAGGGCCAGGAAGGCGCCCAGGCCGACCGGCATCCGGCCGCTGTCGTCACCGGTGGAGGCGCCGTAGCCGATCAGGGCCAGACCGCCGGCGGCGAGCAGCGAGCCGATCGTGTTGCGGACCACCAGGCTCTTCTGGGAGGCCGGCTGGTCGCCGCTGCTCATCGCGGCCACCGGGGCGATCCGGGCGGCGCGCAGGGCGGGCAGCAGGGCCGACAGGACCGTCACCACGACGCCGACCACCAGGGTCACCGCGACGGTGAGCGGCTTGATCACCAGCGCGCCGCTCGGCATGTTCTCGTTCAGGCCGCCGATCAGGGACTGCATCCCCGCGCCGATCCCGACGCCCGCAGCCAGACCGGCCACCGCCGAGACGGTGCCGATCAGCAGGGCCTCGACCAGCACCGAGCGGGTGACCTGCTTGCGGCTGGCGCCGATGGCGCGGAGCAGGGCCAGCTCCTTGGTGCGCTGGGCGACCAGCATGGTGAAGGTGTTGGCGATGATGAAGATGCCGACGAAGAGCGAGATGAAGGCGAAGACCAGCAGCATGGTGCGCATGCTGTCGGTGCCCTTGGTGATCATCTCCTGCTCGTCGGCCTTGAGCTTGGCGCCGGTCTCGACGTCGAACTGGTGGCCGGACGGCACCTTGGGCTGGGCCTGGGCGAGCAGCGCGTCCTCGGAGGTGCCGGGCTTGGCGGTGAGGATGACGCTGCTGTAGCGGCCGGGCTCCAGGAGCAGCTGCTGGGCGGTGGTCCGGTCGAACAGGGTGAGCGTGCCGCCGGTGCTCACGACCGGGTCGTCGGTGGTGAAGATGCCGGTGAGCTTCGCCTCGACCACCGGGCCGTTCGCGGCCACCCGCACGGTGTCGCCGACCTTGTAGCCCGCCTTGTCGGCGGTCTTGCGGTCGAGCGCGATCTCCTTGCCGTTCTTCGGGCCCTGGCCCTCGGCCATCGGGTAGCGCGGGTCCTTGCCGTCCTGGCCGGGCGCGAAGTTGGCGCCCTTGGCGGCCCAGAACTGGCCGATCAGGTTGCCCTTGTGGTCGGCGACGCCGGTGAAGCCGCTCACCACGCCACGGGCGCCGGCGGTGCCCGGCAGGGCGGCCAGCTGCTGGACGGTGGCGTCGGTGAGCGCGGCGGAGCCGCTCTCGCTCTTCTGCTTGGCGCTGGCGGCGGAGCCGGCCGCGCGGTCCACCACCTGGACCGATATGTCCGAGTAGCTCTTGGAGTTGCTGTCCCGCATGGCCTTGCCGAAGGTGTCGGAGAAGACCATGGTGCCCGCCACGAAGGCGGTGCCGAGCATGACGGCCAGCGCCGTCATCAGCAGTCGGCCCTTGTGGGCCAGCACGTTGCGCAGTGCGGTGCGATACATGGGGTGTCCTGGGAGGGGTCGGAGGCGGGCTGCGGGCTGTCGTGGTGTCAGCTGGTGCGGCCCTTGGCGTCGAAGCGGCGCATGCGGTCCAGGACGGTGTCGGCGGTGGGGGTGTGGAGTTCGTCGACGATGCGGCCGTCGGCGAGGAAGACGACGCGGTCGGCGTAGGAGGCGGCGACGGGGTCGTGGGTGACCATGACGACGGTCTGGCCGAGTTCGCGGACGGAGTTGCGCAGGAAGGAGAGGATCTCGGCGCCGGAGCGGGAGTCGAGGTTGCCGGTGGGTTCGTCGGCGAAGATGATGTCGGGCTTGCCGGCGAGGGCGCGGGCGCAGGCGACGCGTTGCTGCTGGCCGCCGGAGAGCTGGGAGGGGCGGTGGCTGAGGCGGCCGGAGAGGCCGACGGTGTCGACGACGCGGTCGAGCCAGGGCTTGTCGACCTTGCGGCCGGCGATGTCCATGGGGAGGGTGATGTTCTCCAGGGCGGTCAGCGTCGGGAGGAGGTTGAAGGCCTGGAAGATGAAGCCGATGTGGTCGCGGCGCAGCTGGGTGAGCTGCTTGTCCTTGAGGCCCACGAGCTCGGTGTCGCCGATGGTGGAGGAGCCGGAGCTGACGGTGTCGAGGCCGGCCATGCAGTGCATGAGGGTGGACTTGCCGGAGCCGGAGGGGCCCATGATGGCGGTGAACTCGCCCTGGGGGAAGGTCACGCTGACGTCGTCGAGGGCGACGACGCGGGTCTCCCCCTCCCCGTAGACCTTGTTCAGGCCGGTGGCGCGGGCGGCCGCCAGGCCGGTACGGACGGCGGTTGCGGTCGACGTGGTCACGGGGGACTCCTTGTGCTCGTGGGCTTGTACCTCCATGCTCCGGGACGTGATCATGGTCTGGCGTCGCTCCGCCGGACGGTTGGCCCGACCATCGCTGGGCGTACGGGAGGGCTGATCCGTCCTCCTGCGGTATGACGGGAACCCTGAGGGAGGGGCGGTGGCCGGAACCACTATCCTTCGTGGCCGAAATCCCGGACAGTTCGTCAGATGGCAAGGAAACATGACAACTTCCGGGGCTGGGAACATGCGAAAGAGTGATCCGGGCGACTAGGCTCAGGGTGGTTTCGCAGGACGCCCGGATGGTGGAACGCAGACACGGGCAGCTTAAAACTGCTTGGCCGCGAGGCCGTGCCGGTTCGAGTCCGGCTCCGGGCACCGGTCGACCGGCGGGGGCGCCGACGGCGCCCCCGCCGGGAGTCGTTCACCAGATCCTCCTCGCGGCGTATCCCGGAATTTTTGCCAAGCCATTACCCTTATGCGTGGGCGGTGCAGTGCCGCCACGGAGGGAATGAGCAATGAGAAGCAGCAACCCGGTCTTCTCGCGGGAGGGGTCCTTCACCCGCGACTCCGGCTACGCGGGGTTCGGCAACACCGCGCAGCCCGGGAGCCCGTACGGCAACCCCTACGCGGGGACCCAGTACGCCCAGCAGCCGCAGGGTCAGGCCCCGCTGACCGACGAGCAGCTCTACCAGCTGTACAACGGCCCGTCGGCCGGTCCGGCGGCCACCGGGCGGATGACGCTGGACGACGTGGTCGCCCGCACCGCCATGACGCTGCTGACGCTGGTCGCCGCCGGTGCGGTGGCCTGGTTCGCGCTGCCGTTCGAGAACTACGGCTTCGCGATCGCCGCCAGCCTGGTGGCGATGGTCGTCGGCCTGGTGGCCTCCTTCAAGCGCAGCGTCAGCCCGCCGCTGATCCTGACGTACGCGGCCCTCCAGGGCTTCGCGATGGGCGCCTGGTCGCACGCGCTGAACACCATGCTGAACGGCATCGTGATCCAGGCGGTGCTGGGCACGGCGGCGGTCTTCGCGGCGATGCTGTTCGCCTACAAGAGCGGCAGGATCCGGGTCACCCCGCGCTACACCCGGATCGGCATCGCGATCGGTATGGGCTTCGTGCTGCTGATGCTGGTCAACCTGGTCGCGTCGCTGGCCTTCGGCGCCGAGATGGGCCTGCGCTCGGGTCCGCTGGGCATCGTGGTCGGCCTGGTCGGCATCGGCCTGGGTGCCTTCTTCCTGTCGCTGGACTTCGCGGAGATCGAGACCGCCATCGCCCAGGGCGCCCCGCAGCGCGAGTCCTGGCGGGCCGCCTTCGGGCTGACCCTGTCGCTGGTCTGGATCTACATGGAGATGATGCGGCTGATCGCGATCCTGCGCGGCGACGACTAACCGTCCCCCTGCCGTGAACCACTGCCGCCGGGCCCCGGAGCCACCCGCTCCGGGGCCCGGCGGCTTTTCGCCTAGGCTCGCTGGCATGCATGACGTACAGCCCCCGGACGTACAGGCCCTGGTCGAAGCCGTCGACTCCCTGGCGGATCGTTTCCGCTCGCTGCCGCAGAGCAAGCTGCTGGGCTCCGTGCCCGGGCACGCCTCGCGGGCGGCGGCCGCGCTCGACCTGGCCCGGCGACTGGCCGCACTGGCGCTGACGGTGGAGGGCGGGCCGGAGCGGGACTTCCCGGATGCCGGGGCGTTCGCGGTGGGGGACCAACTGGCCGTCGCCGGCCACGACCTGGCGGCCGCGCTCGCGGCGCTGCCCGAAGGCGCGGAGGTGGCCCTGCCGGACGGGCCCGCGGCCGTCACCGATGTGCTGGCCGGGGCGGTCGCGGCGGTGCGGGAGACGGCGGTGCTCTGCGCCTGAGGCGCTCTCGGCGCCGACGGGCCGGTCGGGGTGCTCCGGAGCCGGACATGCCGAAGGCCGGCCGGGTCGGTAACCCCTTGACCCGGCCGGCCTTCGGCGCGCCGTCCTGCTGAGGCTGCGTCAGATGCTGGCGACCACCCGGTCGGCGAGCACGTAGACGGCGTCCTCGTCGGTGGAGAAGGTCAGCGAGTACGAGCCGGAGAAGCGCGAGCCGCCGAGCAGTCGGACGTGCTCACCGGCGCGGACCGCGTCGATCAGCCGGTAGGCGGCCTCCCGGTCGCCCGGGGCCACGCAGAGGGTGGTGCCGTCGGCGAAGGCGTACACGTCCAGGGTGCCCAGCGGGCCCGGGCGGACGTCGATCAGGGCGACGCCCTCCTCGGCGAGGGTGGCCAGCCGGCCGTCGGTCCACTCGCGGGACGGCGCCTGGCTCGGCACGAAGTCGGGGTGCGAGGGGTGGCGGCGCGGGTCGGGCGCGGCGACCGGGGCCTCCTCGACGGCCGCTTCGGCATCCAGCAGCCCGGCCTCCAGGCCGGTGGCCAGCAGGTCGGCCTCGCGGCGGGCCCGGACGTCCTTGGTGGCCTCGCCCAGCGGGTGGCCGGGGCGCAGCGGCGCGCCGCCGTCGGTGCCGGGGTCGGCCGGGCCGGTGACGCCCTCGTCGATCAGGTCCTCCAGCGCGGAGCGCAGCGCCTCGCCGAACTCCGGGTCCATCGTCCCGGCGTTGTCGGCGGCGTCCTGCGGGCCGGTGGGGCGGGGGAAGAAGAGCGGCCACTCGTCGGTGCCGGAGAACACTCCGGTGAACGGGGAGTCGAACAGTGGCGCGTCCTCGGCCGCGCGGGCCTCCTGCTCGGCCCAGAACGCGCGGGCCTCGGTGATCTCCCGCTCGCGGTCGGCGGCGAGCGCCTCGGCGACGGCCCGGCGTATCGCGGCCTCGTCCACGGTTGCGGGCGTGGCAGGGGCCGCTGCCTGGGCTTCCAGTCGGCGGGAGATCCCGCGGAGCCGGAGCAGCACGGCGGTCGACACGGTGATCAGGATCAGCAGCAGGATGGTGTAGACGGCGCTCACGGAACGTACTCCTAGCGAGGAGCGGAACGGGGTTACGTGTCCACACTGCCCCATCCGGGGGTGTTACCGCAGTGGCGAATGTCTAATTCGTCCGGGACTTTCGCTCTTGTCCCCAAATTGTTAGGTAACACTGTTCTACGCAGTGGAGTTGATCCGCTCCGCAGTGTCGACTTCCGGGCCGAAAATGAACGGAAAGAGGGCCGGATCGACCTCGCGGTGTGATCCGGCCCTCAATTACGTAGCGTGACTCCAAATGGGTGGTCCAGACCCTTCGGAGGGTGCGGGGATGGTCAGCTGAGGCGCTCGATGACCATCGCCATGCCCTGGCCGCCGCCGACGCACATGGTCTCCAGACCGAACTGCTTGTCGTGCCACTGCAGGGAGTTGATCAGCGTGGTGGTGATCCGGGCGCCGGTCATGCCGAAGGGGTGGCCGACCGCGATGGCGCCGCCGTTGACGTTCAGCCTGTCCAGGTCGATGCCGAGGTCGCGGTAGGACGGGATCACCTGGGCCGCGAAGGCCTCGTTGATCTCGACCAGGTCGATGTCGTCGATGGTCAGGCCGGCCCGCTTGAGGGCCTGCTTGGAGGCCTCGACCGGGCCGTAGCCCATGATCTCGGGGGAGAGCGCGCTGACGCCGGTGGAGACCACCCGGGCGAGCGGGGTGATGCCGAGCTCACGGGCCTTGGTGTCGGACATGATGACCAGCGCGGCCGCACCGTCGTTCAGCGGGCAGCAGTTACCGGCGGTCACGGTGCCGTCCGGGCGGAACACCGGCTTCAGGCCCGAGACGCCCTCCACGGTGACGCCGGCGCGCGGGCCGTCGTCCGTGCTGACCACGGTGCCGTCCGGGAGCGTCACCGGGGTGATCTCGCGCTCCCAGAAGCCGGCCTTGATGGCGGCCTCGGCGAGGTTCTGCGAGCGGACGCCGAACTCGTCCTGCTCGGCGCGGGTGATGCCCTTGAGTGCGGCCAGGTTCTCGGCGGTCTGGCCCATCGCGATGTAGGCGTCGGGCAGCAGCCCGTCCTCGCGCGGGTCGTGCCACTCGCCGCCGCCCTCCTCGGCGCGCTTGGCGGTGCGGGCCTGGGCCTCGCCGAAGAGCGGGTTCATGGTGCCCGGCATGCCGTCCGAGGTGCCGTGGATGCTGCGCGAGACGGTCTCCACGCCGGCCGAGATGAAGACGTCGCCCTCGCCCGCCTTGATCGCGTGCAGCGCCATCCGCGTAGTCTGCAGCGAGGAGGAGCAGTAGCGGGTGATGGTGGCGCCGGGCAGGTAGTCCATGCCCATCTGGACGGCCACGATGCGGGCCAGGTTGTGGCCCTGCTCGCCGCCGGGCAGGCCGCAGCCCAGCATCAGGTCGTCGATCTCGCGCGGGTCGAGCTGCGGCACCTTGGCCAGCGCGGCCTGGATGATGTGGGCGGTCAGGTCATCCGGGCGGACGTCCTTCAGGGAGCCCTTGAAAGCCCGGCCGATCGGCGAACGGGTGGCGCTGACGATGACGGCTTCGGGCATGAGGGGCTCCTCGCTGGGTGACGGCGGACCTGACGTCCGGGAGGAAAGTTACCGCTTGGTAGGTCAAGCGTCACCCGCCCCAGCGTGTGAGCTGGCCGACGTATTCCCGGGGCCCGGACGGGACTCTCCGGGCACGCCCGAGGGGGGCAGCCCGATCCGCAGGCGCTGGCGCAGCAGCGCCCAGCGGTGGCCGGCGCCCTCCGCCTCCACGGCCGCCACCTCGGTGCCCGCCTGCGCGGCCGCGGCGGCGGCGGCCACCGCGACCGGCAGCACCGTCTCACCCGGCACCGGCGCGGTCGGGCGCTCCTCCTCCGGCCAGAGGCCGAGCGCGGCGCAGACCGAGGGCAGTATGGCCATCGCGGCGGTCGCGTAGCCCTGGGCCGAGGGGTGGTAGCGGTCGGCGGCGAACATCTCCGGGCGGGCGGCGAACTCCGGGCCCAGCAGTGAGCCCACCGAGACCGTCCGGCCGCCCGCCTCCACCACCGCGATGGTCTGCGCGGCGGCCAGCTGTCGGCTCAGCCGGCGGGCCACCCAGCGCAGCGGCGGGCGCACCGGCTTGATCGTGCCGAGGTCCGGGCAGGTCCCGACGACCACCTCGCAGCCGTTGGCGCGCAGTGCGGCGACCGCCTCGCCGAGGTGGCGGACGGCCACCTGGGCCGGGCTGTGCCGGGTCACGTCGTTGGCGCCGATCATGATCACCGCGATGTCCGGGTGGTGCGGCAGCGCCTGCTCCAGCTGGCCGGAGAGGTCGGCGGAGCGGCCGCCGGAACGGGCCACGTTGACCAGCCGGACCGGGCGCTCGGCCACCGAGGCCAGACCGGCGGCGAGCAGGGCGCCGGGGGTCTCCCGGCCCCGTGCCACGCCGAGGCCGGCGCCGGTGGAGTCGCCGAGGACGGCCAGCACGAGCGGCTGCTGCGGGGCGGCGGCGCGGTCGGCGAAGGCCTCGCCGTAGACGCCGTCGGCCCTGGGCGGGACGGTCTCCAGGGCGCCGATGGCCTGGACGGCGAGCCTGCTCTCGGTCAGCAGCAGGCCCACCACCCCCACGCCGAGCAGCCCGAGCCCGCCGCCGCCGTACGCCGCCGCGGTGGCGATCCGCCGGGCCACCCGGGCCCGCGAGTCGTGTGCGCCTGGCATCCGGTGCCCCCTTCGCGTCCTCGTGCCGCCCCCGGCGGGGTCGTACACCCCTCCTACCCGCACGGAGGGCGCGAGTACCGGCGGGGGTGGTCCATTGGGGGAGGCAGGGGCCGCGGGGGATGTGGGGTCGTGCCTCCCGGGACGGACGGGCGGCCCGGGGTGCGTGCCACGCCCTAGGCTTTGCAGTACCGAAAGCACTCGCATGCCCATAGACCGGGAGGACCCCCGTGCGGTACCACAACTCGATCATCGACCTGGTCGGCAATACGCCACTGGTCAAGCTGAACAAGGTCACCGAGGGCATCAGCGCGACAGTGCTGGCGAAGGTCGAGTACTTCAACCCCGGCGGCTCGGTGAAGGACCGCATCGCGATGCGCATGATCGAGGCCGCCGAGGCCTCGGGCGCCCTGAAGCCGGGCGGCACCATCGTGGAGCCGACCTCCGGCAACACCGGTGTCGGTCTGGCGATCGTGGCCCAGCAGAAGGGCTACAAGTGCATCTTCGTCTGTCCGGACAAGGTCTCGACCGACAAGATCAACACCCTGCGCGCGTACGGCGCCGAGGTGGTCGTCTGCCCGACCGCCGTCGCCCCGGAGCACCCGGACTCCTACTACAACGTCTCCGACCGCCTGGTCCGTGAGACCCCGAACGCCTGGAAGCCGGACCAGTACTCGAACCCGGACAACCCGGCCTCGCACTACCACTCCACCGGCCCGGAGCTGTGGGAGCAGACCGACGGGAAGATCACCCACTTCGTGGCGGGCGTCGGCACCGGCGGCACCATCTCCGGCACCGGCAACTACCTGAAGGAGGTTTCGGGCGGCAAGGTCAAGGTGATCGGCGCCGACCCGGAGGGCTCGGTCTACTCGGGCGGCACCGGCCGGCCGTACCTGGTCGAGGGCGTCGGTGAGGACTTCTGGCCGACCGCCTACGACCGCGGCGTCGCGGACGGGATCGTCGCCGTCTCCGACAAGGACTCGTTCCAGATGACCCGCCGCCTGGCCAAGGAGGAGGGCCTGCTGGTCGGCGGCTCCTGCGGCATGGCCGTGGTGGCCGCGCTGGAGGTCGCCCGCGACCTCGGGCCGGACGACGTCGTGGTGGTGCTGCTGCCGGACGGCGGTCGCGGCTACCTGTCCAAGATCTTCAACGACGACTGGATGGCCGACTACGGCTTCCTGCCCTCGTCCACCGACGAGGCGCACATCAGCGAGGTGCTGGCCCGCAAGGAGGCCATCGAGCAGGGCGGCATCCCGCAGTTCGTCCACATGCACCCCAACGAGACGGTCGCCGAGGCGGTCCGGGTGCTGCGCGAGTACGGCGTCTCGCAGATGCCGGTGGTCTCCCCGGGCGCCGGGCACCCGGACATCATGGCCGGCGAGGTGATCGGCTCGGTGGTGGAGAAGCTGCTGCTGGAGGGCATCTTCGCCAAGGAGATCGAGCTGACCGACACCCTGGACAAGGTGATGTCCAAGCCGCTGCCGGTGGTCGGCTCGGGCGAGACCGTCACCAACCTGATGACCGTGCTGGAGAAGGCCGACGCGGCCGTCGTGCTGGTCGAGGGCAAGCCCCACGGCATCGTCACCCGCCAGGACCTGCTGGGCTACCTGACCGTCCGCGCCGCGCACTGACGCACGGTCACCGGCGCTTCGCCCGTGGACGGATCCGGAGGAATCGTCCACGGGCGAAGTGGTACACCGGCGTCACCTGCCCGCAGCATGTGGTTAACAAGCGTCCGGCATCGTAGTGGTCAACGGCAGCACGCCGAACGAGGCGACGGCAACCGTCCGGGAGCGGCTCCCCGGCGATCGCGGTCGACTCCGGACACATCGGGTGGCCCTGACACGGCCGCTGTGTCCTCCCTCCGCGGGAGGTGCCGTCGTCCCGCCCCTGTCCGGCTCCGGCCGATCGACAGGGTGTGGCGGCTCCCGCGGCCGCACCGCGCCGTACGGCGCGTCCCCGCGGCTCCCGGGTGGGGGAGCCGATGCGGGGGAACGGTGGGGCCGGTCCTTCTTCGAGGGACCGGCCCTTTCGTTCGGCCCCGTCCGTTCGGCTTCCTTCCGTCCGGCCTCGTTCCGCCCGGCCTCCGTTCGCCGCCGGTCCCGGGTCCGTCGGCCCGCGGCTCCCGCCGCGTGCGCCGGGCGGCCCGCCGTTCCCGTACGCTCGCACGCATGACCAGCACTGAAACGACCGACCAGGACGCCCCGCGCTACGTCCGGGTCAAGATCGAGCTCATCGCGGAGATCACCGACGAGGGCGCCCTCAAGGCGGCGGCCCTGCAGGCGGTGACCGAGGACGAGTACCTCGACGACGAGGAGCGCGCCCAGTCCGTCGAGGCCATCGAGGTGGACCCGTCGGGTTCGCTCGCCCACTTCATCGACCCCGTCGCGCTGCTCGGCGACGTCCCCGGGGTGGAGCTCGCCTCGGCGACCTGGGAGTCGGCGCAGACCGAGTTCGACCCGGCCGACGAGGAGTGGGACGAGTACTCGGTGGACGAGTCCGCCGAGTAACGACGGCACTCCGTCACCGCTCGGAACGCCCGGTCTGCCACGGCAGATCGGGCGTTTTGTCCTTGTTCGGGGGCACGTTGGGTCATCTCATACGATCGCTTACCCTTCGGTGATGGAACCGTGAACGGGCGGATTGCGTTTTTGTATCCGTAAATGCCCGGGATGATCAGCAGGGAGACGCGACGTGACGGCACGGGACGGTCAGGGGCGGGCGGCCGGAGGAAGCTGGAGCCGACGCGGTGTTCTCGCAGGACTGATCGGGGCGCCCGTCCTGCTTCTCGCGGCCTGCAACGACAACAGCGGCAGTGGCGGTGGCAGCGGCTCCGGTGGCAGCGCGAGCGGCGCCCCGGGCTCGGGCGGCGGGAGCGGCACCCCGAAGACATCGGCCGCCGTGATCACCGTCACCCCCGCCGACGGGGCCACCGCCGCCAGCTTCAGCGAGCCGGTCAAGGTCACCGTGGGCAACGGCACGTTGAGCAGCGTCAAGGTCACCGACTCCACCGGCAAGGAGCTGGCCGGCCAGCTCTCCGCCGACAACACCGGCTGGACCTCGGCCGCGGCCCCGGCCAGCGGCACCAAGTACACCGTCGCAGCCGTCGCGGTGGACAAGGACAAGCTGGAGGCGGACTCCAACGCCGTCTTCACCACGGCGACCCCGGCCAACACCTTCGTCGGCTACTTCACCCCCGAGGACGGCTCGACGGTCGGCGTCGGCATGCCCGTCTCGATCAACTTCAGCAAGCCGATCACCGACCGCAAGGCCGTCCAGCAGGCGATCACCGTGACGGCGGAGCCGGGCGTCGAGATCGTCGGGCACTGGTTCTCCAGCACTCGCCTCGACTTCCGGCCGCAGGAGTACTGGGCCAAGGGCACCACCGTGACCCTCAAGCTCCGGCTCAAGGACGTCGAGGGCGCCAAGGGCGTGTACGGCACCCAGTCCAAGGACGTCCGCTTCACCATCGGCCGCGCCCAGACCACCGTCGCCGACCTCGGTGCCAAGAAGCTCACCGTCACCACCGACGGCCAGGTCAGCGCCGTCTACAAGATCTCCGGTGGGTCGCCCGAACACACCACCTGGGGCGGCAAGATGGTCATCTCCGAGCAGTACACGCAGACCCGGATGAACTCGCAGACCGTCAACCTGGGCAGCGAGTACGACATCGCGGACGTGCCGCACGCCCAGCGCCTCACCAGCTCGGGCACCTTCATCCACGGCAACTACTGGTCCCCGGCGTCGATCTTCGGCGGCCAGAACACCAGCCACGGCTGTGTCGGCCTGCAGGACGCCAAGGGCGCGCAGGACGCCGGTACCGACGGCTACAAGTTCTACAAGTCCTCGATGATCGGCGACGTGGTCGAGGTCGTGAACTCCGGTGACAAGACCGTCGCCCCGGACAACGGCCTGAACGGCTGGAACATGGGCTGGGCCGACTGGAAGGCCGGCAGCGCCGTCTGACATCCCGCCCGCACGCCCGGCAGGGGTGCGCGGATCAGCGCTTCGCGTAGTCCGTGAACCCCTGCCAGTCGATGACCACGCACGGCTCGTCGCCCAGGATCCAGGCGTCGTGCCCGGGCGGGCAGATCATGTAGTCGCCGGGGCCGAACTCCTCCGCCTGGCCGTCGTCCATGACGATCTTCATCCGGCCGGAGATCACGTACCCCGCGTGGGCCGCCTGGCAGCTGTCGGTCTTGGCGATCGGTTTCACGTGCTTGGACCACTGCCACCCCGGTTGGAACACGGCTCGGCCGACCGGGCCGGCGTCCAGGCTCACCAGGCGCAGTTCCCCTGTGCCCTCCTCGAAGGGGCGGACCTCCTCGGGATCGTCGAAGCTCTTGCGGACCAGACCGGACATGGCGGACTCCTCTCCACGAGGGGCGGGCCCGCCCCCCGGGGGGGGGCGGGCCCCCCCCGGGGGGGCCCCCCCTGAGGGCCCCGGAACCCGGGCGGGGGAGAATGGAGCGCGGCCGCCCGGGGCACCCCGGGTGCGGGGCACGCCCCACGG